>NZ_CP030829.1:0-300000 GCF_003597675.1 Neorhizobium sp. NCHU2750 | reverse complement strand
AGAACCGACCAGACGATCGAAGACGAGTTCCGATTTGCGCTGCCATCTTCGGGCGTGGCTCTCTACGAGGCTAGGCTCTACAGCGATGTCGAGATCACACCCTCCAATCTGATGAAAATGTCGGACGAAATTCCCGGTACGGTCGGGCTGTTGCCGGACGTGACATTCGATGTCGTGGGGTTTGCCTGTACGTCGGGATCGCTGGTCATCGGTGAGGAGCGGATCGCGGAGCGTGTTCATGAGCGGATGCCGGGCGTGAAAGTGACCAACCCGGTCACGGCCGCCCGAGCCGCGGTCGCGGCCCTCGGTGCACGGCGTGTTGCCTTGCTGACACCCTATATGCCGGAGATCAACCATTCGCTGCGTGCCTCGCTGATGGCGAGAGGCATGGACATCCCGGTCATGGGATCTTTCCACGAACCCGACGACAACCGTGTTGCGCGCATCACGCCGGCATCTATCGAGCAGGCCATTCTGGATCTCGGCAGTTCCGACGAATGCGATGCCGTGTTCGTTTCCTGCACCAGCATGCGGGTTGCGCGTATCGTGGCCGACGTGGAGGCAAAGCTCGGCAAGCCGGTCACCTCCAGCAATCACGCGCTGGCATGGCACATGCTGCGACTTGCCGGCTACAGCCAGCCGCTGGAGGGCCTCGGACGATTGTTCAGCCTTGGCATCGCCTGACCGGCACTGATATCGACACTTGTTGAAAAGGGGCGGAGCAGCGTTTTGCTCCGCCCTCACGCATCTTACTTCTTGATCCAGGTATCGCGGAGCGAGTTGCTGAGGCCTGTGCTGGTCGTCACGAGATCCTGGACCTTGCAGTTGTAGATGGTCGGAAATGCGAGTTCCGTCAGCCACGCAACTGGAACATCCTTCCGCAAGATCTCCTGAGCGCGATCGTAGAGAGCCTGCCGGTTTTGCGCCGGAAAGGCGAGTGCCGCCTTTTCGAAGATGCCGTCCAGCTCCGGGTTGGAATAGCCTTCGACATTGTTCCAGGGCGAGCCCTTCAGGATCTGATCGGTCTTGTAGTTGCGGTCGACACCGATTGCCGGATCGCCGTTCTGATAAAGATAGGTAAAGGCCATGTCGTAGTCCCAGTTGGCGACACGCTGGTTCCAGCCGGCAACGTCGGTCGCCTCGATCTCGACCGGAATGCCGACCTCCGCGAGGTTCTGCTTCACCGCTTCGGCCCAGCGTTGCCAGGTTTCACCATAGGGAAGCGGCAGCAGGCGCAACGGCTTTCCGTCATAACCGATTTCCTTCAGGAGCGCCTTGGCCTTGGCCGGATCATGTGGATATTGCGGTCCGCCATCGCTGTGGAAAGGCAGTTTGGACGAAAAGGGACCGTCCGCGACCCTGCCCATGCCATTCCAGAGCACATCCTTGGCGAACTCGCGATCCATCGCATACATGATCGCCTGACGGAATTTCGGATTGTCCATCGGCTTGGTGCGGTTGTTGAGCCACAGCCAGGACATCGGCGCGTAATATTCCCAGCCCTTGTCGGTCACGCATGTGTGGGGAAGCGCCGAGACGCGGGGGATGTCGAAATTCTCCACCGTGCCGCCCGGAAGAACGTCGATCGCGCCCGATTCGAATGCCACGGCGCGCGCGGCGGCGTCCGGAATGATCTGGTAATAGATCTCGTCCAGATACGGCTTGCCCTTGATGTAATAATCTGGGTTCTTGACGAGCTTGATATAGCTTCCCTTCTTCCACTCGGCGAATTTGAAGGGGCCGGTACCGATCGGCTTTTCGTTGTTCGGGTTGGTGGCGTAATCCGTTCCCTCATAGAGATGCTTGGGAATGATCGGCATCGCACCGAAATCCATGGCGCGGATGAAGGGTTCGAACGGAGCCTTGAGCTTGAAGACGATGGTCTTGTCGTCAGGTGCCGTGACGGACGCGACGCGGGTCATCGTATTGCGGTGCTTGGAAAGCGTCTTCGGCAGGAATTCGTTGACGGAAAACAGCACATCGGCGGCCGTCATCGGTACGCCGTCGTGGAACTTCACATTGTCCTGCAGATGGAATGTGTAGGTGAGGCCATCCGCCGAAATCTCCCAGCTCTTGGCCAGCGACGGCTGGGGCTGGAGCTTGTCGTCATATCTGAGAAGGCTTTCGTATATCTGGCCTGCGACCAGCGAGGCCGGGCCGTTCTGAACGATGCCGAGCATCAAACCCGGTGGCTCAGGCTGCACGATCAAGTTCAAGCGCCCGCCATCCTCGGCGGCAAATGTGAAGCTTGCGCCCGAAAGCAGCAATGTGGCGGCCAGTAAAAATCTTCTCATGCTTGTTCCCATTTTATGATTATAGCGATGCGGTGATTTTCGAGGTGGAAGCGTTTCAGATTGGATCTTGATTGCCTCACAAACGGCGCCACACTGCGCGCTGGATAGTGCTTGCAACGGCAGATCAAGGTCCTTCTGATGCAATATGTAATCGATTGCATTGAGCTTGACATAGGGTGTAAGCCTTTACAATAGCCTATCTGGCCTGCCGCGGTTTTATCGTTCCGCGCGCTGTCGAGGCCGGAATGGGAGGAAACGGTGCGAAAGCCCACTGTTCGAATAAAAGATGTCGCGCTTGCTGCGGGTGTGTCTACCGCGACGGTGAGCAGGGCCTTGTCGAACCCCGACAAGGTGAGCGATGAAACCCGTAAAAATGTTCTGGCAGCGGTGGACAAGACCGGTTACGTGCTCGATGAGGCGGCGAGCAATTTTCGCCGGCAACGTACCGGTTCGATCGTCGCGCTTCTGCCCAACATCGCCAATCCCTATTATTCCACTATCCTGTCTGCAATTTCCGAGGCGCTTGCCGGCACGGGCTATAATCTGCTCGTGGTCGACACGAATTACGGCCGCCGTGCGGATGATGCAGCGCTTCAATATTTCACGAGGCGCCGCACGGATGGCGTCATCGTTCTGTTGGGCAGCCTGCCGGCAGATACTCTTCGAACGGCCCTTGCTGGGCCATCCGTTCCACCGGTCATCCAGGTTGGCGAATGGCCGGAAGCTCCCGAGACGCCGCGTGTCACGATCGACAACCGCGAGGCTGGAAGGCTGGCTGCCAGGCATCTGATCGATCTAGGCCACCGCGATATCGGCTTCGCCAGCGGTCCTCGTGGCAACTTTACCACAGAAACACGGTTGCAGGGATTGCGGGATGTGCTGGAGGAGGCCGGGCTCTTTCTGCGGGAAGACTGCATACTGCCGGGGGAATTCTCGCTGGCATCAGGACGAGCGGCTGCGCAGGTCTGGCTCGATATGAGCGAGCGGCCGACGGCGGTATTCTGCGATTCCGATGAAATAGCCTGTGGCTTTATCGGCCACGTGACGCGGGCGGGCATCAAGGTGCCCGATCAGGTCTCTGTCGTCGGCTTCGACGACATCGAGATCTGCGCTCATATCTATCCGGCATTGACGACGATCCATCAGCCGCGGCGGGCGATCGGTACTACGGTTGCCCGGATGATGCTCGATGTGATCGAGGAAAAGCCCATTGAAAGAGAAAACGTGATGCTGGACGTCGATCTCGTGTTGCGCGACAGCACCGCTCCTCCGGCGTCTGCCCGCTGATAGCGGGTAGACTGCCTTTGATGGCAGATTGCCTCGCTCAGACGGTCCGCGCCTCGATGCAGATCGCTTCGAGGTCCTCGGGTTGAATCGGCACACCGGGAAACTCCGCGATGCTGACCATCGGGGAGGCCCGCACGGAGTTTTTCCCCACCTCGTCCGACAGCAGATCACTGATCCGTCCCTTCAGTCCGCCGCGTGCGTCAAACAGTGATCGCAGGCGCTGGCCGGCAACCGGATGATCCAGCCACTCGCCGAATGTCGACCATGTCGTCAGCGGCGCAGTAACGGGATCGCCCGGCAGGCTGACTGTCTCGCTCAGGCGAAGATCGCGGGACGATGAGCCCACATGTATCGTCACCGTGCCGCCACCAAAGATCCAGGCGTTGAGACTGCTGCTCCAATGCTCCAGGCGTGAACGGGGCACGGCAATCTCGACCGTTTCGGTGGCGCCGGGGTCCAGCTCGATCTTGTGCCATCCCCTCAGTTCGATCGGAGGCGTGATGACGATATCGTCATGATCATGGACGTAGAGCTGGACCACCTCTGCGCCGCGGCGCGTGCCGGTGTTGCGGATCAAGAGACGGGCGGTGACGGCGATTTCGTCCGATAGAGGGCGAACATCGATCTCAAGTGCGGAATAATCGAACGTCGTGTAGGAAAGGCCGTGGCCGAACGGGTGATCGACATCTTGTCGGCGCGCGTCGTAGGACCTGTAGCCGACATAAATGCCCTCGCCATAGGTGACGTTCTGGTGTTCACCGGGGAAGTTCAGATAGGCGGGGGTATCCTCCAGCCGCAGGGGGATGGTTTCGGAAAGTTTGCCGCTTGGGTTGACGTCGCCGAACAGAATGTCGGCGATGGCTTCTCCATGGGCTTGCCCCGTCAGCCAAAATTCGACGATGGCGTTGACCGAGTGACGCCAGGATGCGGTTGTTACGGCCGATCCATTGCTCATGGCGACGATCGTTTTTGGGGCTGCCGCCTGCAGCGCCTTCAGAAGTTCGAGCTGGTTGGCCGGTAGCTCGATTGAATTGCGGTCGCTGCCCTCCGCCTCATAACTGTCCGGCAGGCCGAGAAACAGGATAGTCACATCCGAGCGCTTGGCTGCGGCAACCGCGTCCTCGATCAGCGTTGTGGATTGGGCAACCTTGTCAAGCGCGTAGCCGCGGGAAAACTCCAATGAACCGCCAGCCATCTCGACGCGCGCGGCAAGCGCCTCAAGGCCGTTCGTAACCTTGATCGCATTGACGCGGGAACTGCCGGCTCCCTGATATCGCGGCTTGCGGGCCAGTTCGCCGATCACGGCCACACGCAGGCCGGGGGATATTGACACGGGCAGCGCCCCGTCATTCGTGAGCAGTACGGATGATTTCGCGGCTACTTCCCTGACCAGGGCGTGGTGTTTGTGATAGTCCGGTTCAGCGGACGCATCCTGCGGCGCCGTTCTTTCCGCCAGCAGCTGCATGCGCCGGGCGGTTTCCGTGATTACCCCGATATCCAGCTTATCCTGCGCAAAGGCTCTACGCACCCGCTCATCGCCGGGTCTGCCCGGCATGCGCAGATCGAGGCCAACCTTTAGCGAGCCGACCGGATCGTGGACCGCGCCCCAGTCGGAAACGACGACGCCGTCGTAACCCCATTCGTCACGCAGCACGGTCTTGAGCAGCCAGGAATTCTCCGATGCGTAGGTTCCGTTGATGCGGTTGTAGGACGTCATGATCGTCCAGGCATTGGACTGCTCGATAGCGATCTGGAAGGCGCGAAGATAGATTTCCCGCAAGGCGCGCTCGTCGACATTGGCGCTGACCCGCAGCCGATCGGTCTCCTGGTTGTTGACGGCAAAATGCTTGAGGCAGGCAGCAACGCCCTGAGACTGCAATCCGCGGGCTATCGCTCCCGCCAGCATACCGGCAAGCAGAGGATCCTCTGAGTAATATTCGAAGTTGCGGCCACAAAGCGGGCTGCGCTTGATGTTGAGGCCTGGCCCCAGCACGACATCGACGCCCGCCGCTCTCGCTTCCACCGCCAGAGCCTGACCAACGCGTTCGATGAGATCGACATCCCAGGAAGAGGCCAGCGTGACCGCCGGGGGGAAGCAAGTCGCAGGATGACTGCGCTCCAGGCCCAAATGGTCGGGGTTCTCGTCATTCTGCACACGCAGGCCGTGCGGACCGTCAGCGAGCCGGACAGAGCGTATCCCGAGACCGGGCGCGGCGGGCGTCGTCCAGTAGTCCGCACCAGTCGTCAATGCCAGCGCTTCGTCGGCGAATGCCAGAATGTTCTGCTCGATTGTATCCTCGGTCATTTCTGCCTCATGGAAAAACAATTCAGACTCAATCTCTCGACGGATCCTTAATGTAATCGATTACATGCGCAACTATCATTCAATGAAATCGATTGCAATTCGAGTTGGGCGGCGGCCGTCCATGAGGGACTGGATATGTCATGGATGACGATGCGTGGCCACGCTGGCATCGGGGCTTTTGCCGGCGATCGGAAATCAGGCTGCGGTCGGCTCCAGCATGCCGAAACAGGCGACGAGCGCGACGACCGTTATCGCCAAGCCGAATTCGGTGACTGTTGCCACCTTCACGGCCGATTCCGCCGACCGCGACGATGTGATCCTCGGCACGATGTAATAGCGATTGACGATCGCGATGACGATCATCAGTCCAACCAGCATGATCTTTGCGGCGAGAAGCAACTGGTATGGCTGCGACCAGTCGAGCGGAAATCCGCCTAGGATAAGGATTGTGTTTACGGCCCCGGAAAGGACGACGACGATGACGGCGATATGGCCGGCATTGGAAAATCGCATGAGTGCGCGCCTAGCGTGATCGACAAGAGGAGGCTTGCGCATCAGGCCGAGAATGATGGCTACCGGCAGCAGAGAGCCCAGCCAAGCTCCCGCGGCCAACATATGGGTGGTGTCGTTCACTTGCTGAAACGTGCCGATCCAGCCGGAATTCATGGCGGCATGACCGATCATCGTCAACCCGGCAATCAGAAAGGCCGACACCAAGGCGGTCACGAAGATCGCTGCATTGCCGGTTGCGAATACCGAACAGGCAAACAGCGCCACGGCCCCGACAAGCTGGTACAGCCATGCGCTGCCGATGCTCGTCGCGGCGACGATGTCCATGATCGTCTGCGGATCAATTGCGTCCTGCCATCCATTGCCGAGCATTGCCGATCGGACCGGCAGGGTAAGAATTGCCGCCACCAGCACCGCAAAGACGGAGGCAATGCGAGCCCATCTGATCCTCGACCAGATTTGCGCGCGAAGGTCGCTCTGCACAAGAAATCGCAGATAGGCGGCGCTGCCCCATAGAAACAGCACCGCCAGGTCGAAAGCGAAACGGATAACGACGAAAACCGTGTCCGGCGTGATCACGGCTTCACGGTGAAACTGTAAGCGCCGTTGGTCTTGTGACCATCGGTCGAGAGAACATGCCATTCGACCTTGTAGGTGCCTTGGGAAAGCGGGGCTGAGACGGGAACGACAAGCGTCTTGTCGCCTTCGCTGAGCTTGCTCTCACCCAGACCAACCGTCTTTCCATCTCCATCGGTCACTGTGATGCCGCTGAACTTGAGGTTCAGTCCCTCGGTGAACGTAAGGTCGAGTTCGGACGGGGATGTGACTGAAGCCTTGTCGGCCGGATTTGAGGTCTTCAGATGCGCATGGGCAAAGGCCTGGCTGGAAACGGCGGCGGCGGCGGTGAGAGCGAATAGGGTGATCTTGATAGAGCGAAACATGTCATCTGTCCTTGCTGATTTTGATAGACCGTTGTCTTGCTGCTCGAAATGAGGCGGATGTCGACCGCGTCATTTCCCTGAATTGGCCTGACAGTGATGCTTCGATGCAGGTGTCATTCTCTTATGCCTTTCGATCAGATCGTCGCAGTTGTCCGGCGGCCTAGATGCACCAGCCGGCCGCGGCCGCTCTTCCGCGCATGTCGAGCCCGTGGCCGTTACGGGCGGATGCATCGCTCCAATGTCTGGCGATCGTCTACCAACCCAAGATTGCAGATTCTCCCGTCAAGCATGAGGTGTCAATCCATGAGGATACAACATCAAATCAAGCGATACGGATGCTGCAACTGCTGTGGCCCCAACCCTGAGGGTTGGGGCCGTCCAGGAGAGAGCGTGTGCCCGTCAATTCATCTGGGGATCGCAGATTGGAACCGGCTTCGGCGGCGGAGCCGGGTGGTCCTTCTTGTATTGGGCGATGAGCGGTTCGAGGGTTTCCTTGTTCCAGAATCGCGGCGTGCCGATTTCCTTGAGGCAATCCGAGTTCCAGTAGACACCGGCATGACTGCCCGGCCGGCCCGATGCGAGTGCCTTGGACATGGCTGCGATATCTCGCGACTCGGGGTAGATATAGACCGTGGTCGGATTGTCCTTCACTGTGGACAGGACCATCGGGGCCTCTGCTGGTGACCAGCTCGTGCAGCCGTCGCTGCGACCACCGGCATAGTTCACCAGTTTGCCGAGCGGAACGTATCCATCGCGGTTTGCATAGGGGCTCTCCGGTTTCTTCTGCATGCAGATACCGGAAACCAGTGCTGCGGCATGTCCGCCTATGGCGCGCTGCCGTGCATTCGCCGTCTCGCCGACGCCGTCGAATTGCACGAAGGATCGCGTCAACAGGGCCTGTCCGCCCGAACCGGTCCGGTAATAGCCCTTGAACGACGTCTTGATCTCGCTGGTGAGATAGGCACCTCCAGCGGTCAGATTGGAGTCCAGAGCGTTGCCGAAATTCCTTGCGCATGCACGGTCATTGGAGAAATCCACCACGCCGGGCAGTTTGCGGCCGCTGCCATGGCCTGAAGAAATCACGCTGAACGTCTGACTGGCTTCGCAGATCGTGTAGAATCGCCCGCCTGCCTTGCCATCGGTCAGGTCGTTCGGGCGTGTCGCGTCCATGGCGAAGTAGCAGGGATTTTTCACCTTGCCCTCGGCGACCTTGCTGAAATAGAGCGCCCGGGCCCGCTCGAAGACCGTGGGTGCAATCTGTCCATCGCCTTCTCCGATATGTCCTTTGAGCCACTCGGGGGCAGGCGGCAGATGCTGTGCGCTTGCTGCCTGCGCAGACACAGCCGTGAGCAGCGCGGCTGCAAGAATTTTGATCGTGAAATCAAGCCTGAAAGAGGAAGGCAACGGAATTGCTCCTGAAGTGGTCAATGGTCGGCGCCATGGCAATCGTCCGGTGCTGCCGAATATCTGGCGGACAGGGCAGATAGGCATCATCATGGTTACCAAAAGCTTAACGAGGAAAGGCTATGTGAAACTCTCGTCAGTAGAGGGTTCATGCCAGCCATCCTCGCCATCCAGATAACCTGATCCTGCCGTTGCCATGCCGAACCGGGCTTACCGTCGCGATATTATCTCACTCGATGCCACTAAGCGACCAGCGTCGCCCATCACTTGTCAGTGTTGTCTTGCCCGGAAAGCCGATATCGATCTTCCAGAATGCGTCTGCCGGTGCACCCAACGCACTGACGATCATTGCCCGGCAGACGGCGCGATGCGTGATGGCGACGATCTTTCCGCCTCGCTGCAGATTTCCGTCCAGCCACGCCTGTGAGCGCTGGATCAGGTGGACGATACTCTCTCCTTCGGGAGGCGAGAAATCAGGCTCGGTCATCCATTCTTTCAACGCCTCCGGCTCACTGCGCGCAACGTCTTCCAGAGATCGCCCCGACCAGAGGCCATGATCGAGATCGGCCAACCGATGGTCGACTTCGTATGACGAGGAGATCGCTTCGGCGATCTGGACTGTGGATCGCGCCGGCGAGCAGACCAGGTAGGCTTCACGCAACAGATCGGGGGGTATGAACGCATGAATCGTATCGATGTCGCCATCGACGAGCGGCTCATCATGCGGAAACGTCGCGTTGCGAGCGGCGGTCGTCGGGCCATGACAGATCAAGAACAGGCGGGTCGATCGTGACATGCTCGGAGCCTTTCCTACTGTCGGCTGGCGCGCGGCCCCTAAATGCGTTTGACTTACGGGAACGCGCACTGATACACGTTTGTCTTATTGCATTCGGGAAGACAGTGAAATCCTGTCGCGGTCGCGCCACTGTAATCGATCCGTCGAGAGCCAGACCCTGTTGCAATAGGACGATCCCTTTGAACGCGCAATTCACGGAAGAACGCCATGGCCAACGCCACTTACGCTCCCGAAATCACAGTCACCCCGATTCCCGTCGGACAATTGCTTCCATGGGCCGTGTTCGGCGGCCTGCTCATGCTGATGGCGATCTATTTCGTCGGTGCCGAAGAAGGCGCGACCTCGCTGATCTCCGGCATGGAAGTGCACGAATTCGTGCATGACGGCCGTCATCTCCTCGGCTTTCCCTGCCACTAAGGGGCTCTGACATGATTGGAAACTTGTTGTTGAGAGGCATGATTGCCGGTCTCATCGCGGGACTGCTTGCCTTCGGTTTCGCTCGCACTTTTGGTGAGCCTCTGGTCGATCGTGCGATCGCCTTCGAAGAGCAGGAAGCCGCCGCGGCCAATGAGCCGGCGGAGCCGGAACTCGTTTCGCGCAAGACCCAGGCCGGTATCGGCCTTTTGACGGGCGTGGTCTGCTATAGTGTCGCCATCGGCGGCATCTTTGCGCTGGTCTTCGCCGGGCTCTATGGCAGAACCGGCCGCATCAGCCCGCGTGGGCTTTCCGCGATCCTCGGTGTGCTTGCCTTCCTGGCGATCATCGTCGTGCCCGATCTCAAATACCCGCCAAATCCGCCAGCTGTCGGAAATCCCGATACGATCGGTATCAGGACGGGGCTGTTCTTCATCATGATGGTCGTGTCGATTGCGGCAATGGTGGTGGCGTATCTGATCCGCTCTGCGCTGGTGGCCCGGATGGGAGGCTGGAACGCTTCGATCGTGGCCGGCCTGTGCTACATCGCCTTTATCGCCGCGGTGCAATTCCTGCTGCCTGCGATCAACGAAGTACCGGAAAACTTCTCGGCCGTGACCTTGTACAACTTCCGCATCGCGAGCGTCGGTATCCAGGCGATCGTCTGGGCAGGCACGGCCCTGATCTTCGGCGTGATGGCCGAGGCCCTGATGAAGAACTCCGGTCACTACCGGAATGCCATCGCAGCACGGTAGAACTGGGCTCGTCAAGTTAGCGCCGACTAATGTGAATACCACTCCGATCCCAGGAGGATGGGAGTGGCTTCAAAATTTATACGTCTCGATCGTTTGACAGGACTTCATAGCATGAGACGGCTTGCTCTTTTCAGTCTCATCCTGCCGGTCTTCTTTGCCGGTGAGGCTCTCGCTCATAGCGGCCGGCTGCCCTCCAATCAGACGGGATTGCCGATACCTGCCGTCACGCATGGCGAAATGGCGATCCTGACGCATTATCGCTCCGCAATCGTCGCCCTGGCACATCGGGCTGTAGTCACCGATCCGCGCTTTCGCGTGCTCCTCAACTACACGGAAATCCAGCATGCGCTGTGCCTCTGGACCGCTGTTCCTGGAACGGTCGGAGACGAAACCAGCCCGTTCAACGAATGCGCGCATGCCGATCTGGCTGCCGCCAAGGCGCTGCTTCTCCACATGAGAGCAATGCCGGATATCGGGCCGGCCGCAAATGAGCTGAATTCCCAGTTCGAGAACGAGGCGATCCTCAGCGGTGCCGAACTCGTCGGCTGTCAATATTCCGATGAAGGATACAATTCTGCTGAGTTTATCATGCCGGACTGGATGGGTGCCCTGTCGCATGGACCAAGCCTGGCAAGCGCCGGCGTCGTTCTGGCCTTCGTCGGTGTGCCATTCGCGGCGTGGCGGTCGCGATCCGGCAGGAAAAGACATTCCGCTGCATAGCATTGTCGCGCGCCAACGCTGATGAAGAAACGGGCGGCCGCACGACTTGCCGCCCGAGAATCAATATCCGTCAGTAGACATCGCGAAGGTAGCGCTTGTCCCGCTTGAGGTTTGCCAGATAATCCGCTGCCTTCTCGGGCGTCATCCCGCCATGTTCGGCGATGATCTCGCCAAGCGCCGTATCGACATCGCGCGCCATGCGCGTCGCATCACCGCAGACATAGAAGGATGCACCATCCTCCAGCCAGGAGAACAATGCCTTGCCGTTTTCCTTCATGCGGGTCTGTACATAGATCTTGGCATCCTGGTCACGCGAGAAGGCGAGGTCGAGGCGCGTCAGCAGACCGTCACGGCTCATGGTGGAGAGCTCGTCTTCGTAGATGAAGTCGCTTTCGCGGCGCTGGTCGCCGAAGAACAGCCAGTTGCGGCCCTTGGCGCCACGCCCGCGGCGTTCCTGCAGGAATGCGCGGAAGGGCGCGATGCCCGTGCCGGGGCCGACCATGATCATCGGTGCATCGTCATTGCCGGGAACGCGGAAGGATTTGTTCTGCGACACGAATATCCCGGCTGTCGCGCCCTCGGCCACGCGGTCGGCCATATGGGTGGAGCAGACCCCGCCACGATGGCGACCTGCTGCGTGGTAGCGGACGCTTGCGACGGTGAGATGCACCCGGCTTTCGGCCTCCTTCGGGCTCGAAGAAATCGAATAGGCGCGGTGCTGCAGCGGCTTCAACAGGCCGACGAACTCTGCTGCGTTGAGAACGCCCTGCGGGATCAGCGAGATGAGGTCGAGGCTGTCTTTGCTCCACAGGAAGGCCTCCAGCGCCTCCTTGTCGCCATTGCGCATCACGCGGGTCAGTTCCTCGTGGCCGGCCCGGCGCTCGACTTCGGCAATCAGGTCGCGTGATGGCGTCGAGATCTCGTAATGCGCCGAAAGCAGCTGGCCGAGCGGCGCCCCTTGGACTTCGGTGTCTGCGGTTGCCCCGAGCCTTGCAACGAGGAGATCGACCAGTGCCGGGTCGTTGACGGGCATCACGCCCAGCGCATCCCCGGCTTCGTAGGTAAGCCCGCTATCGGCGAGATCGAATTCGTAGTGGCGGATTTCCTTGGTCGAGGACGACCCCGACAGGCGGCGATTGACGGCAAGTGTCGCGGCGTAAGGATTCTTGCGGCCCCAGCCGGTCACCTCGCGTATCGGGGCCGCAACGACGGCGACCGGTGTCCCGGCTTCAGGCACCTCAGATGCAAGCGGCAGGGTCTCGCCAAGCCATTCGGCGGCGGCATCCTCGAAATCGATATCGCAGTCGCGCCGGGTGGCGATGCGGGTTGCGCCGAGTTGTTCCAACCGGGTGTCGATCAGCTTTCCGGCCTGGCAGAACCCGTCATAGCCGGTGTCGCCCAGCGCCAGCACGGCAAATTTCAGGCCCTCGAGACGCGGAGCCGTGTCCGCCGACAATGCCTCCCAGAACAGCTGGGCATTGTCCGGCATCTCGCCCTCGCCATAGGTGGAGGTTACCACGACGACATGGCGCATGGCGCCGAGCGCGGTCATGTCGATGTCGTCGAGGCCCTTGACCTCCGGCGCCATGCCGAGCGCGCGTGCCGCGGTGGCCGCGTCCATCGCCACCTGTTCGGCATTGCCGGTCTGGGTGCCGTAGAGGATGTGGATCGGTTGAGCAGCGCCGGTTGCCGATGCGCTAGCCGTGCTTTCCCCGGCGACAAGGCGCGAGTTCAGACCGGCCATGAAGCCGGCTAGCCATGCGCGCTGGTCGCTGTTGAACGGGGCGTCCTCGGGAATATGCGGGATCATCATCGTCCGGTTCTCATTCTTACGGTCGGGCAGGAGCAAGGTTGCCGATAGCCTTGGCGGCGAAGAGTTCCTCGAAACTCGGGATACGGCCGATCCGGTCGCGGTTGCTTTCCGTCTGCTGGATGATCCAGCCATAGGTGCCGGGGCAATCGATCGACAACGTGTTGCGTCCCGCCAGGGCCCGGCGATAGTCGGAAAGCCGCTTTTCGGAAACCAGCACGGCAAGGCCCTGGTCGTCGTAATCGGCCACCGCCTCGCGGGCGTAACGGGAGATCTTCTGCATCAGAGCGAAGTCTTCCGTCAGGATCAGATTGCGCACCGCCTTCTCGACAGCCGGCTCCGAGGGGCCGAGCGCGTTCGGCACGCGTGCCATGGCCAGCGACTGGGCCATGGAAAGAACCGTGTAGTTGTTGAGAAGCGTGAACATCTCTTCGCTGTCGGTCTCGCCGTGACCGGGCGCCTTGCCATTGAGGATCGGCTTGCGGTCGCGATAGGCGAGCTTGAACTTGCGCACCTGATGGGCGGCAAGTGCCGTCGACAGCTCCTCGATCAGGTCCTTTCGGCTCTTCGCCTTGAGAATGGCGTCGGTATCCTGATAGAGCAGCAGCGCCCGCGGCAGGCCATAGACGAAGTTCTGTCTTTCGCTCTCGAAGTTCTCGATGAGCCAGCGGGCCTTTTCCGACCCGGTCGCCTCGACATGCCATTCCAGCATCATGCGGATCGCATCCGCATGGAAGGCGGCATGGGGATCCGCCGGATCGGCGATCGAGCCGATGATGACTGAGTCGTGGCTCGCATTCTTCGGCAGGTCCCCATAGGGATCATACTGATAGAAGAAACCGCCGCTCATGCCGTTGCCGACGCCCTTGCCGAAGGCTCCGAGGTTAAGCACCGCACCATTGGTCATGTATTCGCAGCAGAAATCGCCGACGCCCTCGACGACTGCAGTCGAACCGGAATTGCGCACGGCAAAGCGGTCACCTGCCTGGCCTTCGACGAACAGCCGTCCACCGGTAGCGCCGAACAGCGCGAAGTTGCCGATCAGCACGTTGCCGCCGGCCTCAGCAGAGCCGCCGCCCGGCGAGCGCACCGAAATCGTCCCGCCATTGGCGCTCTTTCCCACGCCGTCATTGCAGGTGCCGGTGTGGGTGAGTGCAAGGCCATCGTTGCAGAAGGCGCCATAGGATTGCCCGGCCGAGCCGGATGTAGCGATCTTCACCGAGCCTGCATCGAGGAACCGGCGGCCGCGACCGTCCTGCCGCACGGCGGGGAGGCCGCGCGCCTGATCCTCCGTCAGCTCATAGTTCAGCATGCGCTCGATATCGACCGACAACTGGCCGCCGACGCTCTTGTTGCGATTGTTGAGGTGCTGGTTGCCGCCAAGCTCGACCACCGGATGGCGGCCATCGATGAGCGCCGAGCGCACCATGTCGATGAAGGCGTCGTCGACCGCATAATCCTTTTCCATATAGACCGGGTCGGCGATCTTCACCTCCTCGACCACCTGCAGCATCGCGCGGAGGTCAAGCTGCCCGACGCTGGAAGGGTGGTCGAGGAGGTGGAGGAGATCGCTGCGCCCGCGGGCCTCGCGCAGAGACCGAAGGCCCAGCGACGCCAGGATTTCGCGTGTTTCATGGGCGATGTTGAGCAGATATTGCGCCAGCGCCCGCGGGTCGCCATCAAAGGCTTCCGCATTGGTGGTGAGACCGGCCGGGCACTTGATGTTGCAGTTCTTCGCCATCACGCATTTCAGCATCATCAGCGCCGTCGTGCCGAATTCGAAACTGTCGCCGCCAAGCAGCGCCGACTTGACCACGTCGCTTGCCGTTTGGTGGGCGCCGGAACAACGCAGCGTCACCTTCTGGCGTAGCCCGTTGGCGCAGAGTGCCTGATGCACCTCGGCAATGCCGATTTCGGCGGCACGGCCGGTATATTTCAGGCTGGTGACCGCGGCCGCACCCGTGCCGCCGGTATTGCCGGCGACGTTGATGACATCGGCGCCCGCCTTGGCGACGCCGACGGCAATCGTACCGATGCCTTCGGAGGAGACGAGCTTGACGATGACGCGCACCCGCGCCGCCTTGCAATCGTGGATCAGCTGCGCGAGATCCTCGATCGAATAGGTGTCGTGATGCGGCGGTGGCGAGACGAGCTCGACGCCGGGTGTGCCACCACGGGCCGCGGCAATCTCGACCGTCACCTTGGCTGCCGGAAGCTGGCCGCCTTCGCCGGGCTTAGCGCCCTGACCGATCTTGATCTCCAGTTCCTCCAGCATCGGATCGGCGAGATAGCCCGCCCAGATGCCGAAGCGGCCTGAGGCGAACTGCTTGATACGCGAGGCGCGGATCGTGCCGTAGCGCGAGATATGCTCGCCGCCTTCGCCCGAATTCGACATGCCGCCGACCATGTTGGTACCGTGGGCGACCGCCTCGTGGGCATTGGCAACAAGCGCGCCATGGCTCATGGCGCCGGATGCAAGCAACGGGGTGATGTCGCTTGCCGGCTGTACCTCGTCGAGCGCGATACCGGCTGCGGCTGTGCCGAGAAGCCGCAGATAGGCGAGCGCCTGTCCTTCGGCGTGAATGGCAAGCGCCCCGCCTTCCAGCCAGTGGCCGAGGATGTCGGTGCCGAAACGCGTGACCAGCGATTGGCCGAGTGCGGCAAGCCTTGCCAGATCACCGCCGAGAGGGCCGGTCAGGCCGAGCCGGAACGTGTCATCGTCGATCGCCTGGCAGGTGAGGCCGCGGACCAGGAAGCTGTTATTGCCCTTGCGGGAGAACCGCTTCATCTCCTTGCGGAAATCTTCCGGCGATGTGGCATAGGTGACGTCGGCCGGGAAGGCCAGCACATCGCGGAGCGCAGCCGGCCGGCGAGCACGCTCTTCGGTCATCATCCGCACGAAGGCCCGATAGCCTGGCGTGATGGCAAACCGGTCGATGGCCTGCGGCGACAGCCGGTCGTAGCTGGTGTTCGTGTAGGCTGCATCGTTGATGCCGAAGGCATCATCGAGCCGGTTGAGCGTCAGCAGGCGCAGGAAAGGGTCTTCCTCACCATCCGGTTCGGAGAAGGCCAGCTTCTCCTCCGTCATGTCGACGAAACCCCGCACCGCCGTAGTGCCGAAGGAATGGCCCGCACCCTCGGCGCGCTCCTTGAACAGGCCGAGCAGGGGGATGTCGTCTTCTGCCGCCACCGTCAGCGCCTTGGCGTGCCAGTCGGCAACTGCCTGGGCGATCACCTTGAAGTTCACGCCGCCGACAGGCGTCTTCACGTTGGGGAAGTAACGCTTCAGGACCGGATCGCTGGTATCGAGGAAGTTCGGCTCGAAGAATTCGCCGCCGACATAGCTTTCGGCAGTGCAGAGCCCGACCTTGCCCATGGTCTTCATCAGCGACTTTTCGGCAGCCTTGGCGAAGCGCTTGAACGCCTTGTCGGCCTCGGCCCCGAACTTCTCCTCGGCGCGAAACTGCACGCCGAGCGGATAGACTGCCGCTGCACCGAAACCGAGGGCTGCCGCCACATGATGTGAGGAGCAGATCTGGCCGCTTTCGACCACCAGCGAGACGCGCAGGCGCATCCCTTCCTCGATGAGCTTCTGGTTGATCGCCGAAACGACAAGGATCATCGGCAGAGCCGCACGATCTCTCGCAACATGCCGGTCGGTGACGATGGCGATGCCGCCTTCTTCGCGCGCAAAGGCGGCGATAGAATTGCAGAGCCTGTCGATGCCCTCTTCCAATGCCTGGGAATTGATCCCGGCATCGTCGAGAACGGGCGTATAGAGCATTTCGAAACGACGGACCGGCGTTTCCGCCTGTTCGCGCAGTCGCAGCATGTCGAGATGGGTAAGGATTGGGGAGGGCACGACAATCTGGCGGGCGGCCTTCGCACCGATATTCGGCTTGGCGCCGAGCGCGATGCGCAGCGTCATGCCATCCGCCTCACGGATACTGTCGAGCGGCGGGTTGGTGACCTGGGCGAAGCGTTGGGAGAAATACTTGGCAACGCCGCCTTCCTGGTCGGAGAGCGCATTGATGGCATTGCCATAACCCATGGCGGAGATCTTTTCCGCGCCGGTTGCCAGCATCGGGTCCATCAGGAACTTGAAGCTTTCCTGGTTGAGCGAATAGGCGACGTAGCGCTGATGGCGTTCTAGATCGCCATTGTAGCGCAGCGGCGACCCCTGGGCTTCGGCCGGGATTTCCGGCAGGTCGACGAGACGGACACGCGCGCCGACGAGAAGATCGCGGTAGGGACGCCGCGCCGCCAGCATTTCCAGTGCCTCGATCGTGCCATAGGCGCGCTTTTCGGTATGGTCGTAGACCAGCATGCCGCCCGCCTCGATGCGGCCGCGGCGCAGAACCGTTTCCGGCGGAAAGGCGATCTGGCCGGCTTCCGACATGACGCAGAGATAGTCTTGCGTCTCGACGGTGCGCAGCGGGCGGAGGCCAAGACGATCGAGACGTGCGCCGATGACATCGCCATTGCCGAAGATCAGGGCGGCCGGACCGTCGTTCTTCTCTTCATAGAGCGAGAAATATTCGAGCATAGCGACGACATCGGCCGAGAGCGTGTCGTCGTTCTCCCATGCCGGTGGCATCATCGACACGACGGCGGTCACGAGATCGAGCCCGTCCTCCACCACGCGCGACTGCAGCGTCTGGTCGAGGCGACAACTGTCGGACTGCCCCTTGGGCCGGATGATCGAGGCATTCTTGGCAGCGGCGATCGCCGCTTCCGACAGCCGGTTCTTGCGGTCGGTATTGAGTTCACCGTTATGGGCCATCTGGCGGAACGGCTGCGCCATCGACGGATGCGGGTCGGTATTGGTGGAGAACCGGGTGTGGAAATACATGGTATGGATCGCATGATCCGGATCCACCAGATCGCGGAAATAGGGGATGACTTCGTCGGAATTCAACCGGCCCTTCAAGACCTGCGTGCGGGCGCTGAGCGAGATCGGATAAAGGCCGCCGAGCTCCGCCCGCGTATAGGCCTCGCCCTCGATCGCCAGCAACGCCTTGTGGATACGGAAATCGAATTCTTCCAGCGACGCGGTTTCGCTGTGGCAGCTGAACACCCATTGGCGGATCGGCAGCTGGAACCGCACCGCTGCAGGGCGGATGGCATCATTGTCGACAGGCACGTCGCGCTTCAGGAGCAGACCCAGTCCCTGCTCGGCAAGGGCGGTCTCGATAAGGCGCTCGGCTTCCACGTGAAAGGCGGGATCGGCGGGCAGGAAGAAATTGCCGACGCCGAAGCGCCGTGCCTGAAGATCCGGGCGCCCGGTCAGCTTGCGGAAGAAACCGAGAGATAGGTCCGCAGAGATACCCGCTCCATCGCCCACACCTTCGGCGGACATGCCGCCGCGATGGGGCACGGCACAGAGCGCCTCATGGCCCTTGAGCAGGACGTCATGGGTCTGAATGCCGCTCTTTCGCGTTATGAAGCCGACGCCGCAGCTGCTTTTCTCGTCAGCGGGATCATACAGACCGAAGCCTTCATTCGTCGCGCCCATGCTCAACTCCCCGCGTAAAATAAGTCAACTGTGCTGACCTATATAACGTGATTTAAAGAGTCAAGTTTAAACGATTCTGCGGTGCACAATAACGCTTGGCAACGTGTGATATTGATGCGCCACGGTGGGCGTTTTTTTTGGGGGGGAGTCAAGCCTGCCGCTGCAGGGCGCCCGGCAAAGGCATGGGATCCCTTATGTCGTCGAGAGGTCCTTCGAGCGCGGTTCTTGGGGGGATCAATTGCGGCTCGACAATCGTGATGACCGGTCGGGCTGGTGGAGCCTTTAGGAGCTCGAACCCCTTTTCGAGCATTTCGGAAATGTTCGGCTTGGCCATGTAGACGGGAAACGGCAGGAAGGATGCGAACGGATCGTAGTCGAAGCAACCGACGACGATATCGCCGACGATCTCTCCATCATGCCGGCCCATGAAGCGCAGCAAGCCTTCGAAGTTGATCGACGAGTTTATGAAAAGACAGCGGGGCAGGCGGCCTTCGCGGGCAAAGAACCGTTCGAAGGCGAGCTCGGTCATGCGCGGCGAATAGCCGGTGATTTCGATGTCGTCGCCGGCCTCCATGCCGAAGAAGCTCTTCTTGGCCGCGTGAAAGCCGGCAATACGTTCGCGGCTTGCGTGGTCGTCATGGCCGCCGAACAACACGACATCATCCGGGCCAAGAGGGCCGCCCTGTGCGGCATGGCGAAGGATTGCCGACGTCAGGACCTCCGCACCATTGCGGTTATCGGAGATGACCGAGGATGCGAGCTTGCCGGGCAGGTCGATATTGACATGAGGAAGGCCGGCGCGGGCACAGACTTGATGGACGCCGTCGGGGTCGGTAACGCCGGCTATGAACAGGGCATCGATCGAATAGGCGATCAGTGTCTCGACGGTTCGCCGCTCCTCCTCGGGATCGCGCCGACCGGAAACGACCATCGGAGACAGGCCGCGGAGGCGCGCCTGCGCCTCGAAGGTCTGCGCCATCGAGGAGAAGAAGCGGTTGTCGTAGACGGGGACCAGCAGCCCGACAAGGCCGGATTTCGAACTGCGTAAGCCGCGCGCCTGAAGATTGGTCGTGTAGCGCTGTGCCTTGGCAAGCGAGAGTATCTTGTCTGCCGTCTCTTCGGAAATCCGCCGTTTGCGCCATGATCCGTTCAGCACCGCGCTGACGGTCGAGGCCGAGGCACCTGACAGAACGGACAGGTCGTAGATGGTGGCTTTCTTGGATGTCTGGTCCGTCATCCTCATCTCCCGAATGATTCCGATTGCTAGGATATTCGTCCTCTTGACGAAAGGCATCTTCGTGTTATTGTTATTGCACCATCGATTGTGCAAAAAAGCAATATCGATTGTGCTGTGGATGGTTGCTGGGAGCGGCAAGGGAGTGTCTCGAATAGTCGAGACGGTGGATTTCAAATGCGGCTGGGAAGAGTTGCCGCGTGAGGATCTGCCTGCCGATGTGTCTTTGGAGGAGGATCACCCATGAAAAAAATAATCGCGGCCGCTATGGGCCTGTCTTTGGCGTTGCTTGCATCCGCAGCGTTTGCCGATGGACCGAAGGTCGGCGTCGTCGTCAAGATCGGCGGCATTCCGTGGTTCAACGCCATGGAAGCGGGCATCAAGGAACAGAGCGCCAAGCTCGGCGTCCAGGGCTTCATGGTCGGCCCGACCAGTGCCGACCCGGCGCTGCAGGTTCGGGCGATCGAGGATCTGATCGCCCAGAAGGTGGATTTCATCGGCGTCGTGCCGAATGATGCGAAGGTGCTGGAACCGGTGCTGAAGAAGGCGCAGGACGCCGGCATCAAGGTCATTACCCATGAATCACCGAAACAGGTCGGTGCGACCTGGGATTTCGAACTTGCTTCCGCCAAGGGCTTTGGTGAAGCCCACGGCAAGCTGCTTGCTGAGAAGATGGGCGGCAAGGGTTCCTATGCCGTCTTTGTCGGCTCGCTGACCGTGCCGCTTCACAATGCCTGGGCGGATGGCGCAATCGCCTATATCAAGGCCAATTATCCCGACATGAAGCTTATCGGCGACCGCTACGGCGTGGCCGAGGACGTCGACAAGAGCCGCTCGACCGCACTCGACCTGATGGCGGCCAATGCTGATCTCAAGGGCTTCCTCGCCTTCGGCTCGCAGGGTCCGATCGGTGCCGGACGCGCCGTCGAAGAGCGCCGCAAGGATGGCAAGGTCTTCGTTATCGGTCCGTTCTCGCCCGGCCAGGGCGCCAAGCTGATCAAGTCCGGCGCGTTGACCGGCGGGTTCATGTGGAACCCCAAGCAGGCGGGTGAAGTCTTCATCACGCTTGCCGATCGTATCGCCAAGGGCCAGGACCCGAAGGCCGGCGACGACATTCCGGGTCTCGGCAAGATCAATCCCGAAGGCAACACCATCGTGGTCGATCAGCTCTTGAAGATCGACAAGGACAGCATCGACAAGCTGGTATCCATGGGCCTCTGATCCTCCCGGGCCCGGGGCGCGCCGAGTGCGCTTGGCGCGCCCCATCGCTTAAATCCCTGATTCACAGCATCCGCCCATAAGGCGGCTGAGCGAAGAGATTTGCCATGATGAGCGCGAAACCGCTCCTGTCCCTCAACAATATCAAGATCTCGTTCGGCGGTGTTCGCGCCCTGAAAGGCGTATCGTTCGAGGTCAATCCCGGTGAGGTGCATTGCCTCGCCGGCGAGAACGGTTGCGGCAAGAGTACCCTGATCAAGATCATTACCGGCGTCTACAAGCCTGAAGAAGGGGCGGAATTCTTTTTCGACGGAAAGCCAATCACCGCCATGACACCGAGCATGGCGCTGTCGCTCGGCATCCAGGTAATCTGGCAGGATCTGGCGCTGTTCGGTGAGATGACGGTTGCCGAAAATATCGGCTTTCAATACGCGGTCAGCGGCAAATATGGGCTGGTCGACAAGCGTGCGATGGAGACGGCGGCCGAAAAGGCGCTTGCCCGTCTCGGTGTCACACTCGACCTGCACATGCCGCTGAAGGAATTGCCAATCGCCCAGCGCCAGATCGTTGCCATCGCCCGCGCTCTGGTGGGCGAGGCGCGGCTGGTCTTCATGGACGAGCCGACGGCGTCGCTCACCCAGTCCGAGACCGACTACCTGATCGAGATCGTTCGAAACCTTTCGGCATCCGGTGTTGCGGTCGTCTTCGTTTCGCATCGGTTGGCCGAAGTGCTGGAGATCTCAGACCGCATGACGGTGCTGCGCGACGGGGCGCTGGTCGGAGTCTTCCCGGTCGAAGGCATGACCCAGTCGCGGGTGACCGAATTGATGACCGGCCGCAATTTCGACAGCGCCGTCATCGCCGCCGACCATGACGACCAGCCGGTCGTGCTCTCTGTCCGCGGTCTTTCCAGGGCGGGCGAATTCGATGACATTTCCTTCGATCTGCGCCGTGGCGAAACGCTCGGCATCACCGGGCTCCTCGGCGCCGGCCGCACCGAACTGGCGTTGACCCTTTTCGGCATGCGTCATCCCAATGCAGGTGAGATCATGCTGGATGGCAAGCCAGTCCATTTCAGCTCCAATCGGGAGGCGATCCGCGCCGGTGTCGCCTATCTGTCGGAAGATCGCCTGTCGCTCGGGCTCAACCAGCCGCAATCGATTGCCGACAATCTCGTCATGGCCTCGCTTGATCGCATCCTCTCCGGCGGGCTGATCTCGCCGTCAAAAAAAGAAAATGTCGTCGCGCATTGGATCTCGGCACTCGGCGTCAAGATCGGCAGAGCGGAAGATCCGATTCGGACGCTGTCCGGCGGCAACCAGCAGCGCGTCGCGATCGCCAAATGGCTGGCGATCGGACCGAAAATCCTCATCCTCGATGCGCCGACGGTCGGTGTGGATGTCGGCGCCCGGGCGGGGATCTTCGAGATCGTGCGCAAACTTGCGGCCGAGGGCCTGTCGATCATCCTCATCTCCGACGAGCCGCCGGAAGTCTATTTCAACGCCGATCGCATCATCCACATGGCCGAGGGCCGGATAAAGGCGACCTATGACCCGCGGCAAATGTCGTTGGTTGAGCTGGAAGGAGAAGTCTATGCGTAGGTTGATGCTGGGCCATACGACAGAATTCACGCTGTTTGCGGTGATGATCGTGCTGTGCGTCGCGCTGTCCTTGGCGACGGACCGGTTCTTCACCATCTCCAACGCCTTCGATGTCCTCAACGTCTCGGCCGTCAACATCATCTTTGCCGTCGGCCTGCTCGTCGTGCTGATTTCAGGCGGCATCGATATCTCGTTTGCGGTCGCAGCCTCGGTGGTGCAATACGTCACCGCGCTGGCGCTGGCATCGCTCGGCGGCGGCAACTGGGCCGAAGGCTTCATCATCGCTGGAGCGGTCGGCATCGGGCTCGGCCTGATCAATGCGGCACTCGTCTATAAGCTGCAGATCATCTCGATCGTCGCGACCATCTCGACCTTCAACATCTTCTTCGGCCTCCTGATGTTCTTCACCAAGGGCGTGTCGATCTACGACCTTCCGGAATGGCTGACGACGCGTGTCGTCTTCTACGAGCGAGAAATGGCCGACGGGTCCTGGCTGGAACTGACACTGCCGGTGGTGGTGATGATCCTCTGCTGCGTCGCCACCTGGTTCATGATTTCGCGCACGACGATCGGCCGCCAGCTCTATGCCTTTGGCGACAATCCGGAAGGCGCGCGCCGCTTCGGCATCAATATCGGCGCCATGCATTACATCTCCTTCGGCTGGCTTGGCCTGATGGCTGGCATCGGTGGGTTGATGCAGGCGCATTATGCCGAGGAAGTGGTACCCAACGCGCTTTACGGCCGTGAACTCGATGTGCTGGCCGCAACCGTTCTCGGTGGTGCGCGCCTTGGCGGCGGCAAGGGATCGGTCATCGGCTGTGTGCTCGGCGTGTTGATGGTGTCGATTACCCAGAACGGCCTCAACCTGATGGGCGTTTCGCCCTTCGCCTTCAAGATGATCGTCGGTGCAATCATTCTCGTGGCCATCACACTCTCCTCGACGCGGATCGACAAGCTCCTGCCGTCATTTGCCAAGGGCGGTATCCAGAAGGGGAGGACACGCTGATGACGTCGCTTGTCAACTCGTTCAACCGCACCTTCGGCGCCGATATGGCCGGCCCGATCATCGCCTTCATCGCGGTGATGGTGATCTTCGGTCTTGGCGCGGATAACTTCCTGTCGCTCGGCACGTTCGGATCGGTGGCCTTCCAGCTACCCGAACTCGGCCTGCTGACACTCGCCATGCTGCTGCCGCTCCTGACCGGCGGGATCAACCTGTCGGTGACGTTTACCGCCAATCTCTCCGGGCTCGCTGCCGCCGGCGTATTGCAGGCCTTCGGTGGCGTCGATGCGCCAGGAGGTGCCTTCGCGCTTGCAGTCACTGCCGCGCTGGCAACCGGCGCTGCGGCGGGCCTCATGACCGGAGCGGCAATCGCCTATACCCGCGCCCATCCGATCCTCGTCACCCTGTCGATGATGATCTTCCTGCGTGGTCTCGGTGAGTTCCTGACGCGCGGTGGCGATATTTCCGGCTTCCCGAGCTACATGTCGCCGATCGGGCACGGATCGATCTTCGGCCTGCCGATCCCGCTTCTGATCTTCATCGTCTGTGTCGCGCTCTGGCAGGTTCTTTTAACCCGCAGCAAGCTCGGCTTCGGCCTGCTGATGATCGGCTCGAACATCGAGGCCGGGCAGTATTCTGGCCTCAACACTCGCCGGATCATCATTCTGGTCTACACGCTGTCCGGGCTGATGTGCGCCATTGCCGGTATCATCATGCTTGCCCGTTTCAACTCCGTTCGGGTCGGCCACGGGGAATCCTACCTGCTGATCACGGTGCTTGCCGCATTTCTCGGAGGCATCAATCCGTTCGGTGGCTTCGGGCGCGTGCTGCCGGTCTTCGTGGCGCTCGTCGTGCTGCAGCTCCTGTCGTCGGGCCTCAACCTGATGGGCGCCAACCAGCATCTGGCAACCGCGCTCTGGGGCGTTCTGATGATCGTCGTGATGGCGGCACGCACGCTCGCCTCCGCCTATTTCGTATCCCGCAGAAAGAAGGTCTGACGTGAAAGGTTTCGGTATTCACGCAATGATGTGGTCGACCGTCTGGGACCATGCCGGCGCCGAGCGCGCGATTGCCGGTGCGGCACGATACGGCCAGGATTACATCGAAATCCCGCTGATCGATATTCCGGCGGTCGACGCGGTGCATACCCGCGCCCTGCTGGAAAAGCATGGTCTTCGTTCTGTCTGCTCGCTTGTGTTGCCTGAAAGGGCATGGGCTTCGGTTCGTCCGGATGCTGCGATCGAACACCTGACGGCAGCTCTCGACAAGGCGAAGGAGATTGGCGCCGAGGCCCTGACCGGCGTGACCTTCGGTGGCACCAACGAGCGCACCGGCTTTCCGCCGACTGAAGGCGAATACGATAATCTCACCCGCGCGCTCGGCACTGCCGCAAAACATGCCAAAACGCTCGGACTGGAATTCGGCATTGAGGCGGTCAACCGCTACGAGAGCCATCTCGTCAATTCCGCTGAGCAGGCGGTTGCGCTGGTCGAGCGGATCGGCCTCGACAATGTCTTCGTCCATCTCGACACGTTCCATATGAACATGGAGGAGAAGGGCATTGTCAACGGCATCATAGCCGCGCGTGACCATCTGAAATGCATGCATATGTCCGAAAGCGACCGAGGTACTCCGGGTCAGGGCAATGTGGCCTGGGACGAGCTTTTCGCGGCACTGGCGGCAATCGGCTTCAAGGGACTGCTGACACTGGAAAGTTTCGTCACCATGCAGGCGGTGATGCCGGGCGATATCTCGACATGGCGTCCGGTCGCCCGCAATGCAGACGAAGTGCTTGATAACGGCGTTGCATTCCTGCGCAACAAGGCGGAGCAGTACCGCCTCTTTTAATTGTCCGGCCGCCCTTCAGGCGTTCGGTCCTTTTTCAATAATCGTGGCGAGGACCACCTTGAGCACAATAGCAGACAATGCACGCGAAATCGCCGCACGAGCCCGCCAGCGCTTCGGCCAGAAGAAGGGGCGAAGGGTGATGGTTGCGATTGCGGGCGCGCCGGGATCGGGAAAATCGACGATTGCCGAAGAGGTCGTGAGCCAGCTGAACGGCAAGGGCGATGTCTCGGCCGCGCTCTTTCCCATGGATGGCTATCACTATGATGACGCCGTGCTGGAACAGATGGGGCGCCGCCCGTTCAAAGGGGCGATCGATACGTTCGATGCCCATGGGCTCCGGCATATGCTGGAGCGCCTCAAGGCCAACCGGGACGACGTGATTGCGGTTCCGGTCTTCGATCGTGCCATCGAAATTGCGCGCGCCGGCGGACGCCTGATCCCGCAATCGGTCGATATCATCGTCTGCGAGGGTAATTATCTGCTCTCGCGTCAGGCACCTTGGGATCGCCTGAAGCCGATCTTCGATTTCACCGTCTTCGTCGATGTCGACGAAGCTGATCTGCGCGCTCGCCTTCAGGAGCGCTGGCACGGCTTCGGTCTCAGCGCTGCGGAGATCACGAGGAAGGTCGAGGAGAACGATCTGCCCAACGGTCTGTCGATCATCTCGACGAGTGCCGAACCCGACCTTCGGGTGAAGAACCCGGGCAGCAACTAGCAGAAATTCGGTCACCCGAGAATCTTGAAAATCGGCCCGGAGGAAGAGGTGCCATGCAGGCAAACCTTTTGGCCAGCACAGCAGAAGCCTGACACCAAGGCTGGAAATTGAAGGAGGCTCTTATGAAGCACGGAATCTACTATTCCTATTGGGAACATGAATGGAGCGCCAAGTTCGGCCCTTACGTGGAGAAGGTCGCCAAGCTCGGTTTCGACGTGATCGAGGTCGCGGCGCATCACATCAACGAATACAGCGACGCGGATCTTACGGCGATCAAGCAGAGCGCCAAGGATAACGGTATCATCCTGACGGCCGGCATTGGTCCATCCAAGACGAAGAACCTGTCGTCCCCCGATGCGGAGGTCCGCAAGGCAGGCAAGGCGTTTTTCGAGCAGACGCTGACAAATGTCGCCAAGCTCGACATCGGCACGATCGGCGGCGCGCTGCATTCCTACTGGCCGGTGGACTATTCAAAGCCGGTCGATAAGGAGGGCGACCGCGCCCGTGGTGTCGAAGGTATTCACGGCATTGCCGATTTCGCGGGCAATCTCGGAATTAACCTCTGCATCGAGGTGCTCAATCGCTTCGAGAACCATGTTCTCAACACTGCGGCCGAAGGCGTCGCTTTCGTCAAGGATGTCGGCAAGCCGAACGTCAAGGTCATGCTCGATACGTTCCATATGAATATCGAGGAGGACAGTTTCGGTGAGGCTATCCGCACTGCCGGCCCATTGCTCGGTCACTTCCACACGGGGGAAAGCAATCGCCGTGTTCCGGGCAAGGGTCGAATTCCGTGGCAGGAGATTGGTCTCGCGCTTCGCGATATCAACTACACCGGCGCTGTGGTGATGGAGCCTTTCGTCAAGACGGGCGGAACCATCGGGTCCGATATCAAGGTCTGGCGTGATCTTACAGATGGTGCAGACGAGGCGAAGATGGACGAGGATGCCCGGAACTCTCTCGCTTTCTCTCGCTTCGTACTGGGTGGCTGACAGTCTGGCCGGATCGCCACTTATTCGCGCGATCCGTGTCGGGACAGGATGATGGCGGGGCAACCCGGCATCACCCTCGCTTGGGCTGTATATCAGTTCCGCTCGTTGGACAAAGACACCATGTTTTCATTCGCCGCGAAACAGAAGCCCTTCTTGGCGATGTCCTGAACGATGGACCGGAGCGCGACATCGAGGCAATAGGTCGAGAATTCGAGATCCATCGCCTGCGCCTGCTGGCGGGCGTAGGAAACCATGCGACCCAGCGCTAGGATCTCTGCGGCCTTATCGTCGGTGTCGGCGAATTTCTCGATCATTGAGGCTCCGTTGAGCGATGCGGCCGATTGCCGTGATCAACTGCATCACAGTGCCCGTCACAGCATCGTCACACCGAGCGTCGAGTGGCGTCACAGGCCCCCGCTCATCTCTCCGTTATCCTCGTCCGGGGCGTCTTCCGCCAGGCTGCGGGCCAAAGCGACAATCTGGCGGCGCGTATCGGCGCTGCGGATTTTGAAGAACGCCTGGTTGAGCTCAAAACCGTCTGTCGAAAGCAGGAATTCCCGCAAAGCCAGTTGCTCCGGGTCCCTGACAGCCAATGGTGTCGCATCATTGGTCGGGCTGCCTTCGAAAAGCGATGCGACCTCGATGCCGAGAATGGCGGCAATCGATTGTAATCGGGAGGCGCCGACGCGGTTGGTGCCCTTTTCGTATTTCTGGATCTGCTGGAAGGTAATACCGAGCCGATCGGCAAGGGCTGTCTGGCTGAGCCGCAATGCCTTGCGATGCATCTTTATCTGAAAACCGACATGGACGTCGATCGCGTTTGGTGTTCTCGCCCTCATTCCAGTCTCCATTGCCTGCCTTCTGCGGGCGGATCACTATAGGTGGAGTCATCGCATACGCGCAACAAAGAGACGAGTCAGACTTTAGCGTTGAGTTTACCCTGTCGTGCACACCGCTCGATCACTTTCGAGATGCATCGCAAGGCGCCGCTTCTGCTCGCAAGATGGCTCCAGCCGAAGACTTTCCTGACCTCAAATCCCAGGTCTTCCCAAAGCGTGGCATTGGATTGGTCGGTCTCGTCCAGCGCTTCGCTGTCTGAAAATTGTGGCAGCCAGATCAAGGGGCGATCTTTGCCTTCGCGAAGGTCGTTTTCCAGCATGGCGTTGTTGTAGAGGCGCGGCAGCAGCTTGCGCGTGTCTGTCGTGACGGCGAAGGGCACTTGATTGCGGATCACCTCGAAACCCTGCTCTTCCAGAAAGATTACCGATGCGTCGAGGCTGCAGCGCGCGACATCGATGGCACGGGAAAAACGGCCATCCGCAACAGGCTCGCCGACCACCAGCAGAGGCTTGCCGACGCGCTCCAGGCCGGTCAGGGTGACGAATTGGTCGACATGGTAGCCGAACTGATGCATCTTGGAATGCTGCCTCATGCCACTCGCCAAGTCATGGTGATCGGCCTCAGGCATACCCTTCAGACCTGCCGGCGGGCGAACGATATCATTCACCCGATAGCCGAAAACATGGACCGGTCGCTTGTCCAGCGCTCGAATGGCTTCCATCTTGCCGAAGTCCGAATGGCCGATGATCCGGAAGTCGGATCCAATCAACTGATTACCGCCGTCGAGATGGAACGGAAGGATTTTCGAAGCGGCTCCCTGAAGGGTGGCCAGATCCATTGCCGCGCCTGCGCCCGAAAAAGACAGATATTCGTGTCCGGCGCCAGAGACGGAAGAAAGCTCTCGAACGTGGAAGACATCCTGAAGCCATGGGATCGAAATCGGGTGAGCGGCATCTGAGACAGGGCAAACGGTGACGTCGCAGACCGTTGTCAGACCGGCAACCCATCGTTCGGCATGCGCCATCACGATCCTGTCCACGAGGAGGATGGCTTCTATCCCATTGGGCATCGAATCCAGGAGATTGCCGATCGGCGCCAATGGAGCCCAATCGCCTGGCTGGTTTATCCTATCGAAAAACGTTGCCGGAATGGCAAGTGCGATCCGCCGGACAAGCCCGCCGCAATCCGCCAGAAGCTTCATCCGTGCGGACCTTCGCTGTTCTTCAGAGACGAGCCATTGCGTGCGGCAAGTGCGTCGAAGAATATCGTCCTCTGGAATGTCCAGCCAGTCGGTCGCTGACGGCTGAAAGCGTTGTTCCGCACGGTCGAGAGCAGAAGCTCTGCATCCGACCGTTTCACCGATATCGGGTTGGCGGAGAGGACAGCAATCAGCTCTCGATCCAGCTTGGCGCCTGTTACGATCTGCCGCCACGACCGCCGGCTGAAATGAAGTGTTCGCGCGGCCTGCAGGAGGTGTGCCGCTTGCTCGTCGCCAATTCTTTCGCGCAAGCTTTCGATCGTCGCTTCGGCATCGACAAGCGCGATCGTCAGAGGCCGAAAGCCCATTTCTGTCGGTGCGTGAAGCACGGCGACATCCGCATCCGACGTCCGCATACCTGTGCGATAGGCCTGATAGACCTGCCCCAGTCCGATCATGCCGAAGCTGTCGCATTCCGCCGCCCGCAACGCCCCCATGCTGGCCGCGCCGAGAACAAGGACACCTTTCGACAGGGCGTAGAGCAATTCCTTGTGCCAGACGGCCGCTTGGTCCTTGTACAACCCGTCGATCAATCCAATGACGTCGAAGCCGGCATCGACAGCCGACAGCATATCGCCAGCGGCCGCGGGTGGGTGCAACTGAATGCCCCGATAGTTGGAAAGATCGATCCCATGAATGGAGGGGCCGGCAAAGACGATCCTGTTCAAGGCCTAACCCCCGAGAATACTGTTGAGTGCGCCGAGGTTGAGTTTGCTTTCCACCCCGTTGGCGGTGGTCATGCCGCAGGCAAGCGCTCTCACCACGAAGACATCGGCACGCCCCGTTTTCAGCGGAAATAGATAGATATCGGAAACGCCGCAGGAAAACAGGTGCTCGGCAAGGCTTCGCCAGAGCGGACCGGCCTTGTTGTCCGGGAGAAGGTTCGTTGCCTGCACCGGTCTCGGCTTTTCGCTGGAGGACGCCCCTCTGACCGGCGCAGCACGATCAGCCCGGTAGCGGCCCGGCGAGAGGTCGTCGCGGGCGCCGCTGATATCGGTCAGGCGGGATTGTATGGCTTCCTGCAGAGCGGATGATGCAGCCTCCGCCATATTGAGACGGCAGGCGACACCCGCCGAGGCTCGGCTTCCCGGACCATCCTCGGTGCTTAATATGCGCGGTATGCTTGCCAGAACGACTGGAATGCCATTTGCCCCGGTCAGGTCGAAAAAGCGTGCATCCAGATAAACGGCTTCGAGCATCTCGATAAGAGCGTCCAGATCGGCCGACTGTCCGCGCGCGAAGGCGATCGGACGTGTCGCAGCTCCCTGCATTGCCAGGGCGTCGATGAGCAGGCAGGCGTCATTCTCGACGAGTTCGAGGATGGCATGCAGGGCCGCGCGGTCAAAATCGAAGCCGGCGGCCAGACCTTGGGAACTCATCAGGAAGGCATCCCTGTCCCATGGGAAATCGGCCCGGAAGTCCAAGCCGACCAGCTCGAATGGGGCCAGCACCGCGTGATCGTGGCGCAAGCTGTAGCCTTCGACCCAGGCCCTCTCGTGCGAAAAATCTATGCTATTCGATCGGACGCGGGACACGCCTTCGAAAGGTATGGTTCTCACTCCACGCCGGTGCAGAGCGTCAATAGAGCAGAAGTCGCACAGATGGCCCTGTGTATCTTCCGCAACCGCGCCTTCTATCGCTTCCATGATGGCAGAAAGCTGCGCCTGTTGATCCGTCAACCCCTTTCCCTGTGCGACCGACAGGCCGCGGGAATTGGGGCGCGTGGCAAACCAGACCGGCATGCCGATGACATCCAGCCCGGTGACGTCGCCGACCCTGGTGATACCGAAGTGATGGAGGAAACCGGGATCATAGATCACGGCCGTTTCCGTGTGCCGGACTGAGCGACGCCCGCAAGCAGTCTCGCCTGCAGGCGCCATTCCCGGAGTCATCAGGGAGCCTTGTTCGGCGTGTCGGACAGGATCGCCGCGAAAAGGTCTCCCGAGGCAATGCCCGAGGGGCCGACGGCCTTCAGTGCGCTTTCAATCGGCAACTGGATGACACGGTTGAAGTCCCAGCCGGCATCGACGACGTCGCCGACAAAGGCGAAGTCGGCATCCGACATCACGGCACCCGATGCAATGACCGTCTCGATGCCTTGGGCCTGAACCTGGTCGAGCGTGGTTTCAGGCTGCCCGTCCTGGCCCACAAGCATTCCCTTTGCAGCGGCAGCCACGCGGGCATAGCCATCCACGCCCGGATGGCTTGCTTCATATTCGGCGATGACGTCGTGGGAAACCGAAGCCACCCGCAGCGGTTCGGTGCGTACGAAGAGAACGCCGCTACCCTTCTTGCCAATGACATAGAACTGAGAATTAGCCATTTTAAACCCCCTATTTGATACCGGCCAATTGATACGCTTGAAACAACTTCTCATTTACCTGCGGATTGCGATCAGGAGATAACAGGCTGATCTGACGCGCCGTCATTCCCGGATGATTCTCTTTCAGACGATCGCCGTAACGCCTTGCTGTGTCGATATCGCCGCCCAATGCGTGGCTGACGGTCAGCACACGAAGGGCCGGCTCGTCATTCTCCATTCGTCCACACAGCTCTATCGCGGTTGTATATTCCTCCCGCTTCAGAGCGATACTCGCGCCGGCCCACCAGTAAATGTCGGGTGCCAGCGGGTTGAGGTCGATCGCCCGTTCGAACCGTTCCCAGGCATGATCCGTCTGGCCGAAATGCGCTAAGGCATCGGCATGCTGTAACAGAAGATCGGCAGAGTTCGGGGCCAAAGCTTCCGCCTCCAGGAACTGTTCGGCGGATGTGTCGAAGTCGCGCTGATGTAGTGCTACGACGGCGCACATCCATTGCCCGATACCCGAAGCGGCGTCGATTGCCACCGATGCTTCGGCCTCGGCTTTCGCCCGATGCAGGAGATGGGGATCGCCACCCCCGAGCATCAGCCATTCGAGCTGTAGCGTCTGCGCGATCCTTCCCCTGGCAACCGCCATTCCATGATCGAGTTCGACAGCCTTGCGAAATTCGGCCCTTGCCCTGCGCAGAAGCGGCAGGTCGCATTTTCCCTTGATGAGCTGCTGCCCCTGCAGGAGGTGAAGGTAGGCGGGCGCTGCGTGCCTGCGGGATGGAGCGATCTGCCTTTGCTCAAGTGTCTCGGCCAGACAGGCCGCAATTTGCTTGGAAAGAATCCTGAAAATCGCCGGCAGTTCATGGTCGCTAAGCGAGACCTCCAGCGACCAGACGATTTCGCCCGTGCTCTCCGCGATGAGAGAAAGGGAAGCGCGCATATCGGCAAAGACCGTCGTCACAACCACATAGTCGGGCCGCAGCGACACAGCCTGTCCCTGTTTTCCTGCAGCGCTTGCCGCGAACGTGCTGTGCGGGGCAAGGACCGTGAAGGTGCGATAGCGCACGAGGCTATTTGCGACATCTTCGATAAACGAGCGGACGATCGGTGCCGCAGCCGAATCGTCGGCATTGGATGGCAACATGAACGCCACTCGCATCTTCTCCACACGTGGCTTAGGAAGATGCTCCGGTTCGCTGTCGATAAGATCGGCACGAACCCGGCGGCGCAACGCGAGGGTGGCGGGCTCCGGTGCCCGTGCTTCGAGCCGAAGCATGCGGTTCAGGTTTTCGGAGGTATGCTCGTAGCGGCCAATGTCGCCAAGGCGAGCGTACGCGGCCATGACACTACGGTAGGTTTCTTCGCGATCGGGCTCCAGCGTCAAGGCACAATCGGCGATGGCGGCAATCTCATGCGATCTTTGGCCACCAAACCGCGTTATATCCTCAAGCAGTTGCCCGACCGAGGAGAAGAAGATGCTTTTCAGCCGGCCTCTCTCCGATAGCAGCCAGAGATAAAATTCCTCCTGGCCACTTTCGCAGGCCTGCAGGAGTTCGCCGCGCACGGCAAGCAGGCCCTCTTTTCGAATGGCTATATCCGTCGATGAGATGGAGCCGAGAAAACATCCGAGATCGGAGCGATACGCCTTCGGGCCAGCCGTCAGGCTGCTGCCGCTGGCAAGAAGTAGGGGCTCGTTGCCTCCAAACTGCTGGAGCCTCGACAATAGCTGACGTAGGTTTGCAAGAGCGCGCTTCTGTTCGACGTCTTCCCAGAGCAGTGCGGCGAGCGCCTGGCGAGTGAGGGTATTGCCGGGCGACAAAAGCAAAGCAGCGAGGAGCACGAAGCCCTTCTGCGGGAAAAAGGCATTGTTGTCCGCCCATCGGGGGACGCCAAAGAAATGAAGAGATATCGGATCGTCTGATGCGGCCACGGTCGAACTCCAGTTCCGATATCTAACAATGACTTTCACCAAATTGAAAGTGATAGAAATTCCGATTTGACGTCGGTGTGACGCAACTTATGACGTTGTTCGCCATGCTGGAATCGCAGGCGATGCAGCTCTATGTTGTAGTGATACCGATGACAGGAAAAATGGCAAACCCGATCGTGTTCGGTCGTTCCTATATGGCATTCACCGCTGTCACGGAGCCATATCAGCGCGCCGATGATGTCGGCTATGCGATTGCCGAGTTCATGTCGTTCAAGGGCCGGCCCTACTACCCGATAGGAGCGCTTGCCAATACCCGGATCGCTGCGAGCCGTTTATCTGCCGGTGATGTCCTGGAAGCTGACGAGGACAATCTGGATCTGATCTTTCGTATGAGAGAAGCGGAAGGTGGATATTTTTTCGAGATTGTCCTGCGATCCAGCCAGGGAACCCGTTATGGCGGATGGCTTTGGGGCTATGACGTCGAAGTCACGGATGAGATCGTCAATGGCTATAGGGTGATCGAAACGATTGAAGGTAGCCGTCGCTGGCGCTTTGAATTTTGCGACAACGCCAACCATTACCAAAGCGTAGACCCACTTCCGATAGAAAAGATTATTCCAGACTGGGGAAAGATCGGCTGAGTGCTGAACTGCTGTCGCCTCAAGAGAAGATAATCTAGCCGCCCACGGCTCGGTTGTCGGTGATGTTCATGAATAGACCAGCGCCAGTGAGCCGGCTCCGATCAGCCAGAGAGACGCCAAGAACATACCGCCGACGAGAAACGATCTGAAGGTCATGGGATAAACTTTGCCTAAACCGAGTGAAGATCGGCCGTTGCGCAGCGGGGTTGAAGCGCAACGGCCGAGGTGCAACCGACAGGGAACAAGGTTGTGTCAGCGTGATCGCCGATTGAGCGTCACACGGGCGTCACGGCATCAATCGTCGAGCGTGATCAAAGCCTCTCCGGCCGTCACGTAGTCGCCTTCCTTTACCCGCAGCCTGACTTTGCCGGCCCGGGGCGCAACGACCTGCGTTTCCATCTTCATCGCCTCGAGCACGGCGAGCAGGGTGCCTTCGGTTACCATGTCGCCATCTTTCACCTTGAGTGACTGCACCGTTCCGGAAACAGATGCGGTGACGCCCTGATCGGCAACCGGGGAGATCGGAGCAGCAGCGGATGCTGTGCCGCCCGATGCAGCGAGACCTGCAAGGAGGACGGCAGGCAGGCCGACCGAGACGCGTTTGCCGTCGATTTCAAGATAGGTGTGCACGAGCGTGGTGTCGTCGGCCGGTTCCGGGCGCTCCATTGCGTCCGGCATCGCGGCAAATTCCGTCTCGATCCACCGTGTATGTACTTTCATGCCATCAGGATTGACGAAATCCTCCGCGTTGAGCACGGCGCGGTGGAAAGGCAGAACCGTGGCGATGCCGCCGATCTCGAACTCGTCGAGAGCCCTGCGCGCGCGGCGGATAACCTCTTCGCGGGTCGAGCCGGTGACGATCAGCTTGGCAATGAGACTATCGAAGACGCCCGGCACGGCAAAACCTGCCGTAACGCCGCTATCGAGCCGGATGCCGGGACCGGCGGGCGGGACAAAGGTGGTGATATTGCCCGGTGTGGGCAGGAAGCCGCGGCCGGGATCTTCGGCATTGATGCGGAATTCCATCGAATGACCTCGCGGCACAGGTGTTTCGAGCACCCGCAGCGGCAGTCCCTCGGCAATGCGGAACTGCTCGATGACGAGGTCGATGCCGGTCGTCTCTTCGGTCACCGGATGTTCGACCTGCAGGCGGGTGTTGACCTCCAGGAAGGAGATCGTGCCGTCTATGCCGAGCAGGAATTCCACGGTGCCGGCGCCGACGTAGCCGGCCGCCGCGCAAATCGCCTTTGCCGCGTCATGCACCTTGCGGCGCTGATCATCACTGAGGAAGGGGGCGGGCGCCTCTTCTACGAGCTTCTGGTTGCGTCGCTGAAGGGAGCAGTCACGCGTTCCGACGACAAGGACGTTGCCATGCGTGTCTGCGATCACCTGCGCCTCGATATGGCGAGGCCGGTCGAGGAAGCGTTCGAGGAAACATTCACCGCGACCGAAGGCGGCTGTCGCCTCGCGAACTGCCGAAGCATAGAGATCGGCGATCTCTTCCATATTCCAGGCGACCTTGAGACCGCGCCCACCGCCGCCATGGGCGGCCTTGATGGCGACCGGAAGACCATGCTCGCGTGCAAAGGCGATGACTTCGTCGGCAGAGGAAACCGGGCCATCGCTGCCGGCAACCAGCGGTGCGCCGACGCTGCGGGCGATATGGCGCGCCTCCACCTTGTCGCCGAGCGCTTCGATGACCGATGGAGCAGGACCGATCCAGATCAGACCGGCATCGATGACCGCCTGTGCGAATTCGGCACGTTCAGACAGAAAACCGTAGCCGGGATGCACGGCATCCGCACCGGAGCGCTTGGCAGTGGCGATCAGCTTGCCGATGTCGAGATAGGTTTCCGACGGGCGAACGCCGTCCAGCCCATAGGACTCGTCGGCCATCTGTACGAAGGGAGCATTCTGATCGGGATCGGCATAGACGGCGACGGATGTCAGGCCGTAGTCGCGGCACGCGCGGATGATGCGCACCGCAATCTCGCCGCGGTTGGCAATCAGCACCTTCTTCATGGGGCTCTCCTTGATATTCATATCGTGGTCTCGGTCGAGATCTCGGCAAACGGCGCGATCGGACGGAAACGGATTTTTGCATTGATGGGCAGTTGCCCGGCGAGATCGAGATGATGCTCGGCGACCGCCGCGATGACGGGATAGCCTCCGGTCAGCGGGTGATCGGCGAGAAACAGTACCGGCTGGCCGTTATGCGGGATCTGGATGGCGCCGGTAGCCGTCCCCTCGCTCGGCAATTCGGCACTGTCCTTGCGCTCGACGGGTGTCTCGCCCAGAAGACGAACGCCGATCCGGTTCGATTGCGGCGTCACCTGCCAGACCTGGCCGGTCAGTGTCTCGAGCCCCTTGTCGGTGAACCAATCGGTGCGCGGGCCGAACACGATATCGAGCGTCACGATATCCGGCGCGGAGGGAAACTCGATCGCGGGCAACTCGTCGAGGGAGACGCTTGCCAATCCGCGCGAATTGTTTGCAAGGCCAAGGATTGTTCCGGTCCTGACCAGAGCGGGGCCCACGACAGCAAGCGTGTCGGTCGCCGCGCTGCCAAGCACGGGGGCAACCTCAAAGCCGCCGCGCACCGCGAGATAGCTGCGCATGCCGGCCGTCGGATTGCCGAGAGTGACGATATCACCGGGTTCGATCGAAATCGGCTGATAGGTCGTGTGCGCGATCACGTTTCCGGCGGCGGAAACAGTAATGGGGCAGGGCGCGCCGGTAATGCCGATGACGGCCCGTGCGTTACTCTGAAAGGAGAACCCACCGAGCGTGATCTCGATACAGGCGGTTCCTGCCGGATTGCCGACGATGCGGTTTGCGGCCCGGAATGCCGACTGATCAAGCGCGCCGGAGGCTGAAACGCCCTGTCCCGTCTGCCCGAACCGGCCGTGATCCTGGAAGCAGGCCGGAAGCGCGGCAGTCAGGATCTTGAAATGCGGTGCATCTTCAATGGCCTGATCCAGGCGAGTGGCGGTCGGTGCATGGGGCGAAACCTCGGTCGGCGCCTGTCGCTTCCGCATATCGTAGAAGCGGACCCGATATCCGGGCTGGAACAGCGCACCCGGTTCGCGATCGATGTCCCACATCTTCTCGGGCGTGGTACCGATGATCTGCCAGCCGCCCGGGCTTGCCTGCGGATAAACGCCGCTGAAGGCGCCGGCCAGCGCCACTGAACCGGGTGGAATACGGGTACGCGGACTTTGCCGGCGCGGGACCGTGAGGGCCGGATCACCGCCGGCGAGATAGCCGAAGCCCGGTGCGAAGCCACAGAAGGCGACGGTGAATTCGCTTTCGGTATGGCGGCGGATGACTTCTTCGACGGTCATGCCGGTCAGACGCGCCACGTCGTCGAGATCCTCGCCGTCATAGCGAACCGGGATCTCGACGAGCTTGTCGGATGGCTCGGGTCTGACAGACAGATCACGTCGGCTGAGCGCGTTTGCGAGCCGCTCGGCACTGATCGTGTCCGGTCGGAAGCGGATCATCAGCGTGCGCGCGGCCGGTACGGTTTCTTCCACCCCATCGATGGGTTCGGCGGAAAGCGAGGCGAAGAGGGCCAGTGTCTCATCGAGATCGGCAAGTTCGACGAGGATGGTGGTGAGGCTGACGGGGAGAAATCGCATTATGGCGTCACGCGTGGTAGGCGGTGTCTGGGATATCGGTGATGAACATGTGCCCGGGCGCATGGGTAATGGCGAAGGGCACGCCGGACGCCATGACTGCGGCCTGAGGGGTAACACCACAGGCCCAGAAGACTGGAACCTCGCCCGGTTCGATACGCACGGCGTCGCCGAATTCCGGTTTCGACAGATCCTTGATGCCGAGTTCCTCGGGTGCGCCCACATGGACGGGGGCGCCATGGACGGCCGGGAAGCGGCCGGAAATCGTTGCTGCGTCGGCCACGCGGGATGCCGGGATCGGCCGCATGGAGACGACCATGTTGCCCTTGAAGCGACCGGCCGGTCGGCAAGGCCGGTTGGTGAGATACATAGGCACGTTCGACTTGTCCGTCATATGGCGGATCTCGATGCCGGCTTCGACCATCGGCGTCTCGAAGGTGAAGCTGCAGCCAATCAGGAACGAGACCAGATCGTCACGTTCAGCCCAGGCCTTCGTTGCGTCCGCCGTTTCCTCGACCAGCTTGCCATCGCGCCAGATACGGTAGAGCGGCAGGTCGGTCCGCAGATCGGCGCCGGGGGCAAGCAGCGTCGTTGGAGAACCCGGATCGGATACATCAAGAACAGGGCAGGGTTTCGGATTGCGCTGCGCATAGAGAAGGAAGTCGAAAGCCCAGTCGCGCGGCAGCACGATCATGTTTGCCTGGGTGAAGCCCGGAGCTATGCCGGATGTCGGGGCAACGAGGCCGTTGCGATAGGTGGCACGCGCATCCTGTGCTGCACGGGTATCGACATGGTCGAGATAGGCTGTCGGGATCGTCATGGCGCCGTGCTCACGTTTCTGCAATGAAGGAGCGGATGGCGATACCTTCCGCCTTGAAGCGATTGCTGATTTCCTGGGCGATGGCGACAGCGCCGGGGCTGTCGCCATGGACGCAGATCGATTGCGCCTCGACGCGGATCATGCTGCCATCGATTGCTTCGAGCGTGCCGTTGCGGGCAAGCCCGACCATGCGGTCAGCGATTTTCTGGGCGTCATGCAGTACCGCGCCGGCCTCGCGGCGCGATACGAGATTACCTTGCGGCGTATAGGCGCGATCGGCGAACGCTTCGGCGATGACAGTCAGTCCCGACTTTCTCGCAAGGTCGAGGATCGGCGCATTGGCGAGGCCCATCAGCACCAGCGACGGATCGATCGCCTTGATTGCATCGATGACGGCCTGGCCCTGCTTCGGGTCGGTGGCAATCCGGTTATAGAGAGCGCCGTGTGGCTTGACGTATCGAACCGACGTGCCAGCGGCAGCGGCAATGCCTTTCAAGGCGCCGATCTGATAGATGACGTCGGCAGTGAGTTCTTCCGACGTGGCATCCAGATCGCGGCGGCCGAAACCGACGCGATCCGGATAGGAGACATGTGCACCGATGACGACGCCCTTTTGTACAGCGTTCTTTACCGTGCGGTAAAGCCCTGCCGGATCTCCGGCATGGAAGCCACAGGCGATGTTGGCGCCTGAGACGACTGTCAGCATCGCGTCGTCGTCTCCCATGGTCCAGGCGCCGTAGCTTTCGCCGAGGTCGCTGTTGAGGTCGATAGCAGCCAAGTTCGTGTCTCCTCAGTGGTCGTTTCTGTTTTAGCGTTCTGCCGGCTCAGGTTCTATTTAAGCAGGGCGAAGATGGCGCCGACCGAGTTGTAGGCCATGTACCAGGTCAGGATGCAAGTCAGAACGCCGATGATCAGCAGCCAGCGCGGATAGCGATAGCCGTGCATCAGGTCCGTACGCTTCCAGGCCGCATACATGAAGATCGACAGGCCGATCGGCAGGACGAGACCGTTCAGGCCGCCGACGAAGACCAGCATGGCTGCAGGTGGCGTCGTGATCAGAATATAGGCGATCAGCGAGATGGCGATGAAGCCGACGGTGGCGATATTGCGCTGACGCTCCGTCATGTCGGGCTTGAAGGCGGTGAGGAACGACACCGACGTGTAGGCGGCGCCGATGATGCTGGTCATCGCGGAGGCAAGGAAGACCGCGCCGAAGAGGCGGAAACCGATATCGCCGGCCGCGGAATGGAAGGCCTGGCCGGCCGGGTTGGCTGCCTTGCCGGAGAGGTCGATGACGACACCGCTGGCGACGACGCCCAGGATGGCGAGGAAGAGGATGTAGCGCAGGACACCGGTGATGGCGATGCCGCTCAGAGCCGCGCGGTTGACTGCCGCGAGGTTCTCGACACCGACCGTACCCTTGTCGAGCAGGCGATGGGCACCGGCATAGGTGATATAGCCGCCCACGGTGCCGCCGACGATCGTGGTGATAGTGGCGAAATCGATGTTGCTCGGGAAGAAGGTCTGGTGGAAGGCTTCCGCGACGGGTGGGCCGGATTCGATGGTTGCATAGATGATCAGCGCAGCCTTGACGAAGGCGGCGACGAAGACCACGCGGTCCATGGCAACGCCGGCGCGGCGCGACAGGAAGATGCCGATCGCAGCGATGGCACCGATGGCGCCGCCGATCTTCGGGTCCATGTCGATCATGGCGTTGAGACCGAGCCCGGCGCCGCCGATATTGCCGACGTTGAAGAACAGGCCGCCGATGATGACGATGATGGCGAGCAGGAAGCCGGCGCCAGGGATCGCGGCATTGGCGATGGCGGGGGCGCGCATCTTGGTTACGGCGACGATCCGCCAGATGTTTGCCTGCACGGCGAAGTCTACGATCACCGAAATCAGGATCGCGAAGGCGAAGGCCGCACCGAGCTTGACGGTGAAGGTTGCTGTCTGGGTGATGAAGCCGGGCCCAACCGCCGACATCGACATCAGGAACATGGCCGAAAACAAGGCGTAGCGATGGCTGGTAGCGCTCTTCTCGGTGGGCTGCGGGGCGCTTTGTGCAAGCTCGTTCTGCTGCATGGCGTTTCTCCGGTTATTGCTATCCGCCCCTCGCGGATGCTGGCCGATCTTGGCTGGTTTCGGAGGAATGTCAATATTGTTCAACAATTCTATCATATTGTTCCATTATATTGTCTATTTGTTGGACTTTAAGGCCAAGGTTTTGGCAGGAAATCAGGTGATTTGCTCACCGATTGTGCTAAGAGCGGCGAGACGACAATGCCGGAGTCTCAGAGAAGAACTGCCAGCGGGTTTGAGGATAGGGCGCAATGAGTAAAAACCTGGACGGCTTGCCGCTATCGGATCGGCTGGCGCGGGAGATTCGCAGTCTTCTGATTTCAGGCGAACTCGCGCCCGGCCAGCGCCTGTCTGAGGCTGCCTTCAGCGAGCGTTTCGACGTGTCGCGCAATTCGCTGCGCGAGGCATTCCGCCTTCTGACCAAGGACGGCCTTGTGCGCCACGAAGCCAATCGCGGCGTGTTCGTCGCTGTGCCGAACATGGCGACGATCATCGATATCTATCGGGTGCGCCGGATGGTGGAGTGCGGCGCGCTGCGCCAGTCCTGGCCTCGTCATACCGCTGTCGCTGTGATGCACGAGGCGGTCGAGAAGGCCAAGCGCGGACGTGAGGCACTGGACTGGGTTGATGTCGGCAGTTCCAACATGCGCTTTCATGCAGCGGTGGTTGATCTTGCCGACAGCACGCGGCTGAGCGAATTCTACGAGCGCATCGCTGCAGAACTGCGCCTCGGTTTCGGCCTTCTTGCCAATCCGGAACAGTTGCACGCACCATTCGTCGAGTTGAACGAGAACATTCTCCGGCTTGTCGAGGACGGCAAGGCGAATGAGGCAGCTGCCGAAATGGAAGTCTACCTCACCCTGTCCGAACGGACGGTTCTCAAATCGCTGGAACGCCACGGCGAATAGCGAGGACGAGGGTTTGCCTCATCTTCAGCCGTAAACCAGACCACCATCGACGATCAGGTTTTGTCCGGTAACGGATCTTGCCCAGGGGCTGGCGAAGAACAGCACCGCATCCGCGGCTTCCTCCGGCGTGGTGACACGTCTTAGCGGCGTATTGGCTGCAATGATGTCGAAGACCGCATCGGGTGTCGCGCGGCTGGCATCGGTTGTCTGCAACAGCCCGCCGGAGACCATGTTGACCGTGATGCCGACCGGGCCAAGCTCGGCCGCGGCAGTGCGGGTCAGCGACAATAACGCAGCCTTGGCAGCGGTATAATCGTGATAGGGCACCACGGGATTCTGGAAGAGATTGGTGCCGATCGTCACGATGCGGCCGAAGCCTGCCTTCTCCATCGCGGGCCTGACGGCCTGGATGACATTCAGTGCGCCCTTGAGTGCGGTGTCAAGCTGTGCCGAAATTTCACTCCAGGACATCTCATCCAGCTTTGAGCGGGCATCACCGTTGAAGGAGAAGTCGGTCAGCGCATTGTGGACGGCGGTGGTCGGCGGAGCGCCGAAGACTGTCTCGATTTCTGATATCATCGCGCGGACGGCAGCCGGATCACGAACATCCGCCCCGAAGGCATGGGCGTTCGGGCCGAGTTCGGCGGCAAGTGCGTCTGCCTTGTCCTTGCTCTGGTGATAGTTGATGGCGACGCGGGCGCCTTCCCGGGCGAAAGCCGCTGCGATCGCGGCACCCAGGCCACGGCTGGCTCCCGTCACAAGGACGATCTGTTGATTGAGGGCGAGGCTCATTCTTCATTGTCTCCAGAGGTCGATGAAATGGTGGACGGGACCGTGCCCGCTTCCAACGGAAAGGCTGTCGGCTTCAGCGATCGCGCAGGTCAGGTAGGCCTTGGCGATCGTGATGGCGTCGGTGACGGGCACACCCTTGGCGATCTCGGCGGCAATGGCGCTCGACAGGGTGCACCCGGTGCCGTGGGTGTTCCTGGTGGCGACCCTTTGCGCCTCGAACCAGGACAAGCCGGCGGCCTGCGCCAGGACGTCGGGGCTATGTCCGCCATCCAGATGGCCGCCCTTGATCAGCACCGCATCGGGGCCTGTGAGGTGCAGCTGCTTTGCCTGATCGGCCATGGCCTCGCGGTTCGTGGCCTCCGCTTCGCCAAGCAGGGCAGCGGCTTCCGGCAGGTTGGGCGTCATGACGGTGGCCAGCGGTACCAGACGATCCCGGACGGCAGCGATCGCCGTCGGGGCGAGAAGCGGTGAGCCGCCCTTGGCCATCATGACCGGATCCAGGACAATTGGAATGCCTTCGCATCGCCGGGCCAGCAGGTCGGCGAGTGCATCGGCGATTTCCGCATTGGCGATCATTCCGATCTTGACCGCATCGACCCTTATGTCATCAAGGATGGCGTCGATCTGACTGATGACGAAATCGACGGGAAGCGGCAGGACGGCCGTCACGCCTTGGGTGTTCTGGGCTGTCAGTGCAGTCAGAGCGGCCATGCCATAGGTGCCGCGTGCGGAGAACGCCTTGAGGTCTGCCTGTATGCCGGCACCGCCCGAAGGATCGGAGCCGGCAATTGAAAGAACATTGCGGACTGTCATGGGCGTGCCTTCCGGATTTCGTAATGGATGGTTCTTGCAGCATCTTCAGGCGACGCGGTTCCGCAGATGGCTGACACGACCGCAAGTCCATCTGCGCCGGCCGCGAGGACGGATCTTACATGGGCCGTCTTCAGCCCGCCGATGGCGACGGTCGGTACCGGGGCGGCGGCGACAATGCGGGCGAGCCCGTCGAAGCCGATCGGTGCCTCGTGATCCGCCTTGGTTGCCGTGGCGAAGACGGGGCCGACGCCGGCATAGTCGACAATCGCCGGATCGATGGTGCGAGCCAGATCCTCGGTTTCCACCGAGAGGCCGACAATCATGTCCGGCCCGACCCGCTGGCGGGTGATCACCGCCGCCAGATCGCTCTGGCCGACATGCACGCCGTCTGCGCCGATGGCGATTGCGGCCTCGACATCGTCATTGACGATCAGCGGAACGCCGGTGCCGGAAAGCACCGCTTTCAGCAGCCGGCCGGTGGCAATCATCTGTTCGGTCGTCGCATGCTTGTCGCGCAGCTGGACCAGCGTGGCGCCGCCCCTGACGGCAAGCCTCGTCGTTTCCACCATGCCGATAGGACTGCAAAGATCGGGGTTGAGGACAAGATAGAGGGAGAGATCGAACGGCCTCATGCGCTGACGATCCGTGCCCCGGCATCCAGCATGTCGGGTGTCGTGGCAGCCAGCCGATCCAGGAATAGGGGAAGAAAGCTGCCGGGCCCCTGTGCCGTTTCGGCCGCTCCTTCGCCCGCCAGCGCGAAGAGCGCCAGTGCGGCGACCGTTGCCTCGATAGGCGTGTCCGGTGCTGCACCAACGAAAGCGCCGACAAGGCAAGTCAGCGAACATCCAAGTGCGGTAACCTGCGGCATCAGTGGTGAGCCGCCATGGATGCGGATTTTACGCTGGCCATCGGTGACGAAGTCGATGTCACCGGTAACAGCGACAACGCAGGTCCTTTCTGTCGCCAGAGCGATGGCGGCCTGTTCGGCGGAGGCGACGCTGTCACCGGCATCGACGCCCTGCCCCCTGGAATGCGCACCGGCCAGAGCGATGATTTCCGAAGCATTGCCGCGAATGACTGTCGGTCGAAGATCCAGCAGTCGGGCAATGGCGTCTCGCCGGTAGGCGGTGGCGAAATGGGCAACAGGGTCTAAGATCCAGGGCTTTCCCGCCATAGTGCTGGCTTTTGCCGCCTCCAGCATCCCTGCGAGGAAATCGGGGGAGATGGTCCCGATATTGATGGTCACTGCCGCCGCGATTCCGGCAAATTCTCCGGCCTCTTCCGTAGCGTGAACCATGGCTGGCGAGGCGCCGGCGGCGAGCATCACATTGGCCGCGATGTTCATTGCAACGAAATTTGTAATATTCTGAACGAGCGGATTTCGATCGCGCATCGCCGCGAGCAACGCACCTGGTGTTGGATGAATGGGGCTTTCGACTTGCATTTGCTCCTCCCCTGGCGGGGTGAGGCGCAACGGGCCGAACGATGACGTAAAGGCCCTAACGACTCCCTCCGCCAGCATGATCTGGTTCAGGTTCAAAGGGTGCTTCTCAGCCCGGCTTGCGCCAGACGCCCCTGTCATGGATGGAACATAACACCGGTTCTTCGACGGAGGGAAGACCCGTCACGCAATTATGAGCGTGACCGCGCCGGCAAATCCGTCATGCTCGCTTTTTGTCGCGGCGGGCCGATATCGAGCGCCAGCTATCCGCGTAGGCATGGAGGCCGATGGCCGCGAGAGGTGCGACGCGAGCCCCGCCATCCGCCGATGCGGGGCTCGCGCCCGCCAGGAGAGCCGCCCCCTGGCTCGTCCCGGTATCTCCCGCCAGCGCAATCACGTCCCGGCCGAGCAGCGCCGCCAGCGCAGCGAGCGCGACCCGGTTCTGGGCAAACGGCCCTTCGACCAGGGTGGGGCCACCGGCTCCGATCAGGCAAAGGCAGGTATCGGTCATCAATGCCAGATAGAGGCAGGCGGCAGCCCATCGTTCGGCGATCGATGCATTCTCGGCATTCAGCCAGAACGCACGCCTGCCGGGAAACGGACCGGACCCCTCCGCCAGATTGGGCAGGAGCATGATCTGTCTGGCGATTGCCGCCGGCATGGCGGACATCGCCGCCTGTTGATCAAGCGGACCGAGCGCCGCCGTCAGCAGTTCGAACTCGCGTCCTCCCATGAAACGCGAGGACGGAGTGGCGCGGCCATAGGCATCGACATTGGCAAGTGTGTCACGCGTCGGATCGAGATGATCGAGATCTCCGCCGACGGCGAAATTGACCACCCAGGTACCGGAGGAGACGACGGCAAACGGTCCTTCTCGGCCAATGAGGTGACGCAGCAGCGAGGCATTGGAATCGTGAATACCGCATTCTACTGGCACTTCGCCGGGCACCCCGATCCTTCCCGCGATATACGGCGTGACAAAACCCAGGACATCGAAGGCGCTGCGCAATGGCGCAAGACTGTCGCGAAGGCCGAGTGTATCGACCAGCGTCGAATAGTGGTCGTCGCGCGGACACCAGAGATCGGTATGGCAGCCGAGCGAAGTCACCTCGTTGGCTGCCACGCCGGTGAGGCGAAAGGCCCAGTATTGCGGATAGGTCAGGATCGTCTTGACGCGTGAAAACGCCGCTGGAAAGGCTGTTTTCTGATAATGAAGCTGAGCGCCGAGATTGAGGCCGCCGGCAAGTGCCGGAGAGAAGGTTTCGGCGAAGGGAGGCCGGATGGCGGCATAGTCGCGCCGGATCTCTTCGGGATAAAGATGCTCGTAGTCGAGGACCGGCAGGGCCAGCGCACCGTCTTCATCGAGCAATACCGCGCAGGCGCCGTGCGTGGTAATCGAGATCGCATCAAATCCCGGCTCTCGGCCGAGCGCGACAAGAGATGTGAGAATGAAATCCCACAGGCCGTCGACATGGAAATGGGGATAGGGCGGGCCGGAGATGACCCGATTGGCCGTGCGGAATTCGGCAATCTCCTTGCTGAGGGCACAGTCGAGCACGACAACCTTGGCATTGGTCTTGCCGATATCGATGACGGCAACCTTGCGAGGTGGGCTCATGGCAGATGAAACACGGTGACGAGATCGGTCTGGACCGGTGAGTTATCCGGATTGGTCTCCATGATGTCGGCCATGTGTGCCCACCAGCGTTGCATCACAGGGTGATCCCGCAGGCTCTTCATCCCGTGACCTTGCGGCCGCGTCAGCACACCAAACAGAATGTCGGTCTGCTGGTCGAGATAGATCGAGTAGTCGCTGATACCGGTCTCATGCAGCAGATCGACGAGTTCGGGCCAGATTTCGTCATGCCGCTTTCTGTATTCGGCCTCCATGCCGGGATTGAGCTTCATGCGGAACGCGTATTTCTCCGTCTCCATCAGCGCATCTCCCGGATACGGCGCGCGATGATGGGAACGGCAATGGTGATGATCAAAAGCAGGCCGACGAAGATCGACATGACGATGCCCGGCACGTTCAGCAGGCCGAGGCCGAAGGTGACGAGGCCCATGACGAAGGCGGCGATGACGACACCCGCGATTGTGCCCGCACCGCCGAGAATGGATACGCCGCCGAGCACGACCATGGTCACCACTTCGAGTTCCCAGCCCTGCGCGATCGATGGGCGCGTGGAGCCGAGCCGCGACGTGAGGCAGACAGCTGCGATGCCGGACATCAAGCCGGTGAGCAGGAAAAGCTTGAACTTGATCCGCTCGACCGGGATGCCGGAAAAGCGGGCGGCAAACTCATTGTTGCCGATGACGAAGATCTGTCGGCCGAAATTGGTGGCATGCAGAACGACACCGAAAATGACGGCCATCACGACGAAGAGAACGAATTCGAACGAGAATACCCAGACGACATAGCCCTGGCCGAAATAGGCGAAGTCGGCCGGATAATTCCCATAGGCCTGATCGCCAAGCGCGATGTAGGAAATGCCGCGAAACAGGCTCATCGTGCCGATCGTGACGACGATGGAGGGCAGTTTCAACACCGAGACGAGGGCGCCGTTGATGGCGCCGCAGGCAAGGCCGACGCCGATGCCGATCGCCACTAGTCCTGCGGTATCGACACCCATCTGCGCGGCCGCCCCCATGGCGGTGGAGGCAAGCGCGATGATGGCGGCGACCGAAAGGTCGATCTCGCCGGCAATCACCAGCATCGCCATGGCAAAGGCGATCATCGCCTTTTCGGTAAAGTTGAACGTGGCGTCCGACAGGTTCCAGGCATTGAGGAAATAAGGGGAGGCGAAGCAGTTGGCGATGAAGATCACTACCGCCACGCCGAAGAGCAGCACTTCCCAGCTGCCGAGCAGACGGCTGACGGGCGTCCCCAATCGGTCGGGGATCTGCTGGCGGACATGTGTCGAGGCGCCCTTGTGTTCGGTTGTCAGGTCGCTCATGCTGATATCTCCGGGGCGCCGCGATCCCTCAGGATGATGCGCCCGGCGCGGCGTTCGGCCCGGGCATTGAAGACGACCGCCGCGATGATGACGATGCCGGAAATGGCCATCTGGGCGAAGGGGGAGATGCCGATGACCGGCAGCGCATTCTTGATGACGCCGAGAAACAGGGCGCCAAGCACTGCGCCTGCTACGGAACCGATACCGCCGGCGATCGAAATGCCGCCGATGACGCAGGCTGCGACTGTATCGAGCTCGAAACCTGCGGCGACATCGACATAGGCAACCGCATAGCGCGACACCCAGAGATAGCCTGCCAGTCCGGCGAGAGCACCGGACAACACGAAGGCGCGAAAACGGGTCCAGCCGATATCGACGCCGGCATAGACGGCGGCTGTCGGGTTGCCCCCGACGGCATAGGCCGAGCGTCCGAATGGCGTGCGGGTCAAAAGCCCCCACATCATAAGAAGGATGGCGATGGCAATCCAGGAGAGTATCGGCAGGCCGAAAACCGGCAGGCGCGGGAAGTTGAGGAATGTCTGGGTCATCTGGTGGGAATTGACCCATGCGCCCCCGGACAGGACGAAGGCCATGCCGCGGTAGATGGTCAGCGTGCCGAGCGTGACGACGATCGGCGGGATCTGCAGGGCCCAGACGAGATAGCCGTTGATGGCGCCAAGGACTGCACCGAGACCGATCGCGACAACCACCATCAACGCCAGAGGCAGGCCGGGATAGGCGGCGTCCATCATCGCCACGGCCATGCCGGTGAATGCGAGGTTTGCCGCAACCGAAAGATCGATCGACTTGGTGAGGATCACGGTCATCTGGCCGAGCGCCAGAATGATCAGGATCGACGTGTCGTTGAATATGTTTGCGAGATTTCCGGGCGTGGCAAAGCCTGCAGCGCGGGTCGAGAAACCGGCAATCATGATGGCGACGATGCCGACGAGAAGCAGTTCGCGATGTCTGAGCAGATTTTTCATCGGTTCTCCTCACGCATTGCCGGTGGCGGCGCGCACCAGCATTTCGGCGCTGAGCTGGCCGCGATCGAAAATGCCGGCTGACAGGCCCTCGCGCATGACAAGGACACGATCCGACATGCCGAGAATTTCCGGCAGTTCCGACGAGACCATGATGATCGACAGCCCCTCAGACGCGAGTTCGCTGATGAAGCCGTGAACGGCAGCCTTGGAACCGATATCGATGCCCTTGGTCGGCTCGTCGAGGATGATCACCTTGGGCAGGGTCGCAAGCCACTTGCCGATCACCACCTTCTGCTGGTTGCCGCCCGACAGTGTGCCGACCGGCACCGACAGAGCCGCTGCACGCAGATCGAGCCGTTCGGCATATTTGCGTGCCAGCGCCAACTCGTTGGCGGCCTTGAGGAAGCCCGAGCGTGAGGTGCGGGCAAGCGAGGGCAGCGACATGTTCTGGAAGATCGGCATGGGGAGTGCCAGGCCGTGGCGTCCGCGTTCTTCCGGCACGTAGACGATGCCGGCGGCGATCGCATCGCCCGGCGAGCGAATGTCGAGGACCTCGCCTTCCAGCACTAGCCGGCCCGAAGACGGGCGTGATATCCCGAAGAGGGACTGGCATAATTCAGAACGCCCAGCCCCGATCAACCCGTAGACGCCGAGGATCTCGCCGCGCTTCAGTTCGAGGGAGATGTCGCGATATTCCGTCGGGTGGCAGTAGTTCTCGACAGCAAGAACCGTCTGGCCGATCGCCACGTCGATCTTGGGAAAGACATTGGCGACATCCCGCCCGACCATCATGCGGACGATCGTATCCTGCGGTGTTTCCGAAAGCCGGCCATGGCCGACGGCGCGGCCGTCGCGAAACACCACGAAATTCTCGGCAATCTCATAGACCTCGTCGAACTTGTGGCTGATGAAGAGGATCGCCTTGCCCTGCTTCTTCAGCCCCTCGACGATATGGAAGAGATCGTCGATCTCCTTGCGCGATAGGGCGGCGGTCGGCTCGTCCATGATCACGATACGTGCCTCGACGGACAGCGCACGGGCAATCGCCACCAGATGGCGCTGGGCGATCGAGAGGTCCTTCAGCCGGATCGTCGGATCGATTTCGCTTTCGAGCGCCTGCATCAACTCGCCGGAGCGCTGGTTCATGACGCGCCAGTCGATGAAACCGAAGCGGGTGCGCGGCGCGTGCCCGAGGAATATGTTCTCGGCGACGGAGAGCTCGTCGAACAGGACGGTTTCCTGATGGATGGCGGTGACACCGGCATCGATGGCATCCTGAGGACTGGAAAAGGTGACCGGCCGGCCGTCGATGACGATCTCGCCCTCTGTGGGGCGATAGATGCCCGTGAGGATCTTGACGAGGGTCGATTTGCCGGCACCGTTCTCGCCGATCAGTGCCGTCACTTCGCCGGGATAAAGCGCGATGCTGACACCGTCCAGCGCTTTGACGCCCGGAAAAATCTGGGAGATCCCCCGCATTTCCAGGATGGGAGCCGGTTTTTCACCCGGCATCGGATCTTGGATATGCGGCATCTCTAGCCTCGTCTTTTCGACTACGGTCATGATTATGTCTGCCAATTGGAAACTTGAGGTGGCCCGGCGCCTCTTAAGCACCGGGCCTCAGGGTCTCGGGAGAGATCAGAAGATCTTCGAGAACTGGTCGATGTTCTTGGCGTTGTAGACGAAGGGATCGGCCATGGCGGCCTCGCCGTTCTCGCCGATCTTGATTTTGCCCATGCGTCCGGCCGGTATTTCCGAGCCGGGCTTACCGTCAGCGTCACCCTTGACGAGATGATAGGAAATCTGGGCAGCCGAATAGCCGAGGTCGATCGGGTTCCAGATGGCAAATTCCTTGGTCGCACCGGACTTGATGGCGCCTGCCATTTCCGATGGCAGGCCGAGGCCGGTGACATAGACCTGGCCGATCTTGCCGGCGTCCTTCACTGCCTGCGAGGCTGCAAGCACGCCGACAGTGGTCGGGGCGACGATCACCTTGACATTCGGCTGCGAGGTAAGAAGGCCCTGAGCTTCGCGATAGGACTTGTCGGCAAGGTCGTCGCCATAGACGGTGGTCACCAGGTTGAGGCCGGGGAAATCCTTGATCTGCTTCTTCATCTCGCCGATCCAGATGTTCTGGTTGGTCGAGGTGGTGGTTGCCGACAGGATGGCAAAATCGCCCTTGCCACCTTCAAGGTGATCGGCGGCGAGCTGCAGGCACATCTTGCCGATCAGCGCGTTGGAAGACGGGTTGAGCTGCAGGATGCGCCCTGCCGGCGCGACGCCCGAATCCCAGGAGATTACCTTGATACCGCGTTGCGCCGCTTTCTTCAGTGCCGGCACGACGGCGTCGGGATCGTTGGCCGAGATGGCGATCGCATCGACACCCTGGGCGATCAGCGAGTTGATGACTTCGATCTGACCTTCCGCCGTCGTCGTCGTCGGTCCGGTATAGATGATCTGCACGCCGCCAAGCTCCTTGGCGGCTTCCTCGGCACCCTTGTTGGCGGCCTCGAAAAAGCCGTTGCCGAGCGATTTCACCACGAGCGCGATCTTCATGTCGGCGGCGCTCGCCGCCGATGACATCATGGCGGCGGCAAGTGCCACGCCGATTGCCAGTTTCTTCGCAAATTTCATGTCAATTCTCCTCCCAAAGATTGAACTGTCTGCATTTCCTCCCGCCGACGCCTCACGCGGCCGACGTGGTATCCTCCTTGTCCGTCAGAACGGCATCTGTCTGGCCGGCAATGATCAGTTTGACGCCCGCGTCCTCGACCATTCGCGCGGCGTCTTCTGAAATGCCATCATCGGTAATGATTGTGGTGACCCTCTCCAGCGGGCACAGGATCATGCTCGACCGGCGCTGGAATTTCGACGAGTCGGCCATGACCACCAGCTCTTCGGCCTGGTGCATCAGCTTCTGCTCGCTCTGGATGACCAGCGCATCCGGCTCCATGATACCGAGCTGCCCAATCCCCTGGGCGCCGATGAAGATGCGCCGCGCATAGAAATTGCGAATGGCGTCGTTATCGAAAGGCGACAGGATAAGGCTCTGTTCGCGATAGATCGTGCCGCCCGGTATGGTCACATTGTTCTTCGAATGCTTGACCAGGTGCTCGGCGATGGCAAAGGAATTGGTCATCACCTGCAACCGGCGCAATGCCATGTAATGCACCATCTGGAAGGTCGTCGTACCGCCATTGATGATGATCGATTCGCCTTCCTCGCACAGATCGACCGCCTGGCGCGCAATTGAGCGCTTCTTGTCGATATTGACGGATTCGGACACACGAAACGAGCGCGCTGCCAGCTGGCCGATCTGCGGCGGGTGGATGGCTTCCGCACCGCCGCGTACGCGCCGGAGTTTGCCCTGAACATGCAGTGCGGCGATATCCCGCCGGATCGTCGCCTCGGACGCATCCGTCAGTTCGGCAATATCCTGCACCGTGATTACAGGTCGCTCCTGTATCGCGCTCAGGATGATGCGATGGCGTTCGCGTTCGTGCATGGGAGCCTCCTGATGCAAACTATTGTCAGTTTCTTAAACTTGTCAATCATCAACGATCACAAATTCTTTTTGTGCGATGCAATATGCTTGTTTATGATCGATGCTGATTGACAAGTGGCAGTTTTATGCCTGATATCCCTCTCGCACGGTCGGCGCAGGAGGATTGCCGCCGCCGAACAATCGTCAGGGAGGACGAAATGTCGGGACAAACCCGCCTTCTCGATAGCCGTTGGGATGATGCCTATGCCGCTAGGCTCGACGAGCCGGGCAAGCTGCTCTATCGGTCGAACCTGCTCGGTGCCGACAAGCGCATCACCAATTATGGTGGCGGCAACACCTCGGCGAAGGTGCTGGAGACGGATCCGCTGACCGGCGAAAAGGTCAGGGTCATGTGGGTGAAGGGATCGGGCGGCGACGTCGGAACCATCAAGCTCGACGGCTTTGCCACGCTTTACATGGACAAGCTGGAGGCGCTGAAGGGGCTTTACAAGGGGGTAGCGGATGAAGACCGGATGGTCGGCTTCCTGCCGCACTGCACCTTCAACCTCAATGCGCGGGCGGCATCGATCGATACGCCGCTGCACGGTTTCGTGCCTTTCACCCATGTCGATCACATGCATCCGGATGCGATCATCGCGATCGCGGCCTCGAAGAATTCCCGTGACCTGACGCGCCAGATTTTCGGCGAAGAGATCGGCTGGCTGCCCTGGCGCCGGCCGGGTTTCCAGCTCGGCCTCGATCTCGAAGCCTTCGTGAAGGCGAACCCGAGTGCCAAGGGCGTGGTTCTCGAGAGCCATGGTCTGTTTACCTGGGCCAACGACGCGAAGGACTGCTACCTGCTGACGCTTGATATCATCAACAGGGCGATCGAATGGTTTGCCAGTGAGACCGAAGGTAAATCCGTCTTTGGTGGTTCCATTGCCAAAAGCCTCGGCGCCTCCGAACGCCGCGAGATCGTGGCAAGGCTCATGCCGGAAATTCGCGGACGTATCGGCAAGAACGAGCGCAAGCTCGGCCATTTCGACGATCAGGATGCCGTGCTCGAATTCGTCAATTCGAGCACGCTGAAACCGCTCGGCAAGCTCGGGACATCCTGCCCCGACCATTTCCTGCGCACAAAAATACGCCCGCTGATCGTCGAGTTCGACCCGGCCAAGCCTGATGTCGAGGCGGTGATCGCCGGTCTCGATAAGGCGCTGGAGGATTACCGCGCCGATTACACGCGCTATTACGAAGCCTGCCGCCACGACAATTCGCCGAAGATGCGCGATCCCAATCCCGTCATCTTCCTTGTGCCGGGTGTCGGCATGTTGTCATTTGCCAAGGACAAGGCGACGGCACGGATCGCCGGCGAATTCTATGTCAACGCCATCAATGTGATGCGCGGCGCCTCGACCGTTTCCGAGTATCAGGGCCTGCCGGAACAGGAAGCCTTCGATATCGAATACTGGCTGCTTGAAGAGGCCAAGCTGCAGCGCATGCCAAAGCCGAAGAGCCTTGCGGGCCAAGTCGCCTTCGTCACCGGCGGCGCCGGCGGCATCGGCCGCGCTACGGCGAGCCGGCTGGTGGGCGAGGGGGCTTGCGTCGTTCTGGCCGACATCGACCAGGCTGCGCTCGATGACACGCTCAAGGAATTTTCGAACCGGTTCGGTGCCGATGCCGTGCGGGCCATTCAGTTGGATGTAACGCGCGAGGATGCGGTGACGACCGCCTTCGCCGAAGCGTGCGCCGAGTTCGGCGGGGTCGATATTCTCGTTTCCAATGCCGGCATCGCCTCGTCTGCGCCGGTGGAGGACACGACGCTTGCCATGTGGAGCAAGAATATCGACATTCTGGCTACCGGATATTTCCTCGTCTCGCGCGAGGCGTTCCGTCTGTTCAGGCGCCAGAAACTCGGTGGCAATGTCGTGTTCGTTGCTTCCAAGAACGGCCTTGCATCATCGCCCAATGCCTCGGCCTATTGCACAGCCAAGGCGGCCGAGATCCATCTCGCCCGCTGCCTTGCGCTTGAGGGAGCGGATGCCGGCATTCGGGTGAATACCGTCAATCCCGACGCCGTCTTGCGCGGATCGAAGATCTGGAATGGCGAGTGGCGGGAACAGCGGGCCGCGTCCTCGAAGATCGATGTTGGAGAGCTCGAGGAACATTATCGCAAGCGCTCGATGCTGAAGCTCAACGTTTTTCCCGAGGATATTGCCGAGGCGATCTATTTCCTCGCATCCGACCTTTCGGCAAAATCGACGGGCAATATCATCAATGTCGACGCGGGCAACGCGCAGAGCTTTACCCGCTAGCGATCGACTGCCACGTCGCCACTATTTTCGAAGGATCACCCAGATTGCATGGATGATGCCGGGAACATAGCCGCAGATGGTCAGAAGAATGTTCAGCCAGAAATGCAGGCCGAAGCCGACCTGAAGAAAGACGCCGACCGGCGGCAGCAGGATAGCAAGCAGGATACGAACGACGTCCACGAAAAATCCTTGGAGGCTTAGGGATGCAGGGACGGTGAAAACGCAGGTGACGGCGATTGGTTCAATCGTCACTGGGAGGAAAGCATGACGGAAGTGGGAATCTCGGACGAGCTGATCGCGTCCGACAATGAAGGGCGCTCGGCGGCCCTGGCCTCGGACTACGCGGCGCTTGGCGAAAACCTGTCGCGCCGTGGCATCGATATCGAGGCGGTGACGACAAAAGTATCGGAATTCTTCGTCGCCGTACCGTCTTGGGGCGTCGGCACAGGAGGCACGAGGTTTGCCCGCTTTCCCGGCGGCGGCGAACCGCGCGGCATCTTCGACAAGCTTGATGATTGCTCGGTGATCAACCAGCTGACGCGGGCCACGCCGACGGTCTCGCTTCATATTCCCTGGGACAGGATCGATCCGAAGGAGCTGAAGGCAAAGGGCGAAGCCGTGGGCCTCGGCTTCGACGCGATGAATTCCAATACCTTTTCCGATGCGCCGGGCCAGGCCCATTCCTACAAATATGGTTCGCTCAGCCATACGGATGCGGCGACACGGGCGCAGGCGGTCGAGCACAATATCGAGTGTATCGAGATCGGCAATGCGATCGGGTCCAAGGCCTTGACGGTGTGGATCGGCGACGGGTCGAACTTTCCCGGCCAGAGCCACTTCACCCGCCAGTTCGAGCGCTATCTGTCCTCAATGGCGGAGATCTACAAGGCATTGCCGGACGACTGGCGGCTCTTTTCCGAGCACAAGATGTACGAGCCGGCCTTTTATTCGACGGTCGTGCAGGATTGGGGCAGCAACCTTTTGATTGCCCAGACGCTCGGCGAAAAGGCGCATTGCCTCGTCGATCTCGGCCATCACGCACCGAACACCAATATCGAGATGATCGTCGCCCGGCTGATCCAGTTCGGCAAGCTTGGTGGCTTCCATTTCAACGATTCGAAATATGGCGACGATGACCTCGATGCCGGCTCGATCGAGCCCTACCGGCTGTTTCTCGTCTTCAACGAACTGGTCGATGCCGAAGAGCGTGACGTGAAAGGGTTCCACCCGGCTCACATGATCGACCAGTCGCATAATGTGACGGATCCGATCGAAAGCCTGATTTCCAGTGCCAACGAGATACGCCGGGCCTATGCGCAGGCGCTTCTCGTAGACCGCGCGCTCCTTGACGGCTTCCAGCAGGACAATGATGCGCTGATGGCGACCGAAACGCTGAAACGTGCCTATCGCACCGATGTGGAGCCGATCCTTGCCGAAGCCCGTCGCCGCACCGGCGGCGCGATCGATCCGATCGCGGCCTACAGGGCGAGCGGGTATCGCAGCAGGGTCTCCGCGGTTCGCCCGGCCGTGGCGGGCGGCAGCGGCGGCATCGTGTAGGGCTGCGGCCGACTTCTTCTAGCGCAACGCGACAACTTCGAAAATATCCTGAATGCGGCGCCGGACGCTCTCAGGCCGGGAAACCTTGGCCTGAGGACTTGTGCGCTGCCGCATCGATTTCTCCCATTCGAACTCTTGACATATGTCATATGTCAAGAGTAGCGTGAGCTTGCAGCCTTGATCTTGAGGAGGATCACAGCCGCGACTTGGGAGGAATTACCTTTGAATGTCTTTTATGCTGAGCCCGCCCTGTGCGGGGTCGCGGTCGTGTGCGCGCCTTTCGCGCCCTGCTATCGGCTGACGGCCGCGCGCCGCCATCCCATTCACGGGGGCCGGGGCGCATGAACTATCAATTCAGTTTCGATTTCCTGCGAGAATACTGGCCGCTTCTCGCGCACGGGACGCTGGCGACGATCGAGATGTCGCTCATCGTGACAGTGCTTGGTTTCATTCTCGGCACGCTATGTGCCGTCGCCAGCGCCAGCCGCTACAAGATCCTGCGTATCGTCGTGGCGATCTATGTCGAGGCCATCCGCAACACGCCGCTGCTGGTGCAACTCTTCCTCGTCTATTTCGGACTTTCGTCCCTGGGACTCAAGTTTTCGGCCCAGACATCGGCGCTGATCGGCTTGACGATCAATGTCGGGGCCTATTCGAGCGAGATCATTCGGGCCGGCCTGCAGGCGATCCATCCCAGCCAGCTGGAAGCCGCCGATGCGCTGGGCTTGTCGCGCCTACAGATGCTCGCCGGCATCATGCTGCCGCCGGCATTGGAAAAGGTCTATCCAGCGCTGGTCAGCCAGTATGTGCTTCTGATGCTGGCGACCAGCGTCGCCTCGCAGATCTCGGCGGAAGAACTGGCAGGGGCGGCCGCCCGCATCCAGTCGATCACGTTCAGATCCTTCGAAGTCTATATCGTCATCCTGATCGTCTATCTCGTCCTGTCGTTCCTGATGCGCGGCCTGTTCAGCGCTCTGGGTCTTCTGCTGTTCCCGCGCAAGCGGCGGCTCGGCACGAACCTTTAAGGAGCGGTCGATGTTTACAAGCTTCTCGTGGATTCATGTCGAGGTTCTGCTGGTCGGCCTGTGGTGGACCGTCGTGCTGTCGCTGATCAGCTTCGTCTTCGGTGGCCTCCTGGCATTCTTCGTAGCGCTCGCCGGCATCTCGAAGAGCGCGGGCCTGCGCGCTGCCGCAAGCACCTATATCGCGCTCGTGCAGGGCTCGCCGGTGCTGATCCTGATGTTCCTGATCTATTTCGGGCTGCCCGTCTTCGGCATCGAGGTCTCGTCGCTGTTTGCTGCAAGCGTCGCAATGATCGTGTTCTCGAGCGCCTTTCTCGGCGCCATCTGGCGGGGAAGCCTGCTGTCGGTGTCAAAGACCCAATGGGAGGCTGCCGATTGCCTGGCCTTGACGGGCTGGCAGAGGTTGTTCCTGGTGATCCTGCCGCAGGCGGTGAAGATCGCCACGCCGCCGACCGTCGGCTTCATGGTCCAGATCGTCAAGAACACCTCGCTCGCGTCGATCATCGGCATGGCCGAGGTCACCTATATCGGCAAGCAGATCAACGCCTCCACCTTCCAGCCGTTCACCACCTACCTGGTCATCGCGATCTTCTATTTCGCCATTTGCTACCCGCTGTCGGCACTCAGCCGCAGGTTCGAGAGGATATACAGTGTCAGCCATCATTAAATTTGCGGGCGTCCACAAGAGCTACGGTGCGTTGCAGGTGCTCAAGGGGATCGATCTCGACATCGAAAAGGGGCAGGTCGTGGCCCTGATCGGCCGAAGCGGATCGGGCAAGAGCACGGCACTGCGCTGCATCGACCGGCTGGAGATCATCAATCAGGGTGATATCTGGGTCTGCGGCCACCGGGTCAACGATCCCGAGCTCGACCTCAGGGCCTTGCGGCAGGATGTCGGCATCGTTTTCCAAAGCTACAATCTGTTTCCGCATCTGACAGTGGAGCAGAACATCACCCTTGCCCCCCGCTGGGTGAAGAAGGTCGACAGAGCCAGTGCTCGGGCGCTAGCCCAAGAGGTGTTGCGTCAGGTCGGGCTCGCGGAAAAGATCGATTCCTATCCCGAACAGCTTTCCGGCGGCCAGCAACAGCGTGTTGCCATCGCGAGATCGCTGGCGATGAAGCCGAAGGTCATGCTGTTCGACGAGGTGACGTCGGCGCTCGACCCGGAGCTGACCGGCGAAGTGCTGAAGGTCATTGAGGATCTTGCCCGCAACGGCATGACGATGCTGCTCGTGACCCACGAGATGGCCTTTGCCGAGCGCGTCGCCAACATGATCGTCTTCATGCATCAGGGGCAGGTCTGGGAGAAGGGTGGCCCGACCATCCTGACCAGCCCGCAAACGCCCGAACTCAGGAATTTCGTCGGCTCGCATCACTGACCGACGAGACAGGCGCTGGTTGAGGAGCCACGCCGATCAACGTTCACCGGAGGAGAAACCCATGCCTGCAATCAACACACCAAGAGGACTGCGAACGCTGGCGCTCGGCTTAGGCCTTGTCGCGCTTTTCACCCAGTCGGCATTTTCGGACCAACTCGACACGATCCGCCAGCGCGGCAAGCTTCAGGTCGCGGTCGATCTCGGCAACCCGCCCTACGCAATGATGGATGCATCCTTCCAGCCGACCGGCTCGGAAGTCGAGACCGCCAAGCTGCTGGCGCAGGATATGGGCGTAAAGATAGAGTTTCTGACGGTACCGACCTCCGCGCGCATTCCATTCCTGGTGTCCGGTAAGGCCGATATCGCGGTCTCTACCCTGTCGATCACGAAGGAGCGCCTGCAGGTCGTCGATTTCAGCATTCCCTATTCCGATACCAGCATCGTGGTCGCCGGCCCCAAGGCACAGAAGATCACCGGCTATGCCGATCTTGCCAACACGCAGGTGGCCGTTACGCGCGGCACGGTGAACGATACCAATCTGACGGAAGCGACGGCCAACGTTCCAGGCGTCCAGATCGTCCGTTTCGAGGATGACCCGACCTCCAGCGCGGCCGTCACCAGCCATCAGATGTCGGTTTATGCGACCTCGCGGCCGCTCCTGAACGCGCTGATCAAGTCCAATCCGAGCCTCGACCTGGAGGAGAAGTTCGTGGCCAAGTCCTATCCGCTGGGCATTGCCATCCGCAAGGGCGAACCGGCGCTCACCAAGTGGATCAACGACTGGATCAAGACCAATCTCGACAACGGCAAGCTGGAAGCGATTTACGAGAAATACCAGAACGCCAAGCTCGACCCGAAGCGCTTGGCGGAAATCGACATCCCACGCTGAACAGGACGTGGAGGGGGCAAAGCCCCTCCCTCATACCAATCGCATCCTCATCTAGTCAGGGACAATCACATGACCAATCTATTCAGCGTGGAGGGCAGGATCGCAGTCGTTACCGGCGGCCTCGGCCAGCTCGGCACACAGTTCAGCAAGTCGCTTGCGGAGGCGGGCGCCAGGGTAGCGATCTTCAGCCGCCGACCGGTCGACCAGTCAGTGCTCGACGAGAAATTTCCGGGGCTCACGGGCAATATCCGGGTCTATGTCGCAAGCGTCACCGACAAGGAAGCCCTACAGACAGCGACCGATCAGCTGATCGCGGATTGGGGCGTTCCCCACATCCTCGTCAACAATGCGGGCATCGATTCCAAGCCATCCGGTTCTGCCGACCAGAACAGCCCGTTCGAGGTCTACCCGAAGAAATACTGGGACGAGATCATCGACACTAACCTCACCGGCGTCATGTTATGCTGCCAGGTAATCGGATCGAAAATGGCCGATGCCGGGCGCGGCAGCATCATCAATGTCGGCTCGATCTACGGTATCGTCTCTCCCAACCAGGCGCTTTATGCCTATCGCGAGGCACGCGACGGAGAGCCCTTCATCAAGGCGGTCTCCTATGCCGCATCGAAATCCGGTCTGGTCAACCTGACACGCTATCTCGGCACCTACTGGGCCAAGAAGAAGGTTCGCGTCAACCTGATCTCCTTCGGCGGCGTGAAGACGGCCAATTTCGACAGGGAATTCATCGAGGCGTTCCTTGAGCGCGTGCCGATGGACCGTCAGGCGGAAATCGATGAGTACAACGGTGTCATCCAGTTTCTCGCCTCCGATGCCTCGTCTTATATGACGGGTTCTAACGTCGTTGTTGATGGAGGCTTTACGGCATGGTGACAGACGGCCCGGCAGAGAACAGGCACATGGTCAGGCGCGGCAATTCAGACCGCGGAAAACTGCATGTGTCCGTGGTGGAAGCCTTCGAAGCGCAGATCCTTTCGGGGGCGCTCAAGATCGGCGACCGCCTGCCTGCCGAGGCCGAAATTGCACGGCTCTACAATGTCAGCACGCGCTCGGTGCGTGAAGCGCTGCAGATCCTGGAGACCAAGGGCCTGGTCCGTCGCAAACATGGCGAGCGGGCGCTGGTCGTCCGCGACGATGTCGGCGAGTTTCTCGGCTCGTTGGCGGCAACGGTCAAGCAGCTCTTCGCCAACAACTCGGACTATCTCGTCCAGTTGATGGATGTCCGGCGCATTATCGAAACGGAAGTGGTGACGCGGCTGAGTTCGGAAGACCTGCCGATCGCAGCTGAAGTCGGGGAGGCTCTGTCCAACATGAGGGCTGCAGCCGACGCCAAGGATATTTCTCGCTTTACCGACAGCGATGCCGCCTTCCATCTCGGCCTGGTGCGTTCGGTGGGGAACGAGATCCTCAACGTCGTCTACGACAACCTGTTCTCGATCATCATCGACGTCATCCGCGTCACGAGCCGTGTTCCTAACAAGTCCCTCGATGACGGCTATGCCGAACACGAGGAAATCCATCGACTGATCATCACCAAACAGCCGGATGCCGCCCGCGCGGCCATTCGCAAGCAGATCGATCACAGTGCGAGCTACCTGAAGGTTGCGCTCGACAATGCCAATCTCAAGAACAAGGGCAAAGCGAAATGAGCAAATTCGACTATTCCGACACCGACTGGGCTGCCATCGAACGGCTCTCCAAGTGGTATTCCGGCGACGTCCATGACAGTTTGGAGCAACTGGGTGGCTGGGGTTACCTCGAAGGCATTTCGCTGCAGGGTTCGCTTGGCGCCGGCGAGGTCGTCTGCGGCCCGGCCGTGACGGTTCAGTTCGAGCCGAGCGAGCGTAAGAACCAGCCGCAGGACGTCTATCACAATGCCATCGACAACGCCCCGAAAGGCGGCATCCTTGTCGTCGACGCATCCTGCGCGCAGGGCTCCTGCTCGGGTGAATTGATGAGCACGGGGGCAAAGACGAAGGGAGCCGCCGCCACCATCGTCAGCGGTACGGTGCGTGACATCGCACAGGTACGTGCACTCGGCTATCCCCTGTTCGGGCGTTCTCTCTCGCCCGTCTCCGTCTCCGGCAAGATGGAGCCGAAGCACTCGCAGGTCGAGATCCAGATCGGCAAGGTCAAGATCGCGCCGGGTGATATCATCTTCGCGGATATCGATGGGGTGGTCGTCATTCCGAAGGGGATGCTCTCCGCCGTTGCCGATCAGGCGGACAAGCTGGGCGCAAACGAGGCTTCTGCACGCGACCGCATTCTCGGCGGAGAGAAGCTGCAGTCTGTGTGGCCGGTGGAATCGACCTACGCCAAGGGCTGATTCAGCGCACCCAAAATCCGGCTCGACACGGATGTCGGGCCGGATCTGATGGCTGATGATGACAAAGCAATTGGGTGGCGTTCAGGCCGGTCCAGTTGATCTCCCAAGTGCGAAGATCATCAGGATGGAGCCGGCGGCGATGCCCGCGCAGCCAAGGCTTTCGGGCACGAGGCCGAAACTGCGCAAGGCGAGGCTCAAGGCCACAAGCGCGCTCCCGGCAACCAGCGCCCGGCTGCCGACGGATTTCAATTTGTCTTTCATATCGATCTCTGGGCAATGGGGTTCAGACGTCGCACAGGACTTTACCTGTACGAGGTAAGCTCAGGCCGCTATCGGCCTGACCTCACCCAGATGATCACGGATCGCCGCCTTCAATTCGCCGACCGTTGCGAACCGTCGTTCGTCCAGATCGATGACGTGAAACTTCACGGCTATGAAACGCAGCTTCCCGCTGTCGGGGATGGCGATGCCGACCGGCAATCCGCCATGTTCAATGACCTGCTTCTGCATGTCCCTCACTCCAATCTCGCAATCGTTCGTCGGTGCTGGCGTTATCGAGAAGCGCGCTACACATGAGCGTTTTGGGGTGAAGGCTGCATAGGGAAACGGACGATCCCACAATATCGAAGGCATGTGCCAGGATTTGAGTGCTGATGCTGTTCATGTCCGGTTTCCAATTATTCCTCGGTTGACGGTGATAACCTATCGGAGGGTCTTGCGGCTCACGAGGCAAATTAATCTATCTTTATTGTAGAATTTGGATGCACTTTCGCCGACGCATCCCGGATGGCCGCCTATCTTCTCGTTGCGTTGGATTTGCAGCGAGGTCGACGATGATTGAGACCCTCATCATTCCGGGGCTGAACGGCTCCTCCGATGATCATTGGCAGCGGCACTGGGCACGAGAACAGCAGCGCTCCCTTGTCGTCGAGCAGGATGACTGGACATGTCCTGTTCTCGAAGACTGGCAGATGAGGCTTGATGAGGCACTGTCGAAAACCGATGGTGCCTTTCTTGTTGCACACAGCCTGGGTTGCCTGCTGGCGGCCAGCTATGCCGGGCGCCATCAGGCCTCTCTCATCCGCGGTGCGCTTCTGGTCGCGCCCTGCTCCCTGGATGCCGCACTGAAGCTGCATCCCTGCATGATCGATTTCGGCCACGAGCCTCTGGAGCGGCTACCTTTCCCAAGTCTCGTCGTCGGCAGTCTGAACGATCCCTATATGGGAGTGCAGCAGCTCGAGCGGCATATGAAGGCCTGGGGTAGCGAGCTGGCGACGATCGGCTTTGCCGGCCATATCAATGTCGCCAGCGGTTTCGGGCGGTGGCCGGAAGGATATGACTATTTCGAGCGGCTTGTCCGACCTGTCGTGCTTGCTGAACAGCCTATGGCGGTTGCTCCGCCGGTCGGGGCCGGGAGCCAACCGTCGGCGCTTTAAGTCCACTCGTGAGGCCCGTGCCGGATTGAAGCTTGTCCGAGCCTCCTGTAACGATCTTTGTCATGAGACAATGATTGTGGCCGGTTATCCGGCCCATGTGGACTTTCGGATGCTGACCAAAAAGGGCAAATACGGGCTGAAGGCGCTGGTTCATCTGGCGCAACTCGAACCGGGCAAAACCGCGTTTGTCAGCGAGATTGCCGAACAGAACAACATTTCCAAGAAATTCCTGGACGCCATCCTGCTGGAACTGCGCAAGGGCGGTATCCTGCGTTCCAAGAAGGGGCCGGGTGGCGGTTATGCACTGTCAAAGCCGGCATCGCAGATTTCCATAGGGCAGGCCGTTCGCATTCTCGACGGCCCGCTGGCGCCGATCCGCTGTGCCAGCAAGACGGCCTTCGAGGCCTGCGATGACTGCGACGACCCGGAAGACTGTCAGGTCCGCCATTCGATGATGGAGGTGCGGGACGCCGTTTCCGCCGTGCTGGACAACATGACGCTTGAGGAAATGGTTGCCAAGCGTTCGACCCGACCGGCCGAAAAACAGGCACAATAGTCAGAACTGGCCATTCGGCTGCGGCAGCTTGCCATTAAGGTGGAAGTCGCCAAGGGCATGATGCTTCCAGCGCACCGGATCATGCACCGTGTGGGTGCGCGCATTGCGCCAGTGACGGTCGAGGTTGAGGCTTTCATCGGTGGCCGAGGTGCCAGCCAATTCGAAGAGCGTATTGGTTGCTTCCAGTGCCGCCTCGGTTGCCAGGATCTTTGCAGCGGCAACCGTCAGCGACGCATCGGTGACCGTGTCGGCTGATGGCGATACCTGGGCTATGTCCACCTTCCGGCCGGCGCGCTCGATGACGGCTGCCGCCGCCTCGATCCTGGCGGCAACCGATCCTGCCCTGGCAATGGCAAGCGGGTCGCTGCTGGCAATCTCTATGCCGAGGTTGCGATTGCCGCGCGATTTCGTTTTGACGAAATCTATCATGTCGGCAAAGGCGGCGCGCGCGATGCCGAGATCGATTGCAGCATGCAGCAATTGCCCAAGCGAGCCGAGCGGCGAGGGATGTTCGAATACCCTGTAGTAATCGATGACGGAATCGGCTGCGACATAGACATTGTCGATCAGGACCGTTCCACTCGCCGTCGTCCGCTGCCCGAAGCCCGTCCAGTCGTCGATGATCGTCAGGCCTTCGGTCGCGCGCGGCACGATTGCCATCATGATCCGATCCTGGATATCCAGCGCGAATATGGCTATCCAGTCGGCAAACAGCGCCCCGGTTGAATAGTATTTCTGGCCGGAAATGCGAAAGCCGGGTCCATCGGCCACCAATCGGGTACTCACCATGCCGGCGGCCTCGGCATTCTTTTCGGCCAGTGCATTGGCAAAATGATCGCCAGCCAGCGCCCTGCCGAAGAAATAACGTTTCTGTTCCTCGCTGCCGGCAAGCCGCAAGACATCCAGAATATAGAAATGGTTTTGCGGGATCTGACCTATCGAGCTGTCAGCCTCCGACAGGATCGCCAACACTTCTGCGAGGAAAGGATTGGAAATGTCGGCACCACCATATTCGACCGGGACTGTAATTCCGAGCAGTCCCGACTGGCCGGCCATTTCCATCTCGTGATGGGGCAGTATCCGCTGACGGTCGCGAAGGTTCGATCCCGAGCGGATCTCATCCGCCAGAGACTTGGCCGCTTCGATTGCTTCGTCTTCCGTCCTGATGCAAGGGGCCAGGGCCCTGAGCGTTTCTGCCAAGCTGATGACCTTGCTCATAGCAACCTCCCGGATCAGGGCGGCATTCAGCCACGGCGGATGAGGTTAGAGAAGAAATAAACCTTCAAATAGCGCCGTGACCGGAGCGTTTTTTTTCCTCGACGATCTATTCTGCGGCGATCGCGGACGAAAGAGAGCGGGCGCCGATAAGCAGCGAAGCTTCACGAAGGGCCTGGTCGACGCGACCGAGAATGGCCGGGGAGGCGGTGCCGTCGATAAAGTCCCGGCCCGAGGCATAGATTGCCGTTGGCGTGACGAAGGCCTCGAAGAAGGCAAACAGGGGGCGCAACTGGTGCTCGACCACGAGTGAATGGCGATCGCCGCCACCGGTCGCCGTCAGCACGATCGGCTTGCCGCGCAGATCTGCCGGGTCGAGCAGATCGAAGACATGCTTGAACAATCCGGTATAGCTTCCCTTGTAGGTCGGCGAGCCGATGACGAGCGCTTCCGCCTCGATGATCGTCCGCACCACTTTGCGGGCGGCAGGATCAAGATCGGCGACCGAGCGGGCCGCGGCGAGCGATGGCCCCAGATCCTCGATGTCGAAAAGGGCATGGTTGAGGCCGGATTGCCTGGCCAGCGCCTCGGTCACGCTTTCAACGAAGCGCCTTGTGCTTGAAGGGCGGGAGAGATTGCCCGAGAAGCCGACGATCAGATTGTTGCTCATTGCTGTTCCTTCCTGGATGTCGGTGGTTTGACGTCACGCCGTCTTGAGGATCGACAGATTTGCCGGATAGCTCTCTCGGGTGGTTTCCGCCCGGTTCCATCGATCGAAGGCTGCACGGCCAAGGATCGAGATGGCCGTATCTTCCTGCGGCGCATGGACCAGCACCGATTGAATGTCGCGGAAATGTCGCTCAAGTCCCAGATCCGCACTGAGGCCGGGATTACCGATGCCGCGCACGGCGATCTGGGCAGCCTCGCGGATCTGCCGGCCGGCCAGAAGCCTTGCCCTTATCAGCCGCTCGGCGTCGACCTGGCCGCTTTCAAGGGTCGAAAAGATGATCTGCCGCGCGCCGGAAACGAGGAGGTCGATCTCACCTGACAGGGTGACGAAGCGCTCGGTACGGGCGATCGGGTGGCCGAGATTGGCGGGGACGCGTTCATGGGCAAAGCGGATGAATGCATCCTGCGCCGCCTCTGCCGCGCCGAGATAGATCGCCGTCATTGCCAGGTTGATCGCCGCATGAGCCCGGTTATCCTGCTGGGCGATTGCCGGATCGACCAGTTCCAGGACGTTTTCGGCCGGGATCTCGACATCCGTGTATTCGACATCATGGGAGCCGGTGGCCCGCATGCCGAGGCTCTTCCAGTTCTCGATGATCCGTATGCCGGGAAGGCCGTTGGGAACGACGAAGGTTCCCACCCGCGCGGGTGTTTCGTCCGTCTGCGCCCAGACGAGGAAGTGCGTCAGCCCGTGAGCGCCGGTGACGAACCGTTTGCGGCCGGTGATCGACCAACCGCTCGCGGTGCGTCGCGCACGCGTGGCTGGAAGCCCGCCGCGGGCAGGTGAGCCGAGTTCGGGTTCGACCCGGGCCGCATTGAGAAGCAGCGGACGCTGTTTCGCCTCCGCCAGAAGACGCCGGTAGAGACCATCCGGCCAATGGCTCTTGGTCGCCTGACCGAGATGGTTGAAAATCGTCATGGCGCTGATCAGGGCAACCGATGGATCGCCCCGCCCCAGTGCGGCGAGAATATAGGCGGCGTCAACGAGCGTGCCGCCTTTGCCGCCGTAGCGCAGCGCGACCGTGCTTTCCAGAAGCCCGCTTTCGTGGACGGCATGAATTCCGGCCCAGGGAAATTGGCCGGTCTGATCAGCATCCGCGGCGGCATCGGTCAGAACGCGCACGGTGGCGTCAAGAGTGACTGGATCATAGGGCATGGGGTGGGGACTTTCTGGTTGTCGGATAGTGTCATCTTGCGGCGGCGCAGATTTGTTGCGGGCACGTGCTTTCGGGGAGAGCAGCCCGACTTTGCGGCCGGGCCCCTCATGTCAGGCGGCGGCCTTCCGCTTGGCCTCTTCGCGCTCGCGGATGCCCTCACGCACCAAAGGCAGCACGTAGCGCCCGTAGTCGACCGCATCATTGTAATTGTCGTAGCCGCGGATCGAGATCAGATCGGCCCCGAGGTCGATATAGTCGAGGATGGAATCGGCGATCGTCCGCGGTGAGCCAACCAGCGCCGTCGTCGCACCGCTGGCATTGGTCGCCGTGACGGTCGGGTACCAAAGCGCGCGATCATGCACGTCGCCGCGTTTGGCGATATCGAGAAGCCGTTGCGAACCGACATTGGCCGGCGGCGCGGCATTGACCGGTGCGCGGTGGAGGCCCTTCTGGCGATTTTCCGTCAGTCGGTCGAGAACCTTGTGGGCCTTCTCCCAGGCCAGTTCGTCAGTCTCGGCAACGATCGGGCGGAACGTAACCCAGATGCGTGGGCGGTCCGTACGACCGGCCTTGGCGGCTTCGGCATAGATCCGGTCAATCTGTTGCCTGGTTTCAGCCAGCGGTTCCCCCCATAGGCCGAAGATATCGCAGAGCGAACCGCCGATCCGGTAGGCGGCATCGGACGAGCCGCCGAGCGAGATCGGAATCAGCCCGTTGGTCGGGCGAACGGCGCTGCGGAACTGCTTGAACTGGTAATATTTTCCGTCGAAATCAAAGGGCTCTTTCGACGTCCAGGCGAGGCGCAGGATGCGGATATATTCTTCCTGACGCTCATAGCGCTCTTCCTTGGTGAGGAAGTCGCCTTCGCGGGCCTGCTCCTCGTCGCTGCCGCCGGCGATGAAGTGGACCACGACGCGGCCACCGCTCAGCTGATCGAGGGTCGCGAGCGACTTGGCGGCGACGGTCGGATAGACCGTGTTCGGCCTCAGCGCGACGATGATCTTGATGTTTTTCGTGTGAGCAAGAACCGTGGCACCCAGAGTGAAGGGGTCGAAGGAGGATGAGGAATAAGGGATCAGCGTATAATTGAACCCATAATCGTCGAGAGCGCGGGCGTACCGTTCGAGAAAGCGTGGGTCCGCCGGGGCATCGGGAATGGGGTTCAGGTCGTTCGATGCATTGGGAAAGCTGACACTGATGAATTCCGCAGCCATGGGAGCTCCTTGAGGTTTCGGAAGAGTGAGATGAGGTTAGGGGGAGGTGAACGGACGAGGAAGACAGCCTTTTCTTTTTCTATCGATTATGTAGAAAATATTCTCTGCCTTGCCCTTACACCGCAATACGCGGTTACGCCGGACTACAAGGTGGACGAGATGTGCTGGTCATCGTCGCGATCGTCATGCGATCTGCTCCTGTTTGACGCGCAGCCGGGATGGAGGTTGAGGCACACGAACCGGATCGACCAGACCCGCCGGAACCGATTCCAGCAATGATGCCGTATAGGCATGCTGCGGATTGTCGAAAATGTCCCTGACCGCGCCATGCTCAACGATGCTGCCGCGCCGCATGACCGAGACCGTGTGTGCCAGCTGGCGAACCAATGCGAGATCGTGCGAGACGAAGATATAGGTCAGTCCAAGGCGCGCCTGCAGGGAAAGCAGGACCTCAACAATATCGGCCTGGACGCTGACATCGAGGGCGGATGTCGGCTCATCGAGGACGATCACATCGGGCTTGAGAACCAATGAGCGGGCAATCGCCACCCGCTGGCGCTGGCCACCAGAGAGGGCGCCAGGTTTGCGATCCAGCAGATGTTCTGCCAGCCCGACATTGGCGAGCGCCTCGCGAACCTGCCGATCGCGCTCGTCGCGCGTGCCGATCCTGAACCGGTCGAGAGGTTCGCGGACCAGTTTCCCGACGGTCCAGGTGGGATCGAGGGATGTGAACGGGTTCTGATAGACGAGCTGGAGATGCCGCCAGACCGATCGGAGGGAAGCTTGCGATCGTCCTCTCAGGAGCTCGCCGGCTACCGAGATTTCACCGCTGTCCGGTTCGTCCAATCCAAGCAGGAGACGGATGGTCGTCGTCTTGCCTGAACCGGATTCGCCAACCAGAGCATGGGTCGTGCCGGCCGCGACCGAGAAGGACACATCATCGACAGCGGTCAGAACCTTACCGTCTACTGAAAATGTCTTGGTGACCGAATTGACCTCAATCTTGGGCGCATCATCTATGTTCCGCAAGCGAAGTAGCGGATCACGCAGCGCTGCATAACGATCCGGGTTGAGAGCCGGAACGTCCGCATGCAGCTTGCGCGCATAGGCAGATGTCGGTGAGGAGAAGACGGCTGCTGTCCTGCCGGCTTCCTGTATCGTGCCGTTCTTCAGCACGACCAGCCTGTCCGTGCGTTCGGCAGCAATCGCAAGGTCATGGGTAATCAGGAGAAGGCTGATATCCAGATCGTGCTGCAGGCGGGAGAGCAGGTCGAGTATCCGTTTCTGGATCGTCATATCGAGGGCAGATGTCGGCTCGTCGGCAACCAGCAGGGCGGGGCGAGGCAGGACTGCGAGGCCGATCAACACCCGCTGCAGCATGCCGCCGGAGAGTTGATGCGGATAGGAATCGTAGACCCGTTGCGGGTTGTCGAGCCCGACCTGCGCGAAGGTTTCCAGAACGACGGCCTTGCGAACGGCCGCATCCGTTTCATCCGTCAGGGCCGCGGCTTCCATGGCCTGCGCGCCGATCGTGCGCACCGGATTCAGCGCATTGCCCGGATCCTGTGGCACGAACCCGATCTGTCGCCCCCGCAAGGGTCGGAACCGGCGCTCGGGAAGCGCCAGCAGATCTTGCTTATCGAGCCTGACGGTGCCTGTAGCCGAGGCGCCATTTGGCAACAGGCGTAACACGGCGCGGGCGATGGTCGACTTGCCGGAACCGGATTCGCCGATCAGCGCAAGGCTCTTGCCACGTTCCAGTTCGAAGCCGACGTTATGGACAACCGCTCTTTTGCCGTAGGAAACCGACAGGTTTTCCACGCTTAGCAGAGCCGGAGCCGTTTGTTGGGCCGGGGGCACGGTAATGGCATGAATGAGTGCTGTGGTCAGTCTGTCTTGCGAAGCCATCGGCTGATCCTGTTCACGGAGAGTACGGTGAGGATGGTGATGAAGGCGGGGGCGTAAACGAGCCAGGGCCATTTGAGGTAGTCCTTGCCGATCGAGATCAGCAGGCCCCAGTCGGAGGCGGGCGGCGGGTCGCCGTAGCCGAGAAAGGCGAGGCTGGCGATCACCAGGATCGAATCGCCGAATTGCAGGACGGCGAGCGGCAACACCGAACGCGACGCATTCGGCAGGATATGGCGCCAGAGGATGAAGGCGCGCGAACCGCCGAGCAGAAAGGACGCTTCGACGAAGGTTGCCTGCCGTGTCTTGATGACTTCCGCACGGGTGACGCGGGCAAAGATCGCTACCGCGGAGACGCCTGTCGCAATTGCTGCATTGATGGTCTCGAAGCCGATGGCGGTGACGACGATCACGGCGAGCAGGAATTTCGGTATCGAGAGCAGGACATCGACGAGACGGGCGAGAACGACATCCACCCAGCCACCGAAGAAACCGGCCAGCAGGCCGATCAGGCCGCCGACAACGACGCCGATGACGACGGCGACGAGCGCGCTGGAGACTGAGGAGGCAGTGCCGTAGACGACACGGGCATAGACGTCGCGCCCGAGATGATCGGTACCAAACCAGTGATCGAGGCTTGGGCCATGCAGCTTCTCAGCCGTGACCCCGACGACGGGGCTATGGCCGGTGAACAGCCCGGGTGCCAGAGACCATCCGATGATCGCTATCACGACCAGAAAGGAGAGCGCAACGGTCGGCGGCATGCGAAGCGCCGACAGCCAGCGGCCTTGCCTTGTCGTGGAAAGTTCAGGGCTGGAAGTCATACTCATGGAGTGGCCACCTTGGTCGTGCCGATTGAAGCCTCGTCGGTCGTGGTCGGTCGCCGTTTCGATCCACCGAGGAGTTTCACGCGTGGGTCAAGCAGCGGATAGAGAAGATCGGCGATCAGGTTGACGAGTACGAAGACCACGGCGCCCAGCGAGACCACGGCCTGCAGCACAGGCAGGTCCTGTGTGCTGACCGAGCGCTGCACGAGACTGCCGACGCCCGTTCGTCCGAAAACGGTTTCGGTGATCAGCGAGCCGCCGAGAAGCTCGCCAATGGTAAGTGCCACCACTGTGACGACGGGCAGCGATGCCGGCTTCAATAGATGCGTTGCAAAGAGCCTTGCCGGACCGATACCGCGGCTACGGGCAACCGCGGCATATTCCTGTTCCGCCTCGCGATCGAGATTGGCGATCAGAACCTCGGCAATCTGGGCCGATACGGGAATGCCGAGCGCAATCGCTGCGAATAACGTCGCCCAGAAACTGTCCGGATTGATGACGCGAAACAGGCCGATCTGGAAACCGAAGACATGGATCAGAACGAGGCCGATGACAAAATTCGGTACGGAGAGGAACAGGGACGGGAAGCCGCGCAGCAATCCCTGGCCGTAACGCTTCGGCACGAAGCGCGTGCCATAGGCGACGACCATGGCGAGCACGAGGGCAACGGCAAGGCCCGCCGAGGCGAGGATGAGTGTCGAGGGCAGGACCTCGGCAATCAGGGTCACCACCGGTCGGCCTGAGCGCATCGAGATTCCGAGATCACCGGTCAGAAATCCGGACAGCGCATTCCACAATTGCACCACGATCGGCTTGTCCAGCCCCTGGGCGGCAATGATTTCGGCGATCTCTTGCTCGGAAAAGCCGTTCTGCGGATTGCGCAGAACGCTGGTTATCGGGTCGCCGGGCAGAATGCTGACGACCACGAAGGTGAAGACATAGGCCAGCAGTATCACGACGACCGCTTGGCCGAGCCGCTTGGCGGCATAGGTCAGGTAGGCATTGTTCACGCCGATACCCCTCTCACGTTGAACGGTTGCGATGGGTCTCAATCGACGATGTGGGCCGTGTAATAGCTTGCGTAGGCAACGCCGTTGTAGACTTCGCCCCTGAGCGTCGGTGATTGCACATAGATGCGCTGGACGATCTGGGTGCGGGGGATGAAATAGCCCTGCTCGAGAACGTAATGCTGCAACTCGTCCAGAAGCGGGTTTCGCTCATCGAAGGACGCCGCGCCGGCAATCCGGTCACGCAGGCCGTTCAGGGTCGCATCGCGATCGTCAAGGGCAAACCAGTTCTCGCCATTGTTGGCATTGGTGAGAATGCTCGCGACGGTTCCCGCGTCGATGAAACTGCGGGTCACTTCGTAAGCCGGAACGGCCGCGCCGCCGAACCTGACCTTTTCGCCGAAGGTCACGACGTCATAGGCCCGAATGGTGACCTTCCAGCCGATCTTGCCGAGTTGCTGGGCAATGAGTTCGTCGACAGACTTGGAGGTCGCCAGATAGGGATTGGAGTGAATGGTGAGAGACAGCTGCTTGCCATCCTTGGTGCGGATGCCATCCGCACCCTTTGCCCAGCCCGCTTCGTCGAGCAGCTTTTCCGCCTTTTGCGGGTCGTAGGCCAGAAGGCCGCTCTGGTCGGTGGCGCCGGGGACGTTGCTCTGGATGAAAGACGTCGCGAGTTTCCAGTCCGGTGTGTAGACCGTATCGATGATTTCCTGGCGATTGATGCCGGCCTGCAGGGCCTGGCGAACCTTCACGTCGTCATAGGGGGCAAGCTTGGTATTCACCGCCCAGCCGTTGACGAAACCGAGATAGCGCGGTGTCGCGATCGTAAAGCCCTCATCCTTCAGCGATTTCAGCTCCTGGGGTGAGGCGTTGTAGGCAATGTCCGCCTGATTTGACTGGACTGACGCCACGCGCAGCGAGGGCTCTGAAACCAGCTTGTAGGTGATGGAATCGAGGAAAGCGGGGCCGGTATGGCCGACGGCGGCCGGGCCCCACTTATAATCCTTGCGTTTCACCAGCTTGACGAAGTCGCCTTCCTTCCAGCTGTCGACGACATAAGGCCCGCTGCCGGAGGTCTTGCTGAGGTCTGCCTGCTGCGAAGCGGGCTGGGCGATGCTTTTCGGCGAGATCAGGATCGAGCCGTGATAGCCGAGCGTCGGGATGAAACCGAGTGTCGGCTTCTTGAAGTGAACCTTCACCGTCGAAGCGTCGATCGCTTCTGCATGATCATAGGTCTTGGGGAAAAGGCCGATGGGGTTGATACCCTCGTTCTTGCGGCCGGCATACCAGATGTCGAGATTGGCAACGACGGCTGAGGCATCGAGGGGGGAACCGTCGGAGAAGGTCACGCCGTTCTTCAGGTAGAGGGTGAATTCGGTGGCCTGGTCATTCTGCTCCCAGCGTTCCGCCAGCCATGGGCTGACCTTGCCGTCGGCATCGACATAGAGCAGCTTGTCGGTGACGTGGCCCCAGATATGCCCCTGGAAGCTTGAGATCGCGCTGTTGTTCGGGATCCATGTATCGCCGAGCGAGTCGATCAGAAAGGTAATATCGCCACCGTCTCGCGGCGTGTCGGCTGCGAGGGCAGGATTGAATCCGGTTGCCGTCGCAATGGCGCCCGCTGCTGCAGCCACGGATGTGGTGATGAGCAGGCGGCGACGGGAGAGGGAAAATAGGGAGGAGCGTTCGGTCATGATTTTTCCTGAAAAAATGGGATTGTTGTGCCTGAAACCCGATTTTCAGCCGTCGCTTTCCGGCTTGGTCCAACGGGGATCTCCGGGAATTGCGCGCACAGGGCCTCGTCGTCCGCAGCGGTCCGCCGTGCGGTCGAAGCGATTGTCCGATAATCGAGGTTTTGTTGGCTTAGGCGGTTCGCTTGGGCAGGCGCCGCATACAGCGGCCGATTAACGGCATGCGTTGAGGCGCGCGCTTGCCAGAGCGCTTTCCGCTACACTTTCCGGTCATGACGCGACCCTCCCTTTCTTGATAAATATCACGGCGACCAGCCTAGCAGCTGAGCGCGTCGGAGAAAGATCGAGTGTTCTTTTTCTATAGAATTTATGGATTATTTTACTGCGATCCACGGCGGGCGGTAGCACTCGCTTTCCGCCGAGCCCTTCTCCCGGTGCGGCCTATTGCCGGAAGGTCATCTGTTCGAAGATCCGTACCGGCGGAAGTTCGCCTTCAAATCGCTCGACCTCGACTCTGGTGATCTGGCCGGTGCAGCCCTGCGCCAGCTTGGATGTGCCCAGATCGCGGGTAAGGATGTTGGGGTTGCCGTGAATGCACATGGCCGTCTCCGCCACGGGATCCTGTGGCTCGAACCATGCGCCGGTGGAAAGCTGCATTACGCCCTGCCGGACATCGTGGCTCAGCACTGCTGCGGCAAGGCAGCTGCCGCGACTGTTGAACAGGCGGACGATCTCGCCATCGCAAATGCCGCGGGCGTGCGCGTCTGCCGGGTTGATACGGACCGGTTCGCGATCCTTGATCTTCGTCGATCTGCTGAAATCGCCGTAGTCGAGCTGGCTGTGAAGCCGCTGATGAGGCTGGTTACAAACGAGATGCAGAGGGTAGGCGTTGCTGTCAGGCGCGGCTTCGGCGCGTGGCGGATACCACTGCGGATGGCCGCCGCAGTCGTCGTAATCGAAGGCAGCGATCGTCTCGGAAAAGATCTCGATCTTGCCGGATGGCGTCGGCAGCGTCGATACGGCCGGATCCTGACGAAATGCGCGTGCCGGCCCGCCTTCGTCCGGCCTGAGCGGCAGGCGCAATTCCCCCCGCTGCCAGAAATCGTTGAAATCCGGCGCATCATGCCCGCCCTCGGCCAGCGCCTTGCGCGTCGTCTCGAACAGGAATGCCAGCCATTCGCCACTGGTTCGGTTTTCGGTGAAAGCTTCGAACTTGCCGAGATGGGCGGCGATCTCGGCAAAGATATCGTAATCGTCCTTCGCCTCTCCAACAGGCTCGATCAGCTTCTTCATCGCGATCACGAGATCATCGCGGTCAGCCGCACCGATATCGTCGCGTTCGATTGTCGTCGTCGCGGGCAGCACGATATCGGCGTGGCGGGCTGTCGATGTCCAGGCGGTTTCGTGGACGATGATCGTCTCCGGCTGCCTGAAGGCCGTCCGCAGCCTGTTGAGGTCCTGGTGATGATGAAACGGATTGCCGCCGCCCCAATAGACGAGGCGAATATCGGGATAGTACAGGTTCTCGCCGTTATATTGGAACGCAGCTCCCGGATTGAGCAACATGTCGGCGATGCGCGCGACTGGAATGAAGTTAGAAACCGGGTTTTTGAACTGGTTGAGCGTCGGCAGCGGAACGGCAAGCAGATTCTTGCCGATATTGCCCAGTGCTCCGAGCGAATAGGAATAGCCGCCGCCATCAAGGCCGATCTGGCCGAGCATCGCGGCAAGAACAATCCCCATCCACACCGGCTGTTCGCCAAAGTCGGCGCGTTGCAGCGAATGGCTGACGGTAACGAGCGTGCGTGCCTTGGCCATGGCGCGGGCGAGGTCGCGAATGGTATCGACATCAATGCCGCAGATCGCCGCTGCCCATTCCGCGGTTTTGGAGTGGCCATCGGCCCGACCGAGGAGATAATCCTCGAAACGGTCGTAGCCGACCGTATAGCGCTCGAGAAACTCACGATCGTGCAGATCTTCGCTGACGAGGACATGAGCAAGGCCGAGCATCAGCGCCACGTCGGTGCCGGGCGTGATGGGCAACCATTCGGCTTCGAGGGAGGCCGGAAAATCGTCCTTCAACGGGCTCACCGAAACAAAACGTGCGCCCCGTGCCTTGGCACCGGACAGTTTCGGCAGAACGACATGCTTGCTGATACCGCCGCCGTGGACATCGGCATTCTTGATTGCCATCCCGCCGAAGGCGACGACCAGTTCAGTACTCCGCTCGATCGCATCCCAGGTGACGCTCTTGCGGTCGAACGTATCGTAAGGGCCGAGCACATGGGGGATGATGACCGAAGCAGCACCGGAGCTGTAGGTGTTGACCGACCGTACATAACCGCCCAGCACATTCAGGAACCGGTGGATCTGGCTCTGGGCATGATGGAAGCGCCCGGCGCTCGACCATCCATAGGAACCGCCGAAAACCGCCGTCGGGCCGAAATCTGCGTAGACGCGCTGCAGCTCGTTTGCCACCAGCCGTGTAGCCTCTTCCCAGCTGACTTCCACATAGTCATCGAAGCCGCGCTGCAGCGCGTGACCGGGCGAACGTTCAAGCCAGCCTCGGCGGACCGCCGGACGCCGGATGCGTGCCGGACTGTCGGCGATCGCAGGAATATTTCCAAGCAGGGGTGAAGGATGCGGATCGCCGGGATGTGGCATGACTTCAAGTTTGCCACCTTCAAGGCGGCCCGAAAAAGCACCCCAGTGAGAGCTGTGAGGCTTAAACGAATTCATGCAGCATTCCCCGGCGATTCAACTGTTCGCTATAAGGCTTCATGAAGCCGGATTGGGCAAGACCTTTCCGGGATTCATGATGCCGTTCGGGTCGATAGCGTTCTTGATCACGATCATCAGGTCCACGGCGTCTCCATGTTCCTGGCGCAGATAGGCGATCTTGCCCGTACCGACGCCGTGTTCGCCGGTCGAGGTGCCGCCGACGGAGATCGCATACTGGACCATCTTCTTGTTGATCGCGGCGACCTCATCGAGTTCCGCCTGATTCGACGGATCGACGGCAAAGACGACGTGATAGTTGCCATCGCCGACATGGCCGAGAATGGCCGCCGGCACGCTGCACCCCTTAAGAAGTTCGCGTGTCTTCAAGATGCAGCCGCTCAGTTCTGAAACGGGTACGCAGACATCGGAGGACCAGCCCTTGGCATTCTCGCGCTGGGACACGACGGCGTAGAATGCGCTGTGCCGGGCCTTCCAAAGGCGGTTGCGTTCCTCCGGAGCGTTGGCCCATTCGAAATCCCGGCCGCCGTTTTCTTCCACGATTGCGGCCACCATCTCGACCTGTTCCTGTACGCCGGCGGGAGATCCGTGGAACTCAAAGGCAAGCGTATCCTCGATCTTCAGCGACAGGCCGGAATAGGCGTTGACCGCCTTGATCAGGCCGCGGTCCATCAGTTCCATGCGGGCGACAGGAATGCCGAGTTGAACCACCTGAATGGCTGCGGCCACAGCCTGTTCGACGCTTTCGAACGAGCAGAGTGCAGCGGAAACCGTTTCCGGAATTCCGTAGAGACGCAGCGTGACTTCGGTGATGATCCCGAGCGTGCCCTCGGCGCCGACGAAAAGCCGGGTCAGGTCGTAGCCTGCCGACGACTTGCGTGCCCGACCACCGGTATGGATGATCTGACCGTTCGGCAACACGACCGTCAGCCCCAGCACGTTCTCGCGCATCGTGCCGTAACGCACGGCATTGGTGCCTGACGCGCGGGTGGAGGCCATTCCGCCGATCGATGCATTGGCGCCTGGATCGATCGGGAAGAACAGGCCCATGTCGCGCAGATGGGTGTTGAGCTGTTCGCGCGTCACGCCAGCCTCGACCGTGCAGTCGAGATCCTCGGGGCTGACGCGAGTGACCTGCGCCATGCGCGACAGATCGATGGACACACCGCCGCGCACCGCCGTCAGGTGGCCTTCCAGCGAGGTGCCGGCACCGAAGGCGATGACCGGCACACCTTCAGCCGCGCAAAGGCGCACGATCTCGGACACTTCCTCCGTCGTTTCGGCAAAGACGACCGCATCCGGGATCGCCGGCGTGTGATGGGATTCACCGCGGCCATGTTGCTCGCGAAGGGCCTGGGAGGTGGAAAAACGGTCGCCGAAACGGTTGCTCAACGTGCCGGAAAGAGAGGTCGAAAACCCGTTCATTTCGGTTCTCCATGAAAGGCCGGGCCTGTATCGACGGGGGTGTCACCCGGCTGGCCCCATTCGGTCCAGGCTCCGTCATAGATGGCGACGTCATCCTTGCCGGCGAGATGGAGTCCGAAGGCCAGTGCAGCAGCCGTGACACCCGAGCCGCAACTGGCGATCACGGGCTTCGACAGGTCGAGGCCGGCTGTTTCGAAGGCAGCACGGATCTTTGCCGTATCGAGGATCTCGCCGGTCTGAGGGTTGGTCAGCGCATTGAACGGCAGGTTCAGGCTGCCGGGAATATGGCCCGAACGAAGGCCGGGCCGGGCTTCCTTCTCTTCCGCGGTGAAGCGGGCAGCCGAACGGGCGTCGATGACCTGTTCGGCCTGTGTACCGATATTGCCGAGGACCTGGGCCTTGGAGCGGACGGATCCGGCATTGAAGCTTGCGTTGAAATGGCCGGGCGATACGGGAGGCAGCGCATCGGTGACGGGGCGTCCCTCCGCCAGCCATTTGCGCAGGCCGCCATCGAGGACGGCAACCTTGTCGTGACCGAAGGTTCGCAGCGTCCACCAGACGCGGCCAGCCGACATCAGGCCGGGCGTGTCGTAGACGACGACGGTACTGTCGTTGGAGATGCCGAGATCCGCCGCATAGCGCTCGAATGCCTCCGCCGATGGCAGCATGTGCGGCAATGTGGTCTCGTGATCGGCGATGGCGTCGATATCGAAGAAACGCGCTCCGGGAATGTGGCGGGCAGCGAAATCGTCCGCGGCAATTGGCGTGACGCCCGGCAATTTGAAGGATCCATCGAGAATGACGAGACCGGCATCATCAAGATGAGTTGCCAGCCATTCGGTGGAAACGAGGGAACCCGGAAGGGAAATAGACATGAAAGAACTCCGGAAATAAAGCGGCTGTTACCGACCGCCCGGCTCAGGCCGTGCGATCGACAGCCCGCGAGTACATCAGGCGACCAGTTTTTCGCCCTTCAGGTGACGTTCAAGGAAGGGCAGGCTGTCCTGGCCCCAATAGAGTTCGTCTTCGTACAGGAAGGTCGGAAGGCCGAAGACGCCGGCCGCCTTGGCCTTCTCGTGGCTCGCCTTGCGGATTGCCTGCACGGCATCGCTCTGGCCTTTTTCGTCCAACGACGCGCTATCGAAACCGGCGGCCGTGGCAATTGCCCGGCGAACATCTTCCTTGCCGATATCCTCGCCGCGGCCCCAGAATGCCTCCTGAAGTGCCTTGGTCAGCCTGAGCCAGTCTTGGCCACTCTCGGCGGCCGCGATTACCATGAAGCCGGCCGGCGAGGGGTCGGACAACGCTGCACGGTTTTCGAAGTTAAGCACCTTGCCCCGCACCGCAGCCCAGCGCTTGAGATCTTTCGTCCAGTAGGCACGGCGGGGCTCCGGGCGATTGCGGGCGTAGATGCCACCATTGTCCTCGATCACCGGGATCACATGAGGATGGATCGTGGCCTGATACTGCGAGGCGAGCGCTTCGAAAGCGTCCAGTCCGATATAGGACCACGGTGAGCCGACGCTGAAGAAGTAGTCGATGATCTTTGTCATGTCATGTCCTCTGGATATGTCTTGGCGGGTCTTCTCCGGCCGATCACTTCGGCAGGGCGAGGCCCGCGTCGCGGATCAGGATGCCGAACTGTTCGTAATCGTCCTGGGCGCGCTTGCGCACCTGCTCCAGTGTCTCGATGCCGGGAATGAGGCCGAAAGTGACGATGCGTTCGCGGACATCCGGTTGTTCGAGAATGCTGTTGAGCAGGCTGTTGAGCTTCGCCTTGACCTCATCTGGGGCTTTCGCCTGGATCGACACGGTATGCCAGCTGCGCGGCGCCCAGCCTGTAATGCCGCCTTCGACGGTCGTCGGCAGATCCGGCAGCTGTTGCCAGCGGGTATCGCCAAGCACCGCGATGCCCTTCAATGCGCCGGCCTTGATATGCTCGGCGGCTTCCGGGCCGATGAAGATCTGTGCTTCGTTGGCAAGTGTGGCCTGAAGGGCGGCGGGGGCGCCGTTATAGGGGATATGCAGGAGGTCGACACCACCCTTGTTGGCCAGCCACAGGCCGCTCAGATGACCGACGGTTCCCTTGCCGGACGTGCCGTATGCAAGAGCGCCCGGATTTGCCTTGGCATAGGCGATCAGTTCCGAGAGATTGCTGGCCGCTACGGACGGATTGACCGCGATGACCATCGGCGCGTCGCCGACGAGAACAAGCGGAACGAGATCCTCGATCGGCTTGTACTGAACCTTGGTCACCTGCGGAATGACGCCGTAGAAGCTGTTGGTCGACTGCAGCAATGTGTAGCCGTCGGCCGGCGTCGTCATGAAGTAGTTCGCGCCGATCGCACCGCCTGCGCCCGGCCGGTAGTCGTTGATCATCTGCTGGCCGGTCAAGGCCGTGAACTTCTCCCCGAGAAGACGGGAAATGTTGTCGCTCATGCCACCGGCATTGTAGGGCACGATATAATCGATCTTCTTCGACGGATAATCCTGGCCGAAGGCCGGCAGGCCGGAAAGCGCCGTGGCCGACAGGAGCGAAGCGGCAGAGAGAAAGCCGCGGCGGGTCATGTTGAAGGTCATTTCGGTGTCCTCTTGGCTCTTACTCGGCGAAGGCTTTCTGCCGCATTTTCTGGATGAACGGGAAGCAGATGCTCGAAAGCAGCAGCAGGGTCATGACAAGCATCGTCAGGCTGATCGGGTGGTTGATGAAGATCATCGGATCGCCGCGAGCAACCAGCATCGACCTGCGGAAATATTCCTCCATCATCGGCCCCAGAACGAAGGCGAGGATGAGTGGCGCGGGCTCGCAACGCCATTTGTGCAGGAAGTAGCCCAGAAGCCCGAAGATCGCGGTGAGATAGACGTCGAACGTGGTGAAGTCGACGCCATAAATGCCGACGATGCTGACGGTGAGGATCGTCGGAAACAGGAACTGGTAGCGAATCTTCAGCAGCTGCACCCAGATGCCGACCAGCGGCAGGTTGATAACCAGCAGCATCAGGTTGCCCACCCACATGCTGGCGATCAAGCCCCAGAAAAGCTCGGGCTGGCTGCTGATGATGCGCGGCCCCGGTACGATGCCGTGGACCATCATCGCGCCCACCATCAATGCCATGATGGCGTTCGAAGGGATGCCCAGCGTAAGCAGTGGCAGGAAGGCGGTCTGGGCCCCGGAATTGTTGGCGGCTTCGGGAGATGCAACACCTTCCACCATGCCGTTGCCGAATTCCTGCGGGGTCTTGGATACGCGCTTTTCCGCCGTATAGGCCATGAAGGAAGACAAGAGTGCGCCGCCGCCGGGAAGCAGGCCGAGGAAGAGCCCGATCAGGGTACCGCGGATGGCTGCGGGCGTTGCCCGGCGCGCTTCCTGTCTGGTCGGCCAAAGGCTGCTGATCGGATTAAGCGTTGGCGGCTTTTCGTCACGAACGGCATTTTCCAGCGTTACGAGAATATCGGCTACACCGAAGAGACCAACGACCAGCGGCACGAAGGGCACGCCGTTCAGCATTTCCATGAAGCCGAAGTCGTAGCGATACTGGCCCGAATTGACGTCCGTCCCGGCAAGGCCCAGCAGCAGGCCAAGGAAGATCATCGCGACGGCCCGCAGCACCGAACCCTGGGCAAGCACGACGGAGGTGATCAGGCCGAGGAACATCAGCATGAAATATTCGGGCGCACCGAATTTCAGGACCGCTGCCGACAGGATCGGCGCGAATGCCGCCATGAAAAAGGTGGCAACCGTCCCTGCGAGGAAGGAGGCGAGGGCCGCGACCGTCAGCGCTGCTCCACCGCGGCCGTTGCGCGTCATCGCGTGGCCATCCAGTGCGGTCACCACCGAGGATGCCTCGCCGGGAAGCCGCAACAGGATGGAGGTGGTCGACCCGCCATATTGCGCGCCGTAATAGATTCCGGCGAGCGTGATCAGGCCGGTTTCGGGCGGAAGCCCGAAAGTCATCGGCAGAAGGATGGCGATGGTAGCCGTCGGGCCGAGGCCGGGGAGTACGCCGACCAGCGTGCCGATCAGGCAGCCCGCAAGGCAGAAGAAAATGTTGGTTGGGGTCAGCGCGACACCGAGGCCGAGCGCAATGCCGCCGAAAACGTCTACGCCACCGATCATTGCAGCGCCTCCGGAAGCACGGGGATCTGCAGCCCAAGCAATGACGCAAATAGGAGCGTGGCGAGAACTGCGAGTATCAGGGCCGTCGCCAGGATCGTCAGCGGGCGCGATGTCTCATGTCCGAAACCGGCAATGACCACCATCAGGAATGTCGCAACCGGCAGGCCGAGCGGAACCAGCGTCGCCGCAAAGACGATATTGGAGGCGGTGATGCAGCCGATGATCCGCAGCCGGGCCGCGGTCTTGATCGGTTCGACATCGCTCGCTTCTGCCGGCGGCAGGTCCCTGCCGCGAAACAGGATGATGAGCGCTCCCAACAAGATCAGGCAGCCGGATACAGTCTTCGGAAAGAAGCCCGGCCCCATGCTGATGAAGGTTCCAGTCTCGTAGCCTCGCGCCACCCAAAGGGCGGCGAGACCTATGACGATCAGGAACGTGCCGAGTGGCACGTTGGTCTTGTCGCCAACGCTGTTATCGTCGATTTGCACGTTTTCCTCCACGCCTGCCGGCTCAGTATCCGCGGCCGGGCACAACCACGTCGATGAGTGGCTCGCCGGCAAGAAAACGATCGAGATTGCCATGCAGCTTTGCGGCGATCCGATCGGCATTGTCCTCCGATGACCATGAAATATGGGGCGTCAACCGGATTTTGGGATCGGTATAAAAGGCATGGCCTTCAGGAAGCGGCTCCGGTGCGGTTACATCGAGCGTTGCCGCCGAGACCTTTCCGCTGGACAGCGCTTCAATCAGGGCCGCGTCATCCAGCACTTCGCCGCGGCAGATGTTGACGACGTGAAGGCCGGGCTTGGCCGCGGCGAAAATTTCGGCATCAACCGACAGCCGGGTAGCCTCGGTCAACGGAACTGCGAGAACGAGATGATCGACCGAGCCCACCATGTCCTTCAGCGATGCGAAGAACTGGACATCGCCGGTATTTTCGCCAGCGGCATCACGCCGGACCGCACTGACCTTCATCCCCAGCGCCTTGAGCTTTTCCGCCGTGCGGCGTCCTATCGCGCCATATCCATAGATGCCGACCGACTTGCCGGACACAAGGCCAAGCGTCCGCTTGACCCACCGGTCGGCGGAATGGACGAGCAGGTCATCGAACATCTGCTTCTCGTGACCGAAAATGGCAGCCACGACATATTCGGCGATCGCTTCTGCCGAAATACCGCGGCCGGTAGTAACGACCGGGGCTTCGAAAACCCAGTCCGGGAACGCGTCGATGCCGGCCGAGGCGATCTGAACCCATTTGAGATTGAACGGCCAGCCGTCAGGCTTCGTTCTGGGGGCCGCCGCCCAGCCTCGGAAAAAGGTGAAGAGGATGTCCGCGTCCCTGGGGACGTCCCAGGCTGGTGAGCCGTCGCTATAGTTCAGGACAGTTGGCCGACTGCTGTGAGCCTCCAGTTTCTCCACCTGTTGGGCATCGAGGTTACAGGCGATGACAGGTGATCTGCTGTCAGTCCAGCCGGTGTGTCTTGACATGATATGGAGCCCCATTTTGAAATTGCCCGGTCGCTCCGCCTATTGGGCGGGATGACCTTTTCCCTTGGGCTACTTAAGGCAGCGGGCGGGGAGAGCCAAAGAAACAGTTTTTCAATTGTTGCAAGCAAATTGGAATATTCGACGGGCAATACCGTGCTTAACTACGACGACTAAGTGGTTGTTTATGCGTCGATTCACCTCATGGGTGTAATTGACTACTCAGGAGAGTTACGAATGCGCCTTGTGGCTGGTGGTGACGCACTGTTTTCCGGCGGGAACCTTGCCGAACGTCTTGACGAGAAATTGCTGGAATACCTGAACGATTGCGATGCGGCATTCGTCAATGCGGAGTTCATCTGCCCGGCAAGGACGACAGCACCTGCGCCCCGGCGCTTCATTACTGCTGTCGGGATCGAGGCCGTTGATGAGCTGACCTCCATAGGGATCAATCTCCTTTCGTTTGCCAATAACCATACGGGCGATTTCGGGCCGCAGGGCGTGATCGATACGATCGAAGGATGCGAAGCACGCGGTGTCATTCATAGCGGCATCGGCCGCAGCCTCGAGGAAGCGCGCCTGCCGCATTTTCTCGACACCGATGACGCCCGCATAGCTTTGATCTCCACGGGGACGACCCGCTCAACGGAATTTGCCGCGAGCACTGCGGGTACCGGCATTCCTGCACGCGCCGGTCTCAATCCCCTTCGCTGGGGCCGCGCCTATGTCCTGCCGGAGGCCGAGTTCCAGCAGCTTCGCCGGATCGACGAGATGCTCGGCATTGCCGCCGGCCGCAAGGAAGTCATGGACATCGAGGTGATGGCGGATCCAGGCGAGAACCGCCTGCCTTTCGGCTCCGTCTTCGAAGGTTCGCTGCAGTTCGAGCGGGGAGAGACGGCTCATATTCGCTACTACGCCAACGAGAAGGACGCGACGGCCATTCTCGAAAATATCCGCGATGCCGCCAACCGGGCTGAGATCGTACTCCTGAGCCTGCATGCGCATGAGGGAACGGAAGAGAACTGGTATTCGCCGAGGCCTGCGCCTTTCATCGAGGATTTCGCCCGCCGTGCCATCGATGCCGGAGCGACGGCCGTGATCGGCCACGGGCCGCACATGCTGCGCGGGATCGAGTTCTACAAGGGTAAGCCGATCTTCTATTCGCTCGGCAGCCTGATGATGGAATTCGAGGCGGGCATGCAGAAGATGACACCGGAAATGTATGAGACCTACGGTTTCACCAAGGACTCTCTGCCGTCGCATCTGCATATGTCGCGCGCCAAAGATGCGGCCGGCAAGCCGATCGGCTTTTATGCCGACAACCGGTTCTCAAGATCCTGCATCGCCTTGATCGACATCGAGGATGGCGATCCGAAGGTAAGGCTCGTCGCTCTTGATCTCGATCTCAACCGGCAACGCCCCTCCGAACGTGGCCTTCCCGCCTGCGCAACACCTGAACTCGCCCGAGAGATCGCTGCGGACATGGCAACCATGAGCGAGGCCTATGGCACGACCATCCGCTACAACGAGACCGATGGCCTGATCGATGTCCTGCCGACCTGATATTGTGGCTTGAACCGAGGACGGGGCTGCGATCGCTCTTCGCTGGCAGCCCCGCTCAGATTGCGAGGATTGTTCCAAGGCCAGCCGGGAACTGTGGTTCCATATGCCCAAGGTCGTGGCCTCCGCCGCTACGCCGTCAAAATATCGGCAGGCTGCCGCGCTCGGTGTCATCGCCAATCCTGGAGGCCATTCCGGTTTTGATGACGTTGGCGTCAGACGGTTGCCGTGCCTCGGTTAGCATGCACGCCCCGAACGAAGACCTCTATGCATCGGCGCAGGTGGCGGCGGCGATCCTGTCTGGTTTGCCAGTCACGGTTTGCAGGGCCCATGCCGCCGAACAACATGTCCATCAGCATGCGGGCGCCGCTCATCCTGTCTTCAAGAACGAGCTTCTGTTGCGCCACCTGCAAATCCAGCCAGTCGGCAAGAAGTTGGCGTGACCGTTCCACGCCCTCGCGGCGAAGGACCTCGCCGAGCTCCGGTGCCTGAGAGGATTCTTCGATGACAAAGGAAATGAAGGCCTCGCGTTCTCTCTCATCCGTCTCGTCAATATCGATCATGAAGATGTCTTCAAGTACATCTTCCACCGGCCGATCTTCCCCGGCAGGCCTTGGAAGAGCCAGCATCATCTGCCGATGGGATGCGACAACGGCGAGGAAGAGGTCCGCCTTGCTCGAGAATACGTTGTAGATCGTCTGCTTGGATATACGACATCGGGCAGCAACGATATCCGTCGTGGTGCCACGATAGCCCAACTCGACAAAGGTGCGCCGCGCTTCATCGACGATAGCCTTGCGGCGGTCTTCGTCGCTGAACGTCTTCGGTCGCCCTCTGGGGCGTTTGTCCGCCGAAATATCGCTCACATCGTGTCCCCCTTTCGATGGCGCGTCCGTTGAGGCTAGGCGAGTGCCGCCACTGGATCGAGACGCGAGGCGTTGCGTGCAGGTAGGTAGCCGAAAACGATGCCGATGAGGCAAGACGATACCACCGCGAGCACGATTGGCGCGGCCGTGAACACGAGGCTGAAATTTGACCCGAGCTGGCTGAACGCGACGCCGAAAAGGAGTGCCGCCGCGATACCCAGTACGCCGCCGATCAGGCAGACGAGCACGGCCTCGATCAGAAATTGCTGCAGGATATCCTGGCGCCTTGCACCGACAGCCATGCGTACGCCGATCTCGCTCACGCGCTCCGAAACGGAAACCAGCATGATATTCATCACCCCGATACCGCCCACGATCAGCGAGATCACGGCAATTGCCCCGATGAGCAGGGTCATGGTCTGGGTCGTGCTGGTGATGGTCTGACGGATGTCATCGGTATTGAGGATGAAGAAGTCCTTGGTTCCGTGGCGGCCCGTCAGAAATGTTGTGACTGCCTGTTCGGCTGCATTCGTATCCGCGTCGTCGCTGATCCTCAGGGTGATGCTGCGCAGCGAGCGGTCACCGGTAAAACGGGTCTGGACGCTGGTATAGGGCATATAGATCGAGAGATTGTCGCTGGATCCGAAGCCGCCTTGTTGAGAGGATATGACGCCGATCACCCGCGACGGCACGGTGCCGGCCAAAAAAACCTCGCCGATGGCTCCCCTGATATTATTGCCGAAAAGCGTCTTGGCGGTGTTCTCGTCGATCACCGCATCCTGTTCCATGGCGGAGACGCCAGCATCGTCGAAGAAACGGCCGGCAAGAAGTTTGGAACCCTTCACCTCGAAATATTGGCTTCCGACACCGTTCACCAGAGCCGTTGCTTCCGTGGCTCCGAACCTCGCCGTGGTGCTGGTCGAGACCGTCGGCGTGGCCGCGTCCACATAGGAAAGTTTGGCCAGTGCTTCCGCATCCGAGACAACGAGGGTCTTGACCCGCCCAGACCGCATGTCACCGAAGCCGGTGCCGGGAAAGAGCTCCAGCGTGTTGGTGCCGAGGCTGCTGATATTGGCCAGGACGCGCTGCTGGCTGCCGGTGCCGAGTGCGACGACCGAGATCACGGACGCGATGCCGATGATGATCCCGAGCATGGTAAGAAAGCTGCGCATGCGGTGCGCTTTCAGAGCCTTGCAGGCCATCAGAAACGCTTCGCGAAAACGGTCTATCCCCGCTCCGACCCGATTGGTCGGCAGAGCCTGACGGGCATCCGGCTTTTCAACCGACGTTCTTCTGGCCGCCGGACGCGTATCGGAAATGATCCGACCGTCGGAGATCTCGATAATGCGTTCTGCCCGCGCCGCGACGTTCGCATCATGGGTAACGATGATGATGGTTCGGCCTTCGGAATGCAGTTCGTCGAGGATGCGGAGAACTTCTTCACCGCTCGCCTTGTCGAGCGCGCCGGTCGGTTCGTCGGCGAGAATCACGTCGGCGTTGTTCATCAGCGCGCGCGCGATCGAGACGCGCTGCTGCTGGCCACCGGAAAGATGTCCTGGGCGGTGGTCGGTACGGTCCGCCATGCCGAGGCGCCCCAGCAGTGCGGCTGCCCGCTCGCGCCTCTGGTTGCGGTCACGGCCGGCATAGACTGCCGGAATTTCCACATTCGAAAGTGCCGAGATTTCTTCAAGCAGATGATAGCGCTGGAAGATGAAGCCGAAATGTTCGCGCCTCAATGCGGAGCGCGCATCGTTGTCAAGCGCCGACGTCTCGCGGCCGGAGATCTTGTAGGTGCCTGCAGTCGGCCGGTCGAGCAGGCCGAGAATATTCATCAGCGTCGACTTGCCCGAGCCGGATGCGCCGATGATGGCAACCATTTCTCCGCGCTCGATCGTCAGGTCGACATCCTTAAGCACCGTGATCGTCCCATCACCGGAGGCATAGTCACGTCGCAGGCCCGTCAATGAAATAAGCGGTTCGCTCATGGGTGCCCCTCAGAAGCCCATCGGCCCGCGACGGCCCGGGCCTTGGGGTGTTTTTGCTGAAGCTTCGCTGATGACGACCCTTTCTCCCTCGCTCAACCCCGACTTCACCTCTGCGGTGATCTTGTTGTTGAGACCGATCTCCACCTTGCGTGTTTCGATCTTGCCGTCTTTTTCGACACGCACCCGTGATGGTCCGGTTGCCGCCATTTCCGGCAAGGCGGAGGAGGGAATGGTCAGGGCATCCTTGGCTGCGCCGAGGATGATGTTGACCTCGGCGGTCATATAGGTGCGGAAACGGCCATCGTCATTGGCGACGTCGAAGACGCCGATATAATAGATCGCTGAGGAGGAGGAGGACGACGACGAGGACGACGAGGAGGTCGTGGTGGATGTTGTCACACTGCTGTCGCTGGTGATCGATTCCGGTGCCGGCTCGATGGCAGCAAGCGTTGTGTCGTAGGTCTTCGTTCTGTCGCCGATGACATCGAACCGAACCTTCTGCCCGACCTTGACGCGGGTAATATCCGCTTCGGAAATTTCCGCCCGTACCGTCATGCGGGTGAGGTCGCCCAGTATGACGATTGTCGGTGCCGATTGGGTCGCGTTGACCGTCCGTCCTTCCTGGCTGACGACAGCAAGGACGGTGCCGTCCATCGGAGCGTTGATGCGCGTATAGCCGACATCCGCGTTCGCGGTTTCGACAGCCACCTGGGCTTCGGCAATCTGCGCGTCCAGCGCTTCGATCTGGGCTGCATAGACCTTGACCTGTGCGGCCGCCGTTTCGAGATCGGCACGCGAACCGGCCTGTTTGTCATAGATGGCCTGTTGGCGCGCGAGTGTCAGCTTCGCATTTTCCAGGTTGGCGACGCCTTCATTGCGTTGCGCCTGAACATTGGCGAGCGAAGCCTTGGCAGTCTTCAATGCGTTGTCCTGCGTCGTCGAATCGATCAGCGCAATCAGATCGCCGCTTTTCACCGTGTCGCCCACCGCGACTTTCAGTGATGTAATGCGTCCGGAGGCCTGGGAGCCGACCGCGACAAGCCGCGAGGGTTTCAGCGTACCGGTAGCGAGTACGGTGGATTCCACGTCGCCTCTGGTCACCGGGGCAGTCAGCGTGGTCGGGGTGGAGGCCGAAAATGACAGGGTGGAGGCCGCAACGCCGCCAATGGCGACCACAGCCAGGATAAGGAGCGGCAGGGCCGTCTTGAAGCGCATGAAGAAAACCTGAAGTTTATGATACTGTTTGGTACCGATATTGTTCGGTCCGCCTGTCCTGTCAATCAAATGAATGTTAAATTGTGGTTAGGTGGCTCGGCAAGGAATAGGCGAGCAACTCGTTGGCTGATTTGGCAGGGTTTCTACTCGGCTACAAAGGCTGAGCTTTATCGCGGCCGGGCGTCGAGCAGCGATCGCACAGGGGCCTGACGGTGTGCCTGGAATTCACATCTTCGGCAGCGGCTGACGGGCAGCCATCATGCCAATCACTGCACGAAGGCTGCTCGATATGTCTTACAATTTTTGATCTCCAATTGAGGCGGTGCCGCCTCAAAAAACCAGCTGCACCTTGAGCGTCTGTTCGGGATGCTTCTCGATAAGGTCGAATGCCGCACGCGCATCGCGGGCATCGAAACTCTGGGTGATCATCCCCTCCGGCTTGAGCGCGCCCGATTCCAGCCAGCTGACGACTTCGGGGATGAAGCGACGGTTGAGCCGTGAGCCGACGAGCGTCAGTTCCTTGCTGACGATTTTCTGCTGGCTGATGTTGCAGGGGGCGGGCGAGAAGCCGAGCAGGCCGATGCGCCCGGCAGGTGCCGCAACCTGGCATGCCTCTTCGAGCAAGCTTGGAATGCCGGCGCCGTCGATGACGACGGACGGACCAAGGCCATCGAGTTCCGAGGCGACGACCTCGGCAACCGACTGCTCACGGGAGTTGATGACGACATCCGCGCCGAATTCCTTGGCGCGGACCAGCCGGTCGGCATCGATATCGGCGATAATGCAGCGGGCGCCGCGCATCTTGGCAACCTGAAGAACGGTGATGCCGACCGTGCCAGCGCCATAGATCAATACGACATCTTCGCTGGTGCATTCGGTGCGCCACAGGACGTTTGCGGCAACGGCCAGCGGTTCGGCCAGCGCTGCGACGTCCAGTCCGAGCTTGGGTGATACTTTCACCGCATTGGCTTCCGGAACGACGGCTACCGAACGGAAGCCACCCTCGCGATGCACGCCGATCACCTGAAGCTTGGCGCAGACATTCGAGCGCCCGATGCGGCAGGGATAGCAGTGGCCGCAGGAAATGACCGGATCGGCAACCACGTGATCACCGATCGCAAGCCCCGAAACGCCGGCTCCGAGTGCTTCGATGACACCCGCAAATTCGTGACCGATCACACGCGGATATACAACGAAGGGATTGGAACCGTGCAGGATATGCATGTCGGAGCCGCAGATGCCGGCGCGCTGCACGCGGATCGCCACTTCGCCCGGGCCCGGTTTTGGGGCCTCCCGCTCATCGACGACGAGGCTGTGCGGCTCGCGAACGGAAATCGTCACCATGGTTTTTGTCCTTCCAGAAAATTCGGGCCTAGTTGTTTCAAGCGGGGCATAGCCGCCGAAGATGCGCATCGACGAACTGGCGCCAGGTTGCATTGTCCTTCAATTCCGGCGGGAACAGCCCGGGAATACCGAAGAACGGCGCGGAAGATACCGAGGTTGAAGCAAGCGCCGCTGCGACCTTCAATTCTGCGGCCCTCGGGTCGTCGAGATGCTTGGCTGTGATGACATACGCGAGCCAGAACGCCACGACTTCTGCGAAATCCGCCGCATCACCACCGGCTGCCAAACGCTCTGCGGCTGGTGCGAAAATGCGCTGCGGCATCTTCTGCGTTCCGTCCATGGCGATCTGGCCGGTTCGATGCGCGATTGCTGGGTTGGAAAACCGTGCGACGAGTTCCTCACGATAGGCGGAAAGGTCGATCTCAGGCACGGGGTCGAGCGTCGGCAGGACTGCTTCCATGTGCTGGCGCACGCGCCCGGCATGAACCGGAACACCCATTACGTCACGCACATATTCCAGCCCATTGAGCTGGCCGAGATACGCAATCAGCGAATGCGAACCATTGAGAAGCCGAAGCTTCATCTTTTCATAGGCATGCACATCGGAGACGAAGATCGCGCCCCCGGCCTCCCAGGCCGGACGGCCCGCCGCAAAGTCATCCTCGATCACCCATTGGGAAAAGGGCTCCGTTTCCAGCGCAAGGTGGTCTTCTGCACCGATCAGGGAGGCGGCGAGAGTCCGGGTCTGATCCGTTGCAGCCGGCACGATGCGATCGACCATGCTGGAAGGGAAGCGGATCTCGCGTTCGATCCAAGCTGCCAGACCGGCATCTCGTCGATCAGCCATCTCCAAGACCAGACGGCGGACAATATTGCCGTTGCCGGGAAGGTTGTCGCAGCAGAGCACGGTCAGAGGATCGCGGCCAAGGTGCATGCGCCGGGCCAGTGCTTCGACAACCATGCCGATGACGCCGATCGGTGCGGTTGGATGCGCAAGATCATGCGAGATCGCCGGATGCGACAGGTCAAGACCGCCGGAAACAGGATCGATCCCGTAGGCCTTCTCGCTTACCGTCAGCGTTACGACGCGTGTCGGATTGTCTGTGAGCCGCTGGAGCAATCGTTCACGCTCCTCGCTCGCGGCGATGGCGTCGATGATCGAGCCCACAATGCGTGCCTTGTCGCCGCTCCCGCTGCGGGTGACGACGCTGTAGCGATAATCCTGTGCCTTGAGATCGGCCACGATGTCCACCGAACGGAGGCTGGCACTTGCAATGCCCCAGTCACCGGAACGGGCCTCGATGGCCTTGTCGGTATAAATGGCCTGGTGGGCGCGATGAAACGCGCCCAAACCGAGATGCACGATCCCGACCTTCAGATTGCCCGGATCAAAGGACGGGCGTTCGACGCCTTGCGGAAGAGGGGTGCTTCTGCTGAGACGCGTCATGTTTCAGTTCATTCCGAATGCGGGATGCGAGAGGGTTTGCTCAATGCCGCGCAACTCCGCGAGGCCCTTGAGCCGCCCGATCGCAGGGTAGCCGGGCTGGGCACCGCGGGTAATGTCGTCGAGGATTTCCTGGCCGTGATCCGGGCGCATGAAGATCTGCTGGTCGGCGCGTCCTTCCGATTTGCGGCGGCGCTCCTCGCTGACCAGTGCCGCAATAACCGCTACCATGTCGGTGTTGCCGGTGAGGTGCTGGTCTTCGAAGAAGGAGCAGGGGAAACCCTCCGTCTCGCGCCGGACATTGCGCAGATGCGCGAAGTGAATGCGGGGCGCAAGACGCTTGACCATGGCCGGCAGATCGTTGTCCGGGCGGGCGCCGAGAGAGCCTGTGCAGAAGGTTACGCCATTGGCATTGCGATCAACCGCATCGAGAACCTTCACGTAATCCTGTTCCGTCGACAGGATGCGCGGCAGGCCGAGCAGCGGCCACGGCGGATCGTCACCATGAGCGCAGAGGCGCATGTCGAGTTTTTCTGCAGTCGGGACGACTTCCGAGAGGAAATCGATGAGGTTGTCGCGCAGTCTGTCGGCGCCGATGCCGTTGTAGCGGGAAAGGGCGGCGTTGAGTTCGGCTATGCTGTAACCATCTGCAGAGCCTGGAAGGCCTGCCCCGATATTGCGGGAGAGAGCGGCGATCTTCTCATCCGGCATTGTCGCGAAACGCTCCTTCGCGGCCTCGATCAGCTCCGCGGGGTAGTCATCGCTTGCGCCCTGACGCTTCAGGATATGCAGGTCGAAGGCGACGAAATCGACGAGGTCGAAGCGCATGGCGCGCGCGCCGTCGGATGCTTCCCAGCGAAGATCGGTGCGGGTCCAGTCCAACACAGGCATGAAGTTGTAGCAAACCGTCGAAATACCGGCCTTGGCCAGTTGCTCCAGGCTTTCCTTCCAGGCAGCGACATGGGCCTTCCAGTCGCCGGTCATGGTCTTGATGCTTTCGGAGACCGGAATGCTCTCCACCAATTCCCATTCGAGGCCGCCGGTGCGGACCTCGTCCTGCCGTTTGCGGATTTCCTCAATGGTCCATGCGGTTCCCGTCGGAACATGGTGCAAGGCACTGACGATGCCCTGCGCGCCGGCCTGAGCCGCATCGCGCACGCTAACCTTGTCGATCGGGCCAAACCAGCGCCATATATGTCTCATGAAATATTCCTTCTTTGGCGGCGGACTTATGCCTTGGCCGCAATGGTGTTCGACTGGCCGGCGGAAGCAAAGACCGCAACGGCGCGAAGAGGGGAGCCAGAGCCGCCTGCAATCGGCAGCGGTAGCGTGACTAGAAAGGAGAATGCCGGTAGCTCACCGAGACGGGCGAAATTTTCACCGATGAGAACACCGGCGCCGAGCAACAGATTGTGTGCCGGAAAGTCAGAACTTCCAAAACAGTCGAGTGACAGGCAGTCTGAGCCCGCAATGCGTATGCCGCGTTCAAGCAGGTACTCGCATGCCGGTCGCGACAGGCCTGGCCAATCATTCAGGAAACGAGGATGATCCTGCGGGTCATCCCAGAAACGATCCCAGCCGAAATGGAAGAACACCGCATCGCCAGCCTGGATTGGACCGTGTTGTATCTCGAACGCCTTGATCCGCTCGATGCTCACGGCTTCCCCGGATGCGCAGTCTCGGGCATCGATCGTTGCCATGCGGCCGAAGAAGGTTTGGAGACTTATCGCATCGATGCCTGCGGCGCCGCGAATAAAATGCAGCGGCGCGTCGAAATGGGTGCCCGTATGCTCACTCATCCCGAGCGAATGATTACAGGCGCGATCGCCCTGGTCATAGCTCTCGATCACTTCCTGGCAGAAATAGGGATGTGTTGGCCATACCGGCATGTTCGGTGTCAGCGGGTGGGTGAGATCGACCATCACCGCATCACCGCCAAATGTTTTCATCAGTGCCGCGATATCCATGTCACGCAACCTTCGGCCGCGGCACGATCGCAACGATCAGGATGATCAGTGCACCGGTGAGGACAAACCGAACGCCGGCCTGCATCTGGAAGGTGTTGAGCATGGTCGCCATCAGGTTGAAGAACAGGGCCGCTCCCCATATGCCGATGGCATTCGCTTGTCCGCCCGCCACGCTTGTGCCCCCGAGGACCACGACGGCAATGGCTTCCAGGAGATAGGAATCACCCATATTGAGCGCAGCCCCACCGGAAAAGCCAGCAAGCAGGAAGCCGGTCAGTGCTGCCGCCACGCCGCAGAACAGATAGGCGAGCAGCCGCACCCGCGTGGCAGGAACGCCCGCCAGGCGCGCGGCTCTCTCACTTTGCCCCACCGCAAGCAACTGCCGACCCCAGACACTTCTGGCCAGAATGAAGGCGACGCCAATTGTCAGCATGATGACCACGATCGGCATCACGCGTATGCCGCCGACCGACCAGAAGGTGAAAGCCGAAAGCGCGGCAGGTGGCTTCAGCGTTGCCTCGCCCCCGAGATTGAAAGCCAAGGACTGGAAGACAAAGCTCCAGGCGAGCGTCGCGATGATAGGCGGAAGCCGCAGCAGGGTAATCGCCAGGAAGTTCGCAATCCCTGCAAGGGCGCCGACCGCCAGAGCAACGGCGAGGCCGGGGAGGATCATGTCGTTGCTGCCCGCCATGATCGACATCGACAGATAGGCCGCTAATGTCAGCACTGACGGCATAGACAGGTCTATATTGCCGGGGCCGGAGGAAATCACCAGCATCTGCCCGGTGCCGACGACTACGCTGAAAGCTGCAAATACCAGCGCTGAGGAGAGGGTAGGAACCGCGCTCGCAAAGCCGGAATAGGCAATGGTTGCGACCCACATCACAAGTGCGACGATGAAGCCGTAAGTCCATGGCTTGAGAGAAAAGCTGCTCATGATGTCTTCTCCGCAAGCAGGATCCGGCCGGCCAGAACAAGGAAAAGAATGCCGCCCTGGGCGCCGATCTGCCAGGTCGGAGGTACTTGCAGGAAGCTGAGAAGCGATCCGGCAAGCGCGAGTGTGAGTGCGCCAATCACCGTACCGATTGGCGAGACAATACCGCCGGTAAACGCGCCACCGCCGAGAATGACGGCGCCCACGCCGAGCAAGGTATAGGCTGGAGCGACATTGGGATCGCCCGAGGTCGTCAGGCCCGTCAGGGTCAAGCCGGCGATAACACCGAGAGCACCGGCTGCGGCGTAAATTGCAGCACGTATCAACGTTACCGACCATCCAGCACGTTCGATGGCACGAGGATTGCCCCCTGCACCACGCAGGACGGCGCCAAAGGACGAACGGCTGATCACGAAATGGCCGATCAGTGCTGCGACAATGGAAAGCAGGATCGGGAGGGGCAACAGCGGCGGGCGCCAGCCCATGAAGCCTGAAAGCCACGAGGGTGCTGCGCCACCTGGCGCAGGGAGGAGGATGATCGCGACGCCCAGCCAGATGAACGACATGCCGAGCGTGACGATAATCGATGGCAGTTGCCGGATATGGATCAGCAACCCGACCGCAGCATAGACAAGAATGCTGAGAGCGTAGATCGCTACCGCCAGCATCGGCGAACTATCGAGATAGAGGGCCGTCACGCAGGTTATGAAACCGACGAAGGAGCCGACCGACAGGTCGATGTCGCCAAGCATAATGACGAGCATCTGCGCCAACGATGCAAACATCACCGGCACGGCCAGCTTGAAAAGTAGCGTGAAGCCGAAATAGCTCATTGCGGCGGGTCTGATCCAGAAGATCACGGCCAGCATGGCGACGAGCGCGATAGCCGGGAGGCCGAGCTGCAATGTTGGGGCGAGCCGTTTGCCGAGGCCCTGGTTCTGTCGAGCAATGAGGGTGTCAGCCATTGGCGCCTCCAAACGAAGCTTCCAGGATACGGTTGTGATCGATGTCTTGGCCCGCCACTTCGGCGACAGCACGTCCTTCTCGGAAGACGTAGAGCCGATCACAGTTCTTCAGTTCCTCGAACTCCGTCGTGTACCAGATGAATATCCTGCCTCGATCGGCCTCCGCGCGGATAAGCTGGTACACTTCCTGCTTGGTTCCGACATCGACGCCTCGCATCGGATCATCGAGCAGAATAACTTCGCCATCGGAGGCGAGCGCGCGGGCAAACAATACCTTCTGCTGGTTGCCACCGCTGAGCGCCAGGATCGGCGTGTCGATCGAGGGTGCCTTCACCTTCAGGCGTTTCGACCATGTTTCCGCCAACGATCGGGCTGCCGAAAGCGAAACGATGCCACCCTTTTGAAGAGCGTTGAGGCTACGGATCGTCAGATTGTCAGCGATCGACCAGAGCGGCATGACGCCCTCTACCCCACGATCACCCGCCACAAACGCAACAGGCACCTTTCGGGTTGCGGCATAGATGGCTCGCAGCCGTTCGCGCTGCCCGTGCCCGTCAAGCCCGGCAAAGCCAATGATCTCTCCGGCTGCCGCACGTATTGGGTAGTCGGCACCGTCAATGCCTTGATGGTCGACGACAAGGTCTTGTGTGCCTCGGCGCTCGACAACCGCCCTGTGTTCACCGGGTGTTTCGATATTCCCCATCATGCCGACCAGATCTGAGCGCGTCAGTCCGGCGGCAGGGTGGTCTCCCACGATCGCTCCATCCATCATCACCACGATGCGGTCGCAGACGGCGAGAATTTCATTCAGCCGATGCGTGATCAGAATGCAGGCGATACCGCGTTTGGATGCCGTGCGGATGTAGGCAAGTAGTTGTTCCGTCGGTTCATGACCGAGCGCTGATGTCGGCTCGTCGAGGATGACGCAGCGGACCTTGCCATCGGTTTCGGTGAACGCGCGGGCGATTTCGACCATCTGCCGCTCACCGATCGACAGATCGGCGATTTTTGCATCGGCATCAATTCCGTGACCAGGGAATACGTCATCCAGAGCCTGGTTTATCAGCGTGCGCGCCCTGCGTCGCCATCCGAAGCCACGCAGGCTGCGATGGATAATTCGCGTGTTTTCCGCCGCCGAAAGATTGGCGCAAAGCGAAAGCTCCTGAAATACGCAGCGCAGGCCATTCGCCTGAGCTTCCGCGGTACCCCATCGGTCAACGTCCTGGCCATTGTAGATAAAGGTGCCTTCGGTTCTCTGGATGGCACCGGAAAGGACGTTCATGAGCGTCGATTTGCCGGCGCCATTGTGGCCAACAAGTCCGAGTACTTCGCCGGAAGCCAGCTTGAAGTCGACTCCGACGAGCGCATGGACCGCGCCGAAGCTCTTGCGCAGTCCACGGGCCTCGACAAGGAGGCCCGTGGCGGCGCTGGAGGCTGCTTGGGAGGACAGCATGATGGCCCCCTTACTTGGGAGCCGGAACCATGGGCAATGGCTCCTTCTTGACGTTCGCGTCAATTATCTTGGCGACGAGATCCTGAGGATAGTCTGCATTGACAACGCCGCCGTCCGGAACCGTCTTCAACCAGGCATCAAGGTCGGACTGCTGGATCTGCAGGAGGGGCACCTCGACGAATTTAGGCACTTTCTTGCCAGCCAGGATCTGTTGTGCCACCCAGAAGGCGACCTGGGATACCGAAGGTGTGGCGCCAAGCGAAAACGTCTCGTAGCCGTTGGCGTCGTGCTCCTGCTTCCAAAGAGCAAGCTCATCCTGCCTGTTGCCCATGATGATGATCGGCAGCTTGCGACCGGCGGCCTTGAAGGCTTGGGCCGCACCATATCCGTCACCGCCCTGCGTGAGCACGCCATCGACCTGCGGCAGCGATGGCAGCACGCCGGACACTTCCTTCTGGGCTACCGTGGCCGTCCACTGGCCATAAACTTCACCGACCTTCTTGTAGTTCGGGTGCGCGGCGAAAGCCTTCTTGACGCCCTCGTTCAGGCGCTTGTCGAAGCCGTCGCCGGCCATGCCGCGGATTTCCAGGATGTTGGCCGGCTTGTCGCCCAGCTTGCTGGAAATGTAGTCAAGTTCCGCCTTGGCATAAGAATCGAGATTGTAGTCGACGACATAGGCGCAGGGTTCGGTGACGCCGCTGGCAAAGGCCACGACCACGATTCCGGCATCACAGGCGTCCTTGATCGCGCCGTTCAGTGCCGTATCCGAACCGGCCAGAACGATGATGGCGTCATATCCCTGCAGGATGAGGTTCTGGATCTGCGACGCCTGCTCGGTCACCGAATTGTTGGAACTTACGACGGCGGTGTCGCCGATCATCTTGTCGGCCTTTGCCTTCGCGCCCATCGACTCGAAGCTCTTGATCATCACCTGGCGAAATGAATTGCCGGCATAGGAATTGCTGAAGGCGATTTTCTTACTGCTCGTATCGCCGGTGGCGACGCCTTCCTGCGCGGCGGCTGCACTTGCCAGCATCACGCCGGCCATCAGCGACAAGGTGAGTGTTTTGAAAGCTCTGGATCTCATGATTCTTAAATCCTCCTTGAATCAGATCAAATCGCTGTCTGCGCCGGCCGGACACTGCCTCCTACCTAGGTTGACTGCAGCCCTCTCCATCCTCCGTGCGTGGACATCAGATAAATACTACCATGGCAGTGTGTCAATCCGGCTTATAGATTATCGTCGAAATATGTGTCATCCAGATATGACAAGACAGGGAAGGCGAAGTGGAGGGGCCATGACGGAAAGACGACCCATTCAAATGGCAGACGATATGTCGGTTGCTCCGGGACCGGCGCAGCCTCCGCTTCAGATGATCAACCCGCGCCAGCCCATCGCAGCCCAGGTTTACGAAAGGTTGCGTCGAGCTATCACGACCCTGTCCATGATGCCATCAGAAGCGCTGAGCGAGAAAGAGCTCTCCTTGCAGCTGGGTGTCAGCAGGACCCCTGTGCGCGAGGCGCTCATTCGGCTTGCCGACGAGGGGCTGATCGACATCTTCCCGCAACGGGGAAGTTTTGTTGCGCCCATTCGCCTGCGCGATGTCGAGGAGGCCCAGTTTATAAGGGAATCGCTTGAGGTTGCGGTGGCGCGGCGACTGTCGGCGGGCTGTTCGAGGCAATTTCTCACAGAGATCAAGAGCAATCTCTACGATCAGGAAAAGGCTGTAAACGCTGAGGCGCTGGAGGTTTTTCTCGATCTCGATGAAGCTTTCCACAGAAGTTTCTGCGAAGAGGCCGGCCTATCCAAAAGCTGGCGGGTCATTCAAGCGGTCAAGCTTCAGATGGATCGGGTGCGTTATTTGAGCCTCCCGGATCTCAGTCATCTTCGCGTTCTCCTTGCACAGCATCGGGCAATTGTCGACGCGGTGGAGGCTGGTGATGCAGACCGCGCCGGTGCAGCAATGGCCGCTCATCTAAAGGAGGTTCTGCGCACGGCGCAGAAATTGAGCGAACAGCGCAGGGACTTGCTGGAGCGCTGATCATACTTGCGTAATGTACCATGGTGTTGACATTCTACCATGGTAGCATTACGGAGATTGCAATCGAGGTGCCGTGGAGGTCGGTTGCAATGGGCAGGGAAAGCCAGTTTGGCGTTCGTGATGCATGCTTGCCCTGGAGACTTGTTGCTGGGGCTGAAAATGCACAAGGATCGTCCGGCGACATGGCGCGGCTTCAGCATTGAACGTTCGATTGAACCCCAACAATACGACTGACTGTTGAACTCCGGAGACCCGTCCGGTTCTGGCCGTGACCCGTCGAAGTCGCTTTCAATATCGCCATCATTCCAAAGGGAGGAATTCATGAAAATTTCGCGCAGAACATTCGGTGGTCTGGCACTAGGCGCAACTGCCGGCCTGCTCGCGGCGCCTGGCCTGTCATCTGCAGCTCCGAAGGTCAGGCTCAGATATGGTACCGCCTTTCCGTCGAGCCATCCGGGTGTCGTCCGCATAACCGAGGCCGCAAAGGCAATCGCCGAGCGGTCCAACGGCGCGGTCGACTTGCAGGTCTATCCGAACAGCCAGCTTGGTGGCGAAGCCGATATGTTCACCCAGGTTCGCGGCGGCGCGCTCGACCTGATGTCGACCTCGGGTGTCAACCAGACGGTCGTACCCGTCGCCAGCATCAATGCGGTGGCCTTCGCCTTCCCGACCTATGATCATATCTGGAAGGCCATGGACGGCGAGCTCGGCGATTATGTTCGCAAGGCGTTTCTCGACGCCGGCCTGTTCGTCTTCCCGAAAATGCTCGACAACGGCTATCGCAACATCACCACCGGTGCCAAGCCGATCCTCGGTCCGCAGGATCTCAATGGCCTGAAGATCCGCGTTCCGGGCAACCAGCTTTGGGTGACGCTGTTCCAGACGCTGGGCGCTGCCCCGACGCCGCTGAACTTCGGCGAACTCTACGCGGCTTTGCAGACCCATGTCGTCGATGGTCAGGAAAATCCGCTCGCGCTGATCGAGAGCTCCAAGCTCTACGAGGTGCAGAAATACGTCGCCATGACCGGTCACATCTGGGACGGTCACCACATCTTCTGCAACAGCCGGCGCTGGCAGGCCATTCCGGCAGATGCGCGGACGATCATCGAGGAAGAGTTCACCAAGGCAGCGGTCAACGAGCGCGCAGACGTCAAGTCGCTGAATGAAAAGGCGATGGAGACGATCAAGGCCAAGGGCGTAGAATTCAACACCGTCGACCCGGCTCCGTTCCGCGAAGTGCTCGCCAAGGCCGGTTTCTACGCAAAGTGGAAGGAAACATTCGGTGCCGAGGCCTGGGGCCTGCTGGAGAAGGATGTCGGCACACTGTAACGCCGAAATCTAGAGAGGCGCATGCGTTCAGGCAACGCGTGCGCCTTTTGCCAGAAGCAGCAATGTGAACACCGGGTCGATCGCGAATTTGCCGTCGACCAGCGAGCGTCGCCATTCGGGCCGGCGAAGTTTGGGAGCTACATCATGGACATTACGGTCAACCCACAGCCTCTTGCTTCGGGCGGAGTGCTTCAACGTATCGACAGGTTGCTTGGTCACGCGATCGAAGCCTGCGCGGCTGCGCTTGTCCTGGCGGAAGTAATCCTACTCGGTTGGGCGACGACCGCACGATACGCGCTCCATGCTCCTCTCGTCTGGTCCGACGAAGTTGCGACCATCATCTTCGTCTGGTTGTCGATGCTGGGCTCTGTCGTCGCGTTGCGTCGCGGCCAGCATATGCGCCTGACGGCCTTCGTGATGCAATTTTCGCCGGCTTGGCAGGTGCGTGTCAACGCTCTTGCCATGATGATCGTCACCGCGCTGCTGCTGCTTCTGGTCGTGCCGTCATGGCAACATGTCGAAGAGCGCATCATCAGCGTCACGCCGGTACTGCAGATCAGCGAGGCATGGCGCGAGGCGGCGATGCTGGTTGGTGTCGTGCTGATGTTCCTGACTGCACTCGACAGGATGCTGCGGTCCAGCAAGCCTCTCCATATGCTGGCGAGCCTTGTTTTCCTCGCAATCGTCTTCGGCATATTCCAGCTTGCTGCGCCGTGGTTTGACGAGATCGGCAATTACAGCCTGCTGATCTTCTTCCTTGGTATCGTACTCCTGTCGATTATTCTTGGCGTGCCGATCGCGTTCGCCTTCATGCTGGCAACCGCCGCCTACCTGAATTTTGCCAGCTGGGTGCCGCTCTCTATCGTGCCTGGCCGTATGAGCGAAGGCATGTCGCACATCATCCTGCTCGCCGTACCGATGTTCGTGTTTCTCGGAGCGATCATCGAGATGGCCGGTCTGGCACAAGCGATGATCAACTTCCTCGTCTCTTTGATCGGCCATTTGCGTGGTGGTCTGCAATATGTCCTGCTCGGCGCTGTGTATCTGGTTTCCGGCATTTCCGGTGCCAAGGCTGCCGACATGGCGGCCGTCGCACCGGCCCTGTTCCCGGAGATGAAGAAGCGCGGTAACCGCGACAGCGATCTCGTGTCACTGCTTTCAGCATCTGCCGTCATGTCGGAAACCATTCCGCCGTCGATCGTGCTCATCACCGTGGGGTCGGTAACGGGCGTCTCCATCGCGGCACTGTTTACCGCCGGCCTGTTGCCCGCCTTTGTCGGCTTGCTGGCACTCTGCGTCGTGGTCTTCATCCAGACGCGCGGCGAAGACATGAGTACGGCGCGCAAGGTCGGCAACAGGGTCAAGCTCAAGCTGCTTGTAGCTGCAATTCCGGGGCTTGGCCTGCCGATCGTCATCCGCACGGCCGTCGTTGAAGGCGTTGCAACGGCAACCGAAGTGGCAACGATCGGCATCATCTATTCGCTGATCGTCGGCGCCGTCTTCTATCGCAAGATGGAGTGGCGCAGGCTCTATCCCATGCTCGTCGATGCCGCCTCGCTTTCGGGCTCGATCCTGCTCGTCGTCGGTGCGGCAACGGCCATGGGTTGGGCACTGACCCAGTCCGGTTTCTCGCAATATCTGGTCGAGCTGATGCAGGGCGTTCCGGGCGGCAAGATAAGCTTCCTTTTGATCTCGGCGCTCAGCTTCATCATCCTGGGCAGTGTTCTGGAAGGGGTGCCGGCCATCGTTCTCTTCGGCCCGCTGCTTTTCCCTATCGCGAAAATGCTGGGGATTGACGAAGTGCATTATGCCATCGTCGCGGTCTTTGCGATGGGCTTTGGCCTGTTCGCGCCGCCATTCGGTGTAGGCTTCTATCTTGCATGTGCGATTGGCCGCGTTTCTCCGGACGATGTCATCGGCAAGGTCTGGCCGCACCTTCTGGCGCTCTTCTGCGCGCTCCTGCTGATCATCTTTATCCCATGGATCTCGATCGGCTTCCTCTGAGTTTGAAATTAGCAGAACGGATAATGACTGGATGAAGATCGGAGTATTGAAGGAGCTTGCGGCTCGCGAGGCACGCGTTGGGATGACGCCGGACAGTGCTCTGGCCTTGCAGAAGCTTGGCTATGACTGTTTGATCGAGACAGGAGCCGGCAAGGCGGCAGGCTTTGCCGATGAGGCCTATCGTGCCGCAGGCGTCACGGTGGTCGAGACCGCCGATGCGTTGATCGCAGGCTCCGACGTGATCGCCAAGGTGCGGCCGCCGGAAGTTGCCGAAGTCGACAAGCTCGGCCCCGGCAAGACGCTGATTTCCTTCTTCTACCCGGCGCAGAACAAGGACCTGCTGGAACGAGCAAAGGCCAGGGGCGCCAATGTCATCGCCATGGACATGGTGCCGCGCATCTCGCGTGCCCAGAAGATGGACGCGCTGTCGTCGATGGCCAACATCGCCGGCTACCGCGCCGTCATCGAGGCCGGCAACAATTTCGGCCGCTTCTTCACCGGCCAGGTCACGGCTGCAGGCAAGGTGCCGCCGGCCAAGGTCCTGGTCATCGGTGCCGGCGTTGCAGGCCTTGCCGCGATCGGCACCGCCACCTCGCTCGGTGCCATCACCTATGCCTTCGACGTTCGCCCGGAAGTGGCCGAACAGATCGAATCCATGGGCGCCGAATTCGTCTTCCTCGACTTCAAGGAACAGCAGCAGGATGGCGCCGCCACCGGTGGCTATGCCGCTCCTTCCTCTCCCGAGTTCCGCGAGAAGCAGCTGGAAAAATTCCGCGAACTGGCGCCGCAGATCGATATCGTCATCACCACGGCACTGATCCCCGGTCGTGATGCACCAAAGCTCTGGACCGCCGACATGGTGGCCCTGATGAAGCCGGGTTCGGTCATCATCGACCTTGCCGCCGAACGCGGCGGCAATTGCGATCTCACCGTCGCCGACGAACGCGTGGTGTCGGAGAACGGCGTCATCGTTATCGGTTACACCGACTTCCCGAGCCGCATGGCCGCCCAGTCCTCGACGCTCTATTCGACCAATATCCGTCACATGATGACGGACCTGACGCCGGCAAAGGACGGTGTTGTCGTCCACAACATGGAAGACGACGTCATCCGCGGCGCGACCGTGACCAAGGATGGCGAGATTACCTTCCCGCCGCCGCCGCCAAAAATCCAGGCGATTGCCGCCCAGAAGCCGAAGGAGAAGGCCAGGGAGCTGACGCCTGAGGAAAAGCGGGCGAAGGAAGTCACAGCCTTCAAGGCGCAGACCAAGAACCAGGCCATTCTTCTGGCCGTCGCCACCGTGCTTTTGCTCGTCGTTGGCGCCTATGCGCCATCGAGCTTCATGAGCCATTTCGTCGTCTTCGTGCTCTCCTGTTTCATCGGCTTCCAGGTCATCTGGAACGTCTCGCATTCGCTGCATACGCCGCTGATGGCCGTCACCAACGCCATTTCCGGCATCGTCATCCTCGGTGCACTGCTGCAGATCGGCTCGGGCAACTGGCTGGTCGTCATCCTCGGCGCTCTGTCGGTTCTGGTCGCGACGATCAACATCGTCGGCGGTTTTCTCGTGACACGGCGCATGCTCGCCATGTTCCAGAAGTCTTGAGTGCGTAGGGGGTTATTCACATGACGATCGGTATCGTTTCGGCCGCCTATATCTCTTCGGCTGTTCTTTTCATCCTGTCGCTCGGCGGCCTTTCCGGTCAGGAGAGCGCCAAGCGCGCCGTCTGGTACGGCATTATCGGCATGGCGCTCGCCGTCATCGCCACCTTCTTCGGCCCGGGCGTGGCCACCAGTTTCGGTATCGGCCTGATCATCCTGATCATGGTCGCCGCCGGTTCCATCGCCGGCTATTATGTCGCCAACCGCGTGCAGATGACGGAAATGCCGCAGCTTGTCGCTGCCCTCCACTCCTTCGTCGGCCTTGCCGCCGTCTTCATCGGCTACAATGCCCATATCGAAGCCTGGCGTGTCGGCGGGCTGGACGAGGCTGGCCGTGCAGCGCTTGAAGGCTTCTCCGCCATCATCGCCCACAAGGATCCGGTCGAGCTTGCGATCATGAAGGTCGAGGTCTTTCTCGGCGTCTTCATCGGTGCGGTCACCTTCACCGGTTCGGTCGTCGCCTTCGGCAAGCTGGCCGGCAAGGTCGATGGCAAGGCGAAGAAACTGCCCGGCGGCCATGTGCTGAATGCCGGTGCTGCGATCCTCTCCTTCATGCTGCTGCTCTGCTATTTCGGCGGCGGCGGTGCATGGACGCTGATCGCAATGACGTTGCTCGCCTTCTTCATCGGCTATCACCTGATCATGGGCATTGGCGGCGCCGACATGCCGGTCGTCGTCTCGATGCTGAACAGCTATTCCGGCTGGGCCGCGGCAGCGATCGGCTTCACCCTCGGCAACGATCTTCTGATCGTCACCGGCGCATTGGTCGGCTCGTCCGGCGCGATCCTCTCCTACATCATGTGCAAGGCGATGAACCGCTCCTTCGTCTCCGTCATCCTCGGCGGCTTCGGCGGCACGACGGGTCCGGCGATGGAGATCTCGGGCGAGCAGATCGCCATCGATGCCGAAGGTGTGGCCAATGCCTTGAACGATGCCGACAGCGTCATCATCGTCCCGGGCTATGGCATGGCAGTGGCGCAGGCGCAGCAGGCGGTTTCCGAACTGACCCGCAAGCTGCGTGCAGCCGGCAAGGAAGTCCGCTTTGCCATCCACCCGGTCGCCGGCCGTCTGCCGGGCCACATGAACGTGCTGCTCGCAGAAGCCAAGGTGCCCTACGACATCGTCATGGAAATGGACGAGATCAACGACGATTTCCCCAATACCGACGTCGTCATCGTCATCGGCTCCAACGACATCGTCAATCCGGCCGCCCAGGAAGACCCGAACTCGCCGATCGCCGGCATGCCGGTGCTCGAAGTCTGGAAGGCCAAGCAGGTCTTCGTCTCCAAGCGCGGCCAGGGTACGGGCTATTCCGGCATCGAGAACCCGCTCTTCTACAAGGAGAACACCCGCATGTTCTATGGCGACGCCAAGAAGTCGGTCTCCGAACTCCTGCCGATGATCAAGTAAGGCAAGACACCAGAATGCAGAAAGGGCCGGATTTCCGGCCCTTTTTCATGCATGATGTTCTGTTTCAGGCCCCGCATCTATCCAGGATAGCTCTCAGAGCGAAAAACGCGGATCGATGCCCGGATACCGGTCGGCAAGCTCGACAATGCCGGCCCGCACCGCATCCGCCCCGCGACGGGAAAGCACCACGTCGGCAATCAGCACCGCCAGCACCTTGATGCCGTCATCGCGATAGCCCAGCCGGGCGATATCGTTCGCACCGATGCGCAGCGCCGTGCGCGGCTTGCTATTCCAGATCGATTACCACTTGCCCGGGCAGGCACCGGATGTCGTGCGTGGCAATCACCGTGATCCGGTCTTCCAGATGGGTGGCAAGGCGCCGTAGAATTCTGCGGCCCTGTTCAACGCCGAGATGCTCGGTCGGCTCGTCTATCAGGATGATCGGGCTCGGGCTCAGCCATGCTCTCGCCAGGTTCAATCGCTGAGCTTCGCCAAGCGACAGTTGGTCCTGTCTGATCCAGGCATCGAGACCACCGGCCTGCCGGATACGATCATCGAGTTCCACTGCGGAGAGTGCCTTCCAGAGCGTCTCATCTTCGCAGCCGGGGGCAAAGAGATTGGCACGCACTGTGTCTGAAAGTACGGCGGCGTCATGCAGCACGAGCGTCGAAAGTTCGCGACGCGTGGACGCATCGAGTGGACCTGCCGGTACGCGAAAGACGTCGTCACCCAGCCAGCCGGCGATCTGTTTGAGCAGGCTGGTCTTGCCCGTGCCGCTTGCGCCGATCAGCATCACCGGTTTCCCACGACGCAATGCCAGGGATATCGGAGACGCGCCGATGATACGGCCGGCCGGAGACTGGCGTCTCAATCCGTCGATCCGCATCTCCGGCAGGTCGGGGTAGTCTTTTGCGGGTGCTGCCCTCGGAGTAACGGCAAGAGCAAGTGTTGGGTTCGCCGCATCCCGGCGAAACTTCGCAACGATGATCCGCGATGCTGCGCCGAGTGTTTCGCCGAAGGCCAGCCAGCCAAAGGCAAGAAAGACCGGCGGGAAGAGGGCTTCGCCGCGTGAGCCCGCAAACCAGGCCGTGGCAAGAACGAGCGCTCCAGCCCATGGGCCGAGCATCGATACGGCCGCGTCGTAACGGGCCTGTCGACGACGCACTGATGCGGCTCGCGCATCCGCCTCCTGCATTGTGGCAAGCACGTCGTTGCAGGTCGTGTCCCAGCGCCGCTCGGCCTTGAGCGGAACGACTGAACTCATGGCGGCACCGAAGAGCGCACCCGCGTTCAGACGCTGCAGGCGGCCAGCCGACCAGTCCGACGAGCCACCGAAGGCCAGAGCCTTTCCTCGCCAGACAAGCAGCAGGATGCTGGCCACGATCGGCAGGACGGCATAAGGCACGAGCACCAGGCTGGCGCTGATCAGCCCGCAGAGGCCGATCAGCGACGATGCCAGCGGCAGATCGGCGCGCAATTTGGCGAAATCGACATCCTCGACATCATCGAGATAATTCGAGAGCCGGCTTTCGTCGCCCAGTTGCCAACCGGCTTGGCGCGTCTGCGGGGCAGCAGCAACCGAGGCGAAGAGGTGGACACGATGCTCCACCTGGTCGGACAATGCCGCCTTGTGGCCGAAAAGCCGCTCTCCATAACGCGCGGCGGTTCGGCCGATTGCAAACAGGCGGACAAAGGCTGCCGGGACGTGGAAGTTGAATGTTGCGGCGGCCGCGGTGAGCCCGGCTATGGCAACGCTACCGAGGAACCAGGCGGACAGGCCACCAAGCAGGACACCGCAGATCATGGCAACGACGGAGAGACTAAGCGCCCTTCGCCAGTCCTTTGAACGCAGCCCGGTCGCAAGGTCGCTCATGCTGCTTCCTCCTTGTTCTGCTCGGCGAGGTCGATGATCTGTGTTGCGGAGGCCGCCAGCATCGGATCGTGGGTTGCGACCACAACGAGGCGATCATTTGCCATAGCGACAAGCATTGTCCGCACGAGGTCGGCCGAACGGGGATCGAGCTTGGCGGTCGGTTCGTCGGCAACGATCGTATGCCCGGAGATGATTGCCCGCGCCAGGATCAGCCGAAGTCTCTGACCGCCGGAGAGGTTTGTTGCGCCGAGCAGCAAGTGCTCGCTCAGGCCGTTTGGCAAGAGGCTTTCGTCCAGCAGGCCCAGCCGCTTTGCCAAATCCGCTATCGAGCCGTCGGTGTGTCGATCCTGATGGCCGCCGATAACGTCGCGCAAAGTGCCTTCCGGTAGGAATGCGTCGGTCGCGACCCACGCAATCTCGGTCTCGGCCAACGGATTTTGTCGAGCGGCGACGGCGTGTCGGCCATCGGCCCTTTTCCCGTTGGCCGTATCGTCCACCACCTTGCCGGCAGTCCGCTCGATACCGGTCAGTTGTCTCAGCAATGTCGATTTTCCGCAGCCACTCGGACCAGTTATCGCAACGAGCCCATGTTCCGGTAGTGAGATGGCAAGATGGGCAAGTGCCGGCGGCTGTTGTCCAGTCATGTCCTCCTTTTGCAACAGGCCGTCCAGTGCTAGAGCGGCTGCAGCACCTTCGGCCTTGGCGTGATACTGTTCCGAAAAACGGCGGAAGGGTGCGAAATAGTCGGGCGCGACCATCAGGATCAGCAGGCTCTGCCACAGATCAAGATTGGAAAATCCAGGGATTTCAATAAGGTGTAGGTGTCCGAGTCCGAGGAATACGGCAAGCATCGCGATCGACAGCGACGAGAAGAAGTCGATGATGCCGGCGTTGATGAAGGCGATGGACAGGACGCCCATTGTCTTGCGCGCATGGATGGCCAGCCGGTGAGCGAGCTTGGCTTCCTCTGATGCAAGGGCATGGTTGGCGAGGATCGTCGGCAGGGTTCTGATCCGATCGGCGAACTGGCCGGCCAATCGCTGCAAGGCTTCTGCCTGTGCGTCCGCTCTCTCCCGGATTGCTGTTCCCACCAGCACGAAAAAGACGATCATCACCGGCGTCAGACAGAGAACAAGGACTGCTGCCTGCCATGAAACGATGGCCAGCAGCGCGGCGCAGACAAGCGGTCCGAGCCCCATCATCTGCGATGCTGCGCGATGGCCGATCACGAGCGCCGACAGAGCCTCGGGGTACCGTTGCATGGCAACGACCCACGTACCTGTTGCGTCTGAAGTGATTTGTCGGGCCGGGAGATGTCCAAGTCTGTTCAGGAACGCGCTGCGGATGGTGTAAGTGACCTGCGTTTCCGCCCGCGCCTGTTGATCGTCACCGAGCCAGGTTGCCATGCTGGCAGCCAGAAGACAGAGAAGCGTCGAGCCGACGAGCCAGACATCCACGTCCAGCGCCATGACGAGCCGGCCGACGCAGATGGCGGCAAGGACGGAAAATGCCAGTCGAAGACAGAGCCTGACGATCTGCACCGCAATGACCTGCCGCAGCCAGGGTTTTGCGGCGCTCTTTGCTACGTTCAGCGCATCGAAGGCAGGTTCGACACGAGGGGAATTGGGGGTGACTGGCAAATCCGTGCCTTCCATTCTCAATGCGCTGCAATCAGGTGAATGGGTGGACCATCCACGCGACGACAGTGCCGGCGCGTGGATGTCTTATGGGTCAGGAGGCCGTATGGTTTGCCCCTGACGGAACCGATCTCAAGGGGTCGGCAGCTTTGGCGCAGTGTCCGTCGGTTGTTCGCGGACCGTCCGGAGCTCGTACCAGAGGGCGTTCAGAATGCCGACGGTTGCCGCCAGGCCCAGGCCCAATATCCATGCAAAATACCACATGATCCTGTCTCTTTCCTGATCAGTAAACCGAATGGCCGCCCTTCTCGATATCCTTCGCGGATACCTTGCCCCAGAGGACATGGTAGACCCACGCTGTATAGAGAATGATGAGCGGCATGAAGATGACCGTTGCAATCAGCATGGTCCGCAAGGTCGAATGGCTGGACGATGCGTCGAATACGGCAAGCGAGTGGACCGGATGAGTGCTGGACGGCAACAGGATGGGAAACATCGAGAGGCCGACCGTTGCAATGATCATCGCGATTGAAAACTTGGAAGCGATCAGGGTCAGGCCTTCGCTGCGAACCGTGAAGCCAAGGGATACGGCAAGCGGCAGAACCACACCGAGGATCGGCACGATCCAGAGAACCGGGTGAGCGTTGAAATTGGCAAGCCAGGCACCGCTATCGGCAACGACCGTCTTCAATAGCGGATTGGAGGGGCCATCCCAAACGATCGGCGAGGTGACCTTGTAGCCCCCAAATAGGCCGGCCCAGATCAGCAGGCCGCCGCCGGCGAACAGGATGGCAACGACAAGTGCCACCTTTGCGCCAATTGCCCTTGCCCTGTCGGCGACAATGCCTTCAGCCTTGAAGGTCAGCCAGGCGGCACCATGCATAACGAGCATGGCTAGCGAAACAATGCCGCAATAGAGACCCAGTGGATTGAGAAGTCCGATCAGCGTTCCTTCATAGATCGGCCGCAGGTCGGGCGTCAGGTGGTAGGGCACACCCTGCAGAGTATTGCCGATGGCGACGCCGAAGATGAGCGCTGGAACGGCACCACCGATGAACAGTGCCCAATCCCAACGGTTGCGCCATGCCTGATCCGGCCGCTTCGACCGGTATTTGAAACCTACAGGCCGTAGGATCAGCGAGAACAGCACCAGCAGCATGGCGAGATAGAAGCCTGAGAAGCTCAGGGCATAAAGAGCAGGCCAAGCGGCGAAGATGGCGCCGCCTCCGAGGATGAACCAGACCTGGTTGCCTTCCCAGACCGGGCCGATCGTGTTGATGGCCACGCGGCGTTCTATATCCTCCTTGGCGACGAAGGGCAGAAGTGCGCCTACGCCCATGTCGAAACCGTCCATGACGGCAAATCCGATCAGCAGCACACCCAGCAAGATCCACCAGATGATGCGCAGCGTCTCATAGCTGAACAAAAAATCGATCATTGGATTTATCCCGTTTATGGTTTCACTCGCCGGCCTGCGGCATGGAGCTGCGAGCCGCTGGCGGCGTCGGAGCCCAGTCATCGACGACGTCGGCGATTTCCGGCCCCTTGCGGATCGCGGCCAGCATGAGGCGGACCTCGATCACGGCGAGCGTACTGTAGAGGGCGACAAAGCCGGCGATGGAGATGATGAGATTGTAGATACCGAGTTCGGATGTCGCGAGGGCGGTTGGAAGCACGCCATCGATGATCCAGGGCTGCCGGCCGAATTCTGCGACGAACCAGCCGAGTTCGATAGCCACCCATGGCAAAGGAAGGGCCAGAACCGCGATCCTGAACAGCCAGCGGGGAGCAGTCTCTTCCCGCGCCGTGTGCCAGAGCGAGACGGCAAAGACGATGAGGAGCGCGAAACCGCAGGCGACCATGATGCGGAAGCCGAAAAATAGGGCCGGGACTTCCGGAACCGACGACCAGGCGGCTTGCTTGATCTGATCGTCCGTTGCCTGGCGGGGGTCGGCAATGAACTGCTTGAGGAGGAGGGCGTAACCAAGATCCTTGGACTTGGCCTCGAAATCAGCGCGTGCGGCGCTGTCATTGTGGTCGACCTTCAGCTTCTCGAGCGCATCATATGCGCCGATACCATTGCGGATACGAACTTCCGCCTTCTCGACCAGTTGATCAATACCATCGATCTGCTTGTCGACCGAACGGGTCCCGATCAAACCCATCACCCACGGAATGTGGACGCCGAAATAGGTCTTGCGATCCGTCAGGCTCGGAATGCCGATGGCGGTGAAGGACGCCGGAGCAGGCTCCGTCTCCCACATCGCCTCGATGGCTGCGAGCTTCATCTTCTGGTTATCGGTCAGCGCATAGCCGCTTTCGTCGCCCAGCACGATTACCGACAGTGCCGACGCGAGGCCGAAGGCAGCGGCGATGACGAACGAGCGCCGGGCAAGGGCCACGTGACGGTCACGCAGCAGATACCAACCCGAGATACCGAGCACGAAGGTCGCGGCACAGAGATAACCGGCAGAGACGGTATGAACGAACTTGGCCTGGGCCACCGGATTGAAGAGCACGGCCATGAAGTCCGTCACTTCCATGCGCATCGTATCGGGATTGAACGCAGCACCGACCGGGTTCTGCATCCAGCCATTGGCGATCAGGATCCAGAGCGCGGAGAAATTGGTGCCGAGTGCCATCAGCCATGTCACGATCATGTGCGCGCGGGGCGAAAGGCGATCCCAACCGAAGAAGAACAGGCCGACAAAAGTCGCTTCGAGAAAGAAGGCCATCAGGCCCTCGATTGCCAGCGGCGCGCCGAAAATGTCACCGACATAGTGGGAATAGAAAGCCCAGTTCATGCCGAACTGAAATTCCATCGTAATGCCTGTGGCCACACCGAGCGCGAAGTTGATGCCGAACAGGACGCCCCAGAACTTCGTCATGTCGCGCCAGATGGTTCGGCGAGTCATGACAAAAACCGTTTCCATCATGGCAATCATGATGGCGAGGCCGAGCGTCAAGGGAACGAAAAGAAAATGGTATAGCGCCGTAAGGGCAAATTGAAGTCGCGAGAGGTCGACTAGCAACGGGTCGAACATGCAACGTCCTTTCTGGATTGTAAGACGTGTTGGCTGGCGAGCCTTGGAAATGGTCTTGGACTCGTCGCTTTTCGGATGCTGGCAAGTTCTATAATCGCTCTAAGGAAGCGGCTATTTGCGTTTAATCAATCGGTTTTCACAAAAACCGTTTTTTTGAATTTGCCATCCGTCAGCCCCATCGACTTCGCCATGTTGTGGCAAGCGCAGGATGTGGATGCGCCGCCTTGATAAGCGGCGGATACGTTGGTGGTTCGCATGTCAACGCAGGTCGGCGCGATCTGGAAATGGCCCCGAAAATATTGATGGCATTCGAACACAAATAATTGTGATCGCCAATAGATGTATGTCTTCGACGATGACCTTGAGATTGGCGATGTGCTCGCGAATGAAGTTGGCGCCTCAGGTTCGGCCGCTACTATCGAAGCGGCAACCATGGTTGCCGCGCCTTCGACGGCCGCAAAGAGTATTGGGATGCAGCGTGCCGTGCATGACTCGGCACGTTGAAGCCGGTGTGACTACCGGCGCCTTGTAGTGAAGACGCCCGAGCTAACGATCGTCACCGCCAATATTTCGTTCATCCGTGGTTGATCATGACGTGCCGGACGGCCGTGTAATCCTCCAGCGCATAGACGGACATGTCCTTGCCATAGCCGGACTGTTTAAGCCCGCCATGCGGCATCTCGTTGACCAGCATGAAATGGGTGTTGATCCAGGTGCAGCCATAGCGCAGCTGGGCGGCGGTCTTCATCCCGCGGCCGATATCTTTGGTCCAGACGGAGGAGGCGAGGCCGTAATCGCTGTCATTCGCCCAGGTGACGGCATCCTCGACGTTGGAAAAGCGCGTGACCGAAACGACCGGACCGAAGACTTCGCGGCGGACGATCTCGTCCTCCTGGGTGGCACCGGCAATCACCGTCGGGGCGAAGAAGAAACCCTTGTCTCCGGCCTTCTGGCCACCGGTGGTGATCTCCATGTGCTTGTGTTCCGACGCGCGTGCGACAAAGCTTTCGACACGATCACGCTGGCGCTTGGAGATCAGCGGCCCGATCTCGTTTTCCGTATCGTCGCTCAGGTTGAACTTGATGCTGGAGACCGCCGACGTGAGATCGGCGACGAAATTGTCATAGACCTTGGCATGGGCGTAGATGCGGCAAGCAGCGGTGCAGTCCTGCCCGGCATTATAGTAGCCGAAGGTCCGGATGCCGGCCACGACCGCCTCGATATCGGCATCGTCGAAGACGATCACCGGTGCCTTGCCGCCGAGTTCCAGATGCGTGCGCTTCACCGTCTTGGCCGCTGCGGCAAGCACCTTCTTGCCGGTCGCGACATCGCCGGTGATCGACACCATGGAAACCTTCGGGTGGTTGATCAGCGCATTGCCGACAGTTTCGCCCCGCCCGAGCACGATGTTGACGACGCCCTCGGGCAAGATGCCGGCAAGCAGCTTCGCCATCTTCAGCGCCGTCAGCGGCGTCTGTTCGGAGGGTTTGAAGACGATGGCATTGCCGCCGGCGATCGCCGGAGCAAGCTTCCAGGCCATCATCATCATCGGATAGTTCCAGGGCGCGATCGAGCCGACGATGCCGATCGGATCGCGGCGGATCATCGATGTGTGGTTCGGCATGTATTCGCCGGCCACCGGACCGTGGAGATTGCGCACCGCGCCGGCAAAGAAGCGGTAGCAATCGACGATCGCAGGGATTTCGTCATTAAGCACAGAGTTGATCGGCTTGCCGCAATTCAGCGCCTCGAGCGTCGCGAAGCCTTCGGCGTCCCTTTCAATCGCGTCTGCAATCTTCAAAAGATAGGCCGAGCGCTCTCCCGGTGTCGTATGCGCCCATGAAGTGAAAGCCTTCTCCGCCGCGTCGACAGCGGCGTCGATCTGGGACAGCGAGGCCTCCGGCAAATCAAGAACGGTCTCACCGGTTTTCGGGTTGAGAATATGCTCTTCATTCTCCGTGCCGGCTTCAAAGCGCGCGCCGATCAGCATCTCGGTATCCATCGGTATCTCCCTTGTCATTTGCTGGAACCGGCGATCTGGTCGCCGTCACGGGTGAGGTAATAGGCGGCCAGGATCGGCAGGAAGGTGACGAGCACCACGATCATGGCAACGACATTGGTGACCGGCCGCTGGCGTGGCCGGATCAGTTCCTCGAGCATCCAGATCGGCAGCGTCGATTGCTGACCTCCGGTAAAGGTCGTGACGATCACCTCGTCGAAAGAAAGCGCGAAGGCGAGCATTCCACCGGCAAGCAGCGCCGTGCCGATATTGGGCAGGATCACATGGCGAAAAGTCTGGAAGCCATCGGCGCCGAGATCCATCGACGCCTCGATCAGCGAGCCGGAGGTGCGGCGGAAGCGGGCAACCGCATTGTTGTAGACGACTACGACGCAGAAGGTCGCGTGTCCCAGCACGATCGTCCAGACCGAAAAAGGAATATCCATCAGGCTGAAGGCGGAGCGGAGAGCAATACCGGTTATGACGCCCGGCAGCGCAATCGGCAGGATGACGAGAAGCGAGATTGCCTCGCGGCCGAAAAACCGCGTCTGGCTGACGGCAGCCGCACAGAGCGTGCCGAGGATGAGCGCAATTGCCGTTGCGATACAGGCAACCTGGACGGAAAGCCCCAGCGCTGCCCAGACATCCGGCCGGTTCCAGGCAATGCCGAACCATTTCAGCGTGAGGCCCGGCGGCGGCCATTGATAACTCTTCTCCTCCGTCGTGAAGGCGTAGACGAAAATCAGCAGGATCGGCAGATGCAGAAAGAGCAGGCCAAGCCCGGCGCCAATCTTCAGTGTCAACGGCGAGCGGGAGCCGCGGTCAGAGCGCATCGAAAGCCCCCATGCGTTTGGCAAGCCAGAGATAGATCCCCATGATAACGATCGGCACGACGGAGAAGGCGGCTGCCAGCGGCACGTTGCCGGCCGTGCCCTGCTGAGTATAGACGGCCTGGCCGATGAAAAGCCGCGACGAGCCGATGATCTGCGGGATGATGTAATCACCGAGCGTCAGCGAGAAGGTGAAGATCGAGCCGGCGATGATGCCCGGAAGGGCGAGCGGGAAAAGCACGGTGCGAAAGGTCTGGCGCGGTGTGGCGCCGAGATCGGCGGAAGCCTCGACGAGATTGCCGGCAACCCGCTCAAGCGCCGCCTGCGTCGGCAGGATCATATAGGGCAGCCAGATATAGACGAAGACGATAAAGGTGCCGAGATAGCTCACCGACAGCGAGTTGCCGCCGATTACCGGAAGCCCCAGCACCCCGTCGAGTATCCACGCCAGGTGAAACTTGGCGAAGAACCAGGTTACGATGCCTTCCTTGGCAAGGATCAGTTTCCAAGCATAGACCTTGACGAGATAGCTCGACCAGAGCGGCAGCATGACGCCGAGGTAAAAAAGCGCCTTCCATTTTCCCTGTGCATAGCGGGCGGCGTAATAGGCGATCGGAAAAGCAACGAAAGCCGAGGCGATCGTGACCAGTGCTGCCATCAGGACGGTACGGATGATGATGTCGAAATTGGCGGGGTTCAGAAGCTCGGCATAGGTCGCCAGCGTGAACTCGTAGCTGACCATGCCGGAAAAGTCGTCGATCGAGAAGAAGCTCTGCAAAAGCAGCGCGATCAGCGAGCCGATATAGATGATGCCGAGCCAGAGCAGCGGCGGGGTGAGCATCAGCAAGAGCAGGAGTTTCGGATGCCGCCAGAACGTGTCGGAGAGCGCGCCGGCAAATCCGCTGCGCCGTGGCAGGATCGATGTAGCAGTCTCCGCCGTGTTGAGGACCGTCATGCCGCGTCATCCAGGTAATGCAGATCACCCGCCTGCCAGGCGAGCCTGACCCTGGTGCCGAGAGCAGGAACGGTCAGGCCGGCCGGCTGCATGACATGCAGCTTCAACCCGCTCAGGTCGACCGCGAGCCGTGTGGCGGCGCCGAGGAAGCTGGTATTCTCTATGGTCGCTTCAGTGCCGCTGTCGGAAAGTCGGATCGCCTCCGGCCTGAGGCTCGCCCAACGGCCTTCGCCGCCGAGTGCCGCCATTCTGTCCGGCGGGATGACGTTGGACGAGCCGACGAAATCGGCGATAAACCGCGTCTTCGGCCGATTGTAGATATCCTGCGGCGTGCCGTGTTGGACGATGCCACCATTGTTGAAGACGGCCACACGATCGGCCATCGACAGCGCCTCACCCTGATCGTGGGTGACGAAGACGAAAGTGATGCCGAGTGCCCGCTGCAGGGTCTTCAATTCCTCCTGCATCTGTTCGCGCAGCTTGAGGTCCAGCGCGCCGAGCGGTTCGTCGAGCAGCAGGACCTTGGGCCGGTTGACCAGCGCGCGGGCAAGCGCCACGCGCTGCCGTTGGCCGCCCGAAAGCTGGGCGGGGCGGCGAGTGCCATAGCCCGGCAATTTGACCAGTTCCAACGCCTTTTCCGCCTCGCGCAACCGTTCGGCTTTGGCCACCCCCTTGACCATCAACCCGTAGGCAACGTTGTCGAGGATGGAGAGATGCGGGAAGAGGGCATAATCCTGAAAGACGGTGTTGACGTTGCGGCGATAGGGCGGAACGCCATCGGCCCGCTCGCCAAAAATCTCCACATGGCCGGATGTCGGCTGTTCGAAGCCGGCAATCAGTCTCAGGCAGGTCGTCTTGCCGGAGCCGGAAGGCCCCAGCATGGCGAAGAATTCACCGGGCGCGATCTCCAGATCCACTCCGTCGACGGCGCGTACCGGCCCGAAATGGCGGGCAACCTTGGAGAATGAGACGGCGGGGGTCATGACGGCTCCGAGTTTCTGAGATCAATGCACGGGGGCTTACTGAAAGCCCTCCCAACCATGCCTGGGTTGAGACACCGGTCTCAACCCGTCCTGACGGACCCCACAAGGGGAGGGCTTAACCCGGCCGTTCCGCCTTGCCTCAATCGAGGCAAAGTGGGTGCCGCAGCTCTTCTCCCCCTTTGTGGTGGGCTCGAAGGACGCCGGCACGCCGGAGGGGGAGGGGGCGTGCTTTCTGCAGTGCGTGGAGAGAGGATTTCCTCTCCCCTTTGTAACCGACTACCGCCCGCCTATGACGCCGATATAATCGGAGACCCAGCGGTGATAGGGTACGCATTCGCTTTGCGAGCTGCATTTGGCAACCGGCGTGCGCCAGAACTTGATCTTCTCGAAATGATCGTAGCCGTTGGTGTTGCAACCCTCGTCTGTCAGAAGCGCATTGCCCTTGCAGGCTGCCGGAACGGACGGGACCGCGCCGAACCAGGCGGCGGCATCGCCCTGAACCTTGGCCTTCAGCGAATGTTCCATCCACATATAGGCGCAGTTCGGGTGCTTGCTTTCGGCATGCAGCATGGTCGTGTCGGCCCAGCCGGTCACGCCCTCCTCGGGGAAGGTGGAGGCGATCTTCTGCTTGTCCGCCTGCATCAGATTGACCTGGAACGGCCAGGAACCGGAAGCCACGACGCCTTCATTCTTGAAGTCATCGATCTGGATCATGGCGTCGTGCCAGTAGCGGGAGACGAGCTGGCGCTGGCCGCGCAGCAGATCGAGCGCCGCCTTGTACTGGTCTTCGTTCAGTTCGTAAGGGTCCTTGATGCCGAGTTCGGGCTTGTGCGCCATCAGATAGAGGGCTGCATCGGCGATATAGATCGGCCCGTCATAGGCCTGAACGCGGCCCTTGTTGGATTTGCCGTCGGGAAGCGTTTCTTCTTCAAAGACTACCTTCCAGCTCTTCGGCGCCTGATCCTTGAAGACATCGGTATTGTACATCAGCACGTTCGGCCCCCAGAGATAGGGCACACCGTAATGTACACCGTTGACCGTGTGCCAGGGCGCATCCTGCAGGCGCTTGTCGATTGTCTTGAAGCTCGGGATCAGGGCGGTGTTGATCGGCTGTACGCGCTTGCCGGCGACGAGGCGGAGCGACGCGTCGCCTGAGGCGGTGACAAGGTCGAAGCCTCCTTCGTTCATCAGTGCCACCATTTCATCTGATGTGGCGGCGGTTTTGACGGAAACCTTGCAGCCGGTTTCCTTTTCGAAATCGGTGACCCAGTCATAGGCCTTGTCGGTCTCACCGCGCTCGATATAGCCGGCCCATGCGACGATGCTGACTTCGCCTTCGCCCTTTCCGAGTTTCTTCAATGGTTCTGCGGCGACGACTTGTGTGGCAAGGCTGAGGCTCGCCAAAGTAACGGTGCATGCTTTCAGAAGATGCTTCATCGTCCGTCTCCCGGTTCGGTGCCGCTTCGCGGCGTTTTGTTCCCGGACGAAAAGGTGACTTCCAATCTGCGTTTTCGCAAATTCATTTATCAGAAACACGGTATCGGTTTTTCCGATATCAATGATATTGTTTAGGTTGCAAATGTCAGCGAATTCGGCCGGAGCGCATGTTTTCGGCAACCGCGACGAAATCCCTCGCGGATTGCGGCAGGCTGGAGCCTTTCCTCCAGACCATGCCGACCTGTACGACGGGAAGAGCCCCAGACACATCCCGGCTTTCGATCCGGTCGCCTTCCAGCGACCAGGGGCGATAGACGAGATCGGGCAAGAGAGCGATGCCGGCGCCGGTGGCGACGAGACTGCGGACGGCCTCCACGGAACGTGTGCGGAATGCGACATGGGGACGGGCGCCAAGTGCACTCAATAGCTTGCCGGTGTTCTCCTCGATTTCATCGACCGTCAGCATGATCAACGGTTCGCGGGCGACGTCCGACACCGAAATGATGTCAGCCGATACCAGCGGATGCCCGAGCGGCAGCCAAAGGCGATAGGGCGAGGTTTCCAGGATTTCCGCCTGCAGCGCCATGCGGTCGCGCAGGTTGGAGATCACCATGACCGCGACATCCAGTTCGCCGCCGACCAGCAGATGTTCCAGATAACTGCCGTTATCCTCTATCGCGGTGACCTCGATATTCGGGCAGGCGCGGCGATAGCGGGCCAGGAGATCGGAGAGAACATAACCGGCGACGAGGGAGGTAACGCCGATGTTCAGCGTTCCCGGTGCTGCATCGCGCTGATTGCCGAAGCTGGTGCGCGCATCGGAGACGGCAGACAGAATGTTTGTCGCGTGGCGTAGGAATTGGTGGCCGTTATGGGTGATCGATAGGCCACGCGGATGTCGCTCGAACAAGGTGACGCCGAGATCCGTCTCCAGCTCCTTCAGGGCTTCCGTGACGGAGGATTGGGAAATCGACAGGTTCTGAGCGGCACGCGTGACCGAGCCTTGCTCGGCCACGGCCACGAAATATTGCAGCTGACGAAGTGTGAAGGCCATGATCGGGTTAGATCATGGCGCGGCGCAGACCTGCAATAGAGATCTGGCCGAGTGCCAAAGTGAATGGCAGGACGGCATGAAAATGCCTGCGATGTCCTACCTCAGGATGGCAGCGCCCCGTTCGGGCTTGCCTGATCAACGGTTTCCGGCAGATGCTTCGCCAGCAATTCCGGCACTTGGCTGATATCCACGCCGAATTTTGCCGCAAGGCTCTGCACCTGCTCCGACGACAATGCTGCGCGGATCTGGTCTGCCGAGATCGGAAGGTTGTCACCAGTGCCGATCCAGGAAGAGACCTGATGGCCAAGCCCGCTCTGATTGAGTTGCGCCAGAATGCCATCGAGGCCGCCCGCATTTTCGAACACGTCCTCGGCGACCGACATCAGGTTGATCGGCTTGCCGCTGAGAGCATCACCAATAACGCTGCTCAAACTGTCAAACAATGACATCCGCTTACTCCATCTTTCTGTATAGTTCGATCAACCTCATATGATAGCCGAACTTGCCATTCATCAAGTGAACGCAATGTGAACTGCGGATATTCTCCACCACCTCGGGCAGAACGCAGAGGCCACTTTTGCAAGAAGGCCTTCTTCCGAAATGCCGGGCTCTTTCGGCAGCCGAGTGGCTGCGACCTGCTTGAATGGCGAAACGGCGTTAGTCGCCTTCGCCAAGCGCCTTCCAGATCGTCGCGCTGATGACGGCACCGGCCAGAGGGGCGACCCAGAAAACCATAACTGGCCCAGTGCTCCGCTCTGGGCGAAGAATGCAACTGCAGTCGATCATGCGGGATCGGCCGATGTGTTCGTCACCGGGATCGAGACGAGATGGATCAGAGTGAGAGCAAGGCCGATTGCGATCCGTGAGAAACCCGCCAGCGCACGGCCGTGGGTCGCCCCGAGAATAATGAAGATGAATGCACCCGTCATGACGATTTCGGTAACGAGTGTCGACATCATGCCATAGCCGCCCGACGAATTCGCGCCGTAGCCGTTGGAAGCAAGGCTGCCCACGACAAAATCGGCCTTGCCGGCGGCGATCAGGTAAAGGATCGCCGCCGCGATGAGCCCGCCGGCGAACTGCGCGATCCAGTAGGGGAGCAACGGTTTCCACTCAAAGCTGCCAGCAACCGCCGTTCAGGAATGGCGATACTTCAATCCCGTCTACAAAATGACCTCCGCTTCTGTTTCGGCAAATCAGTTCCATAAGCTATCTTATGCGATCTGCCTATGTAGTCGGGGTAAGTTCAAGAATGAAGTGTGACATGCCAGTAATTTCAATGGCTTCACTTTGGGGATTTTGGCATGTCCCGATGCTATACGCAGATCACCCTCGCCGATCGCCGGTGTCTTCATCATCTGGTGGCGGCAAAGGTTCCGGTCAACGAGATGGCACGTCAGCTTGGCCGCCATCGTTCGACCATCTATCGCGAGATCAAGCTCAACACGTTTCGTGGTCGCGAACTGCCGGACTATGACGGCTATTACAGCACCGTCGCCGATGACATCTCCAAGGAGCGCCGCAGGCGGCTGAGAAAGCTCAGACGGCATCCGCAGTTGCACTGCTCTAATCATTGAACGATTGAAAGCCTACTGGTCACCTGAGCAGATTGCCGGTCGTCTGCTGGCCGATGGCATCAGCCTCGTGCGCATCTGCGCCGAAACCATCTATCACTTCATTTATTGCAAGGAAGACTAAAGCCTCGGGCTCTATCGCTACCTACCAGAGGCACGTCGCAAACGCCGATCGCGAGGCTCCAGAAAGCCCCGAAACAGCGTCTTTCCGTCCACGCACAGAATATCTCAACGGCCTGATTACATTAAAGATCGCTCGCAGTTCGGCCATTGGGAAGGCGACCTTCAGATCTTCGAACGTGAACTCGGTCATGCCAACATTACCTCGATCGTTGAGCGCACAAGCCGCTATGTCGTGCTGCTGAAGAACCAGAGCCGGCATTCACGTCCGATTATGGACAGGATCATCAGAGCGTTTTCGCCTTTGCCGGCCTTCGCGCGTCAGCGGATCGCGATTTTCAGCGAAGGTGACGCGTCGGGAGGGCTGTTGTATACTTCACCTGATCGAGAGCGAAGCTGGAACGAATGTTCGATACGCCTGGAATGCGGGTCAGGCAGTCCACCATCAGCTCCTGGTATTTGATAAGGTCTTCAATCACGACCCGCAGAAGAAAGTCAGCCTCCCCGGTCATCAGGTAGCACTCCATGACCTCCGGACGATTGCGAACCGTATTGGTAAACCCTTCAAGGGTTTGCTTGTCCTGCTTGGACAGGGTCACATGGATGAACACGTTGACGGCAAGGCCCAGCTTCAACGGATCAACGATGGCCACGGAACCGCGGATCACGCCTTGTGCCTTGAGATCCGACACTCTGCGCCAGCAAGGCGAAGCCGATAGCCCGACCTTTTCAGCAAGCTCGGAATTGCTCAATTCAGCGTTCAGCTGAAGCGCATCGAGGATTCTCAGGCTCGCTTCATCGAGGATATCAGAAGTCTTCGGCATAAATTACCCGCGAAATGCGCCTTCCTGGTTATGTTTTTCTAACTTCGCGCAAAGACCGCCCCAATAGGTCAGAAATTCGCGGGCTGTTCGCTTAGCTTGCCGATCAATGTCGCCCAGCTGAGAAGACGAGATGAGCCTGAAGCAGGATTGCACACCGAGCATCGGCACTGTGCCAGCGTTGAAGCCAAGCCAAGTCCCAACATTCATCTGGCTGACCGTGATGGTCCTGCTCTGGGGCTTGAGCTGGCCGGCGACGAAGCTTGCACTTGTCGAGGTCCCACCGCTTTGGCTGGCGGCAATCCGCTTTGGCAGCGCCTCGGTCTGCCTTTTTGTGTTCGTGGCCCTTCGCGGCGACCTTCGCCTGCCGGGCAAGCAGGATTTGCCGATCGTTGCCAGCATGGGCCTGTTGCAGATGATGGCCTTTACCGGGCTCGGCATGATCGCCATGACCCAGACCGATACGAGCAAGGCGGTGCTTCTTGCATACACGACCCCCATCTGGGCGGTATTCATGGGATGGCTTTTGTTCCGGCAGTCACCGACCCGCATGCAACTCGGGGCGCTGGCCATTGGGCTTGCCGGCGTCGCCCTGATATGCTCGCCGCTCGAAATGGACTGGCGCAAGGCCGGCACGATCACCGGATGCGTATTCCTGCTGCTTGCAGCCATCTGCTGGTCTGTCGTAATCCTGCACATTCGCCGCCACCGCTGGGCTTCAACGCCGTTGTCTCTCGCACCCTGGCAGATGCTCCTGGCGACCATCCCGCTTGCCGTAATCGCCTATGGCGTCGAGGGTGTGCCATCGGCCCTTCCACATGACAGCCATATTCTTGCATTGCTCTTCTTCATCGGGCCGGTTGCAACTTCGGCCTGCTTCGTAATCTCCGCCGAATTCGGACGCCGCATCTCGGTCTTCGCAATGTCGAACTTCACCCTCGGCGTTCCGCTGATTGGTATTGCAGCCTCGGTTGCCTTCCTGGGGAACAAGGTTGTCGACCCTCTTCGTCATTAGCCTTGTTCTGATCGTCACAGGAATACTGTTTGCCGCCGCGGCAGCACGCGCTCATAGCCAAACCTGAGACAGTCGCGACACACGGCCAGTTGCGGAGGCGGCCGGCGAGATTCGCAAGAAAGGCGGGCATCGCGCATGCGGCGCCCGCCCCTTCTGTCGGTGATGTCATTCAGTTGCAGGAAAATCGACTGGACAAATGGTGGATATGCTCGGTACCGATACCGCAACATCCGCCGATGATGGATGCGCCCTTTTCCATCCAGGTCTTTGCCCACTTGCCATAGGATTGCGGATCCAGGTCTGCGCGGATGTCGGAGATGACCTCGTTGGCAGCGCCGTCATCGTCCTGCGATGCAAAGGCATTTGCGTATACGCCGAGCCTCAGCTCGGGAGCCACGCTGTGGGCTGCCGATAGCGCGGCGGCCATGACTTCCGGCATGGAGCAGTTGAAGAGCATGGCCTCGGCGCCCAGCGAGACGGCCAGGCGCGTGGCATCCGCAACAGTCTGTCCGGAACGCAGCTGCGGCTCCGGCATTTCTTCGGGGCCAACGTCGTCGCGCAATGTGAAGGAGATCCAAAGCGGTTTGTCGGTAGCCTTGACCGCCTGCGCTGCAGCCGATGCTTCCTCGATAGAACTTTGGGTTTCGGCAAGCCAAAAATCGACATGCGGCGCCAGCCCACCCACCAGCACACCGAGATATTGCTGTGCCAGATCCGACCGGAACAGATGTGGCTGATAGGAACCGAAAACGGGCGGCAGAGAACCAGCAACCTTGACGTCGGATGACAGGGCCGCAGCCTCACGCGCCATCCGGCCGGCAAGCTCCGCGAGGCGGGCGCCATCCGCCTTGAAACGCTCGTCGCCTATATGGAACGGCACAAGCGCATAGCTGTTTGTCGTGATGATCCGGGCGCCGGCGCGGATATAGCCCTCATGCACTTGCCGGACCATATCCGGCGCTTCCATCAAGGCAAGCGCCGACCATTCCGGTTGCCGGAAGGGAGCTCCGACGCGTTCAAGTTCGCGGCCCATGCCGCCGTCGAGGATAGTTATGTCACTCATTGATCTGCTCAGCTCTTGTTTCAGGGCTTCTTGGTGTCGCGAGCTTCCAGCTCGTGGAAGCCTTCGATGTCGGCGGTGATGGATTGTGAAATATGGTCGCGCACGGCCTGTTCAGCGTCGTCCGGCGACCCGTTGAAAAGCGCATCTCTGAGTTTCTGATGCTCTTCGACAAGATCCCTGCGACGAGGCCAATGAAGCTCCGACCAGCGATAGAGCCATTCCATCTTGTCTGCCAGTTGGGCATGCCGCCGGGCTAGAAGACGATGGCCCGTCTGAACAACAGTGCTGGCATGAAAGCCCAGATCTGCCCTCAGCCGTTGATCGGAGTTTGCAGCATCGATTGTTTCAAGAGCATGGAAGGCGGCGTCGATAGGCGCCATGTCGATCTGCTCACGCTTCTGCGCCACGATCCTGGCAGCCAAGCCTTCGAGCGCCGCACGCAACGTATAGATCTCTTCTATCTCGCGTGCGTCCAGTGTCGCCACATGCCAACTCGAATAGGGTGTGCGAACGACCAGTTCCTGCGCCTCGAGCGCGAAAAGGGCCGAGCGAACCGTACTGCGCCCGACCCCGATCTGTTCGGTAAGCGCGAGCTCCGTCAGGGTCGCGCCTGAAGCAAAGGCTCCCCGCACGATAGCTTCCCTCAACCAGTCGACGGCGCTGTCCTGCAAGCTTTTCCGATCAATGGGATCGCGCATTGTCTCACCCTAGCGGTTACGGTCGAAATGACCGCTGATGAACGAGCGGCAACGTTCAGACGTTGGCGAACCAAATACCTTTTCAGGCGTGCCGTCCTCTTCGATGACCCCCTTGTTGAGGAAGATCGTACGGCTCGACACCTCTCGGGCAAAGCCCATCTCGTGGGTGACAATCAGCATCGTGCGCCCCTCCTCTGCCAGTCCACGGATGACCTTCAGAACTTCGCCGACCAGTTCGGGATCGAGCGCCGATGTAGGCTCGTCGAACAGTATCGCACGCGGGCGCTGTGCAAGGGCTCGCGCAATGGCAACGCGCTGTTGTTGACCGCCGGAGAGATGTGCCGGCCAGGCATCGCGCTTTTCCGCCAGTCCGACCTTCTGCAGAAGCGCCATTGCCTCATCGATACATTCGGCCCTGGGACGGCCCTGTACATGGATCGGGGCTTCGATGACGTTTTCCAGGACGGAACGATGCGGCCAGAGATTGAAGTTCTGGAAGACGAAGCCGAGATGGCCACGGATGCGACGGGCCATCGCATCTTCCCGGCGTGTCATGTGACCATTGACCGGCGACACGCTGTCTTCGCCGACCGCAATCGTGCCCTTATCGGGAATTTCAAGAAGAGGGATCGAGCGCAGGAGTGTGCTCTTGCCGGAGCCGCTGGCACCGATGATGGAGATCACCTCGCCGTCGGTCGCCGTCAGATCTATGCCGCGCAGGACTTCGTTATCGCCGAAACGCTTGTGAAGGTTGCGAACCGTGATTACGGGTTGGGTTGTCATCGGCTCACTTTGAATTGCCAGGGTGAAAGACGGTGCTCAAGCCAGGTGAACGTTCGTGACACGATCAACGAAAGCACCAGGTATATGGCTGCGGCACAGAGGAAAATCTCGACAGCGCGCCATGTCTCGGAGACGAGTGCACGAGCGATACCTGTGACTTCCATCAACGTTACGGTACTTACCAGCGCAGTTGCCTTGATCATCGAGATCACTTCGCTGGAATAAGCCGGCATCGCCTGACGGAATGCCAACGGCAGCACAACGCGACGAAACACCGTTGGCCAGCTCATTCCGGAGACGCGCGCAGCTTCGACTGCTCCCTTTGGAACCGCACGCAGGCCGCCACGCAGGATCTCCGAAGTATAGGCAGCATCGTTGAGAATGAGTGCCAGGAGGCCGCACCAGTAGGGTTCGCGGAAGAACGGCCAGAGGAAGCTGTGGCGGATGAAACCGAAGCTGGCCAGACCGTAGTAGATCATGAAGATCTGGACGAGAAGCGGCGAGCCGCGAAACAGGAATACAAAGGCCGATCCGATGGCGTTGCCGATCTTCGTCACGCGCATCAGGTTCAGCAGAAGCGCCAGACACCCGCCCCCCAGAAGCGAGAAGAAGCTGAGATTGAGCGTCAACGGAAGGCCCACCAGAAGCTTTTCCAGAACCTCGATCGTGAAGGAATTGGTCATCGGCGTGCCCCCGAAGGATGGCCACGCAGGCTTCTGCGCTCGATGAGCATGAATACCTGCCCTGAAATCGTTGTGATCACCAGATACAGGACGGCACCTGCGCCGTAGAACAGGAAGTGCTCTTGGGTAGATCCGGCCGCGACCGTCACCTGGCGCATGATTTCGACGAGACCGGTGACCGAAACGAGTGCCGATTCCTTGATGACCGACTGCCACTGATTGCCGAGGCCTGGGATGGCGGTCACCATGGCCTGCGGCGCGATAACCCGGCGAAAGAGCGTCCATCGCGACATGCCAACGACAAGGCCGGCCTCCAGCGTGCCCTTCGGCAGGGCTTGGTATGCCCCGCGCAGGACTTCGCCCTGATAGGCGCCGGAAATCAGTCCGATGGCCAGCATGCCGGCCACGAAGCCGCTAATGTCGAACGGGCCGGCAAAGCCGAGCGTTGTTCCGATGACCGTCACGACCTGACGCCCACCGAAATAGAACAGATAGATCACCAGAATGTCCGGGACGCCACGCAGAACGACGGAATAGACCTCCGCTACTACTCGCAGCAGCCGACTGCGTCCAACGCGAGCCCAGGCCAGAAAAGTGCCCAGAATGATGCCGCAAATGAATGCGGCAACAGAGACGGCGACGGTCAGGAGGCCCGCCCGCAGCAATGCGAGCCCCCAGCCATCCGGCCCAAATCCCAAAAGTACGAAGTCCGGTGACATTGGTGGATCAGAGCTTCGGAGTCACGTCGAGGCCAAACCATTTCTTGGACATGGTCGAAAGGGTGCCGTCGTCCGACATGGACTTCAGTGCCTTATCGATGGCTGGCTTGAGTTCACTATCGCCCTTGCGCACGGCGACCGCCGAACCATTGCCCATTACACCGCCCTTGAACGAAGGTCCGGTTGCCATGACGTCATCCTTGTGCTTCTGCAGGAAGGCGGCAATGTTGGTAACGGCAGCCATGGCAGCGTCGATGCGGCCGTTCGTCAGGTCCTGGTAGACGTCCTGGCCGTTCTGGTAAGTGCGGATCGTCACGCCCTTGTCGGCAAGATACTGGGTGAGGAAGCTTGACTGGATGGTCGAGACCTGCACGCCGACGGTCTTGCCGGAGAGGGCTTTGGCGAGATCTGCGACGGCGGCATCGCTTGCCGCCTTGTCGGAGAGGTCGACGCTTGTGCCATTGCCAGCAAGCGTGATGCCGCTGTCCTTGGTGACGGCGAAGGTGGATCCGCCGGTCGTGTAAGGCAGCGAGAAGTCGACGACTTCCTTGCGCTTGTCGGTGATCGTGACGGCATCGATGACGCCGTTGTATTTGCCGTCCACGAGGCCCTGGATCATCCCGTCCCAAGCCTGTGAGATGACCTTGTAGTCAAAGCCGCCGCGCTTGGCGACTTCGGCAATCAGATCTATCTCGAAGCCCTGCAGTTCGCCGCTCGGCGAAGTCATGTTGAAGGGAGGATAGGCGCCTTCGGTGGCGAAGACGTATGTCTTCTTGTCCTGCGCGAAGGAAGCTTGCGGCAGGGCAACGGCAAGGGCCAGCGTGGCGAGGCCGATGCGCAGAAAGTGACTGCGGTTCACGTTCAATGTATTATCCCCTTTTATGTGCGAATGACGATGTGTGTTGTCAGGACATCAGCTCGACGGCCATGCGCGTAAGTGCAATGGCACTCTGGGCAATGCAAGCCTCGTCGGGCTGGTAATCGGAGTTGTGGACGCGATCGTCGCGGCCGGGCTGGCCCGATCCAACGAAAATCTGGATCGAGGGTAGGCGTTCCGAGAAATACGAAAAGTCCTCGGCACCGAAGCTCTTGCCCTGCTCGACAACAATGGTATCGCCGAACTGCAGGCCGAAAGCGGCGGCAGCACGGTCGACCAGACCGTCGTCGTTCATTAATGGAGGCGCGCCCCGGACATATTCGATCTCAACCTCGGCATTCATGGCCGCGGCAGCCCCGAGGCAGATTCGCTTGAATGAAGTTTCAGCGAGGTCTCGGGATTCCGGCGAGCGGCACCGCACCGTGCCCTCGAACATGCAGCTGTCGGGAATGATATTTTGCGTCGCCCCACCCTGGATGTGGCCGATGGTCAGTACCGCGGAGAGCGCCGGATCCATTTCCCGGGAAATGACGGTCTGAAGCTGGGTAATGATGTAGGCGGACGAGACGATCGGGTCGATTGCCGCATGCGGGCGGGCCGCATGACCCGACTTGCCACGCACGATAACCTGAAACTCGTCACTGGAAGCAGTGCTGGCTCCGCGGTTGAGAAACACGGCGCCCGCCGGCGCTTCAGGGCGATTGTGGAATGCGATCGCATAATCGGCGCCATCGGCGGCACCATCGGCGACCATGGCCGCAGCACCACTTTCCTGGGTTTCTTCGGCAGGCTGGAATATGAGACGCACCGAGCCGCTCAGACGCGGGGCAATCTTGACCAAGGCATTTGCGGCTCCGAGGAGGGAAGCCGTGTGCATATCGTGGCCGCAGGCATGCATCTTGCCGGGGATAGTCGAAGCAAAGGGAAGTCCAGTCTTTTCCTCGATCGGCAAAGCATCCATGTCGGCGCGCAGAATGACGCAGGGACCGGGGCGGCCACCCGTGATCGTTGCGACGACGCCGGTGCGGCCAACGCCGGTCTGCGGCTCCAGGCCAAGGGTGCGCAACTCGTCAGCAACCAGGGCGGCCGTGCGCACGGTGTCGAAGCCCGTCTCTGGATGGGCGTGGATATCCCGGCGGATTTCTACGATCCGAGGCTCGACCTCACGCACGAGTGTTTCGATTTCCTGTCCGGGATCGTTTGGAAGATGGGCCATGTGTCTTTGCCTACGATTTAGCCATCGATTAATAAGGCAGCATTGCAAAACCGCGACAACAATGTCAAGGATCGACAATCGACAATTTTGTACGTGAGCATGAGTCCGATGGACAAGAATATCGATACCTTCGTGGCCAGCCTCGGAGGCGTCACCGATAGCCACACGGGCGGTCTGGTGCCCGCGGTCCATATGGGTGTTACGCATGTACTGATACCCGGCGAAGCCGCGATCGGGTATGCCCGCGGCGGAGCGGTTGAAGGCAGTCTGTTCGAACGCATGATGGTCGGTCTGGATGGCGGGGCGGCCGCGCTCGGCTTTGTCTCGGGGGCATCCGCCGCACAGGCCCTGCTCGCCACATTTGCCAAGGGCAGCCACATTGTGCTTGAAGAAAGAGGCTATTACGAGTTTCGAGGCATTCTTATGCGCGCGGCGGAAGCGCGCGGGCTGGCGGTCGAGACGGTCGATCTCTGCGATACAGAAGCCGTAGCCAAGGCGCTCCGCCCCGGACAGACGGCCCTGATTTGGTCGGAACTCCCGACCAACCCGGAATGGCGGATGCCGGATATTCGCCGACTTTCCGAACTGGGCCGCAATGCAGGCACCCGGTTGCTCGTGGACGCGACGGCAGCCACGCCCTATCATTGCCGACCAATCGAGCATGGTGCCGATATTGTGCTCCACTCAGCGACAAAATATCTCAACGGCCATGGAGATTTAACCGCGGGCGCCTTGGTTGTTGCCGATCCGAACTTGCGGGAAAAGCTAATCGCTATTCGCACCGAGAATGGAACGGTATTGAGCCCGATGCAGGAATGGCTGCTTTTGCGCGGCTTGCGCACATTGGCTGTTCGCATGCAGCGTGCCTCGGCGTCGGCCATGGCGATCGCAGAGTGGCTCGCCGCTCACCAGCGTGTCCACACGGTTCACTATCCGGGGCTGCCGGGCCATCCTCAGTTTGAGCTTGCCTCACGCCAGTATGGACGCGGTTTCGGTGCGATGCTTTCGTTTCGCGTGTCGGACAGCACCTGTGCCGCCAAGATAACGAACGCTACGACCGTCTTCCGGCAATCGACCTCGCTCGGCTCCACCGAGAGCCTTATCGAGCATCGCGCCATGACCGAGGGCGAAGGCACGCTCTGCCCCGATGACCTTATTCGCCTGTCCATCGGTCTGGAGGATCCCAGGGATCTCATAGAAGACCTTCGCCGTGCGATGTCTTGAGCGCATCTCTTGGGCCTTGGGTCCGATCAGGTATCGTCAATATCCATCGGGGCTTTCACGATCTCGTCGCAACAGGCGATGTAGCTTCGTCGTGCTGCCCGGAAGCCGTCGGGTTGACAATGTTGCCTTTCTATTTTGCGCGTCCCGCTCTCCACACTCGTTTATCCAAAGGCGTCGGTACCGCTCGCTTTGATCGGTGTCGTGCTTCTCTTCGGGTCGCCCACGTTGCTACGACGATGCTATGCGCCGATCTGGCCGCGATACTGGCTCGGCAACACGCCCTTTTCTTCGCGGAAAGCCTTGCTGAAGTGGCTGAGATTTTCGAAGCCCACGGCATAGGCAGCATCTGTCACGCTGGAACCCGATGCCAGTAGCGTTGCAGCTGCGTCGATCCGGGTGGCGCGCAGATAACCATGCACCGTGTTGCCGATCACCAGTCGGAAACCCTCCTTCAACCTGCGCTCGTTCAGTCCCACCTCGCGGGCCAGGCGAGGGATGGTCCAGTCGGAGCTATAGCGGTTTTCGATCAGCGCGATGGCTTGGTTGAGGCGCCGCGCTTCCTCTTCGTTGAGGCGCTTGATGGGCTTGCCGTCCGCCTGTCTGGTCACCGCGTCCAGCCCGATTCCCAGTGCTTCTATTGCCTTGCTGTAGAGATAGGCACGTCGTGCCATTCCCTCGGTAAAGCTGCATTGAAGAAGGCTGCGGGCAACGGCGATGAGTTCCGGCGGTGCCTTGAAGCCGAGCAGGAAGACGTGCTGCTCCGGCAGGCTGTGCTCGGTGATCACCGCCCCGCCAAGCCGCGACAGCGATATGCCGCCCAGTTTCTCAAGCAATGGCTTTTCTACCCGAATATCGACCACGCAGAGCCGGCGTCCGCCGCGAATGTGGTTCTCACCCCTTGTCATGCGATCGCAGGCGAAGAAAACGGCGGTTGCCGGCTGTACCGGAAATGGTTTGGCACCATCGACGGACAGCGTCCCGGCCCCGTCGATGAAGATCGACAGTGAAAAGGTCGCCGGCCCCTCCGGATGAAACACCTGGTCCTCGATGGGCATCGTGTCTATCAGGTAGATCGACACGTCGTCGCCGGGCTGTTCTATCCGTGTCGCATCCCGCCAGCCGAGTTGGTCTATCTCCGCATCAACGGTCTCCCGCCAGGTCTGTTCGGGCTGCGGCATATCGCCGTCATGGTCTTCATGCGGCGCGGTCTTGGGCAGGTCCATGAATTTCGTCTTTCGAGCATTTTAGTCCGATTTCCGTCAATCCCGGTCCCGAAAACATTAGCCGCTGCGACAATAAACTGGAATAGGATGCTCAAGTTTAATTTGGCGATGCGAGGGGATCAATATGGTGAGCGGCAGGAAGATGGCTTTGGCGGCATCGGCATGCATTTGGACGATCGGCGTTCCGGGCGCATGGGCGCAGGACGGTGAAGGCACGGGAGAACTCAAGCCGATCGTCATCACCGCCGGCAAGCGTGATCAGGACGCAGGCAAGATAGATGCGTCCGTATCCGTCGTGACCCGCGAGGAACTGGATGCACGCGGCATACACACGGTGGAAGATCTGCAGAAGGTCTTTCCGGGTGTCAGCATCGGCAATCGCGGCAACCGCGTCTATTCGAACGTCACCGTGCGCGGCATGTCATCTCCGGACTACTTCAACCCAACGGTGCAGGTCTATGTCGACGGCGTTCCGCAACTGCCCTCGACATTCTCCCAGATGCTGACGGATGTTGAGCGAGTAGAACTGCTGCGCGGCCCCCAGGGCACGCTCTATGGCGCCAACGCCTATGGCGGCGTCATCAACATCATCACAAGAAAGAAAGACGCCAATCGCTTCTATATCCAGACCAATATTTCCAACAGCGAACCGTCGGTCGAGGTCGGCGGTACGGCCGTTATAATCCCGAACACCCTGTATTTCGATTATGCTGGCAACTTCCAGCATTTTTCCGGCGATATCGACGACGCATCGACCGGCCGCAACAATATCAACCAATCGAACGATGGATACGGGAGGGCCGCATTGCGCTATGCACCGACCGGAGGCGACTTCGATGCTTCGCTCAGCTATTCGAAGGAAAAGCTGCTCTCACGCGAAGAACTCTACTCCTTCGCGTCCGATGTCGATGATCGCATCTATCGCAGCAGCATCTACGGGGACATTCCAAGGCTCGAGCGCGATGTGACCAGCATTTCGGGCCAGTTCAACTATCACCTCGGTGACTACACTCTCTCCAGCATCACCAGCTATCAAAAGAGCGATGTCCTGCGGGATTTCTCCGCCGGCGCCGGTTCTCGATATCAGTGGCCGCAGAATGACGAGACGATTTCGCAGGAACTGCGCCTAAGCCATGACGGCGACATGTTCAGCGGTGTGGCAGGCCTGTGGTACAGCCACAATGATTTCGACGGGTGGAAGAGTGCGGTTGCCCCTTATTATGGCCCTTCGACCAACAATGTCGTCACCGACAGCGCCGCCGTATTCGGCGAACTGACATGGCACGCGACCGACAGGCTCGACCTTACCAGCGGCTTGCGCGCCACCTACGACCATTCCAGCATCGATGCCTATCGGGCGGACAGCTACGGAATGGGCATGGGCTTTGATTTCGAGCGCAAAGCCAGCTTTGCCAGCGTTCAGCCCAAATGGGCAATCGGCTACCAATTGACCCCTGACACGCGCCTGTTCGGTGTCATTTCCCGCGGATACAAGCCGGGCGGTTTCAACCACAGCATCTCGTCCTCGGTGGATTCGGCATCCTACGATCCCGAAAGCGCCTGGAATTTCGAGATGGGCGTGAAGTCGACGCTGCTTGACGGCGCGCTGGATATATCCACGTCCATCTACCATATCCGCTCGTCAGACAAGCAGATCTATGTTGGCTTGATCGGCTCGCAATTCCTGCGCAATGCCGGCAAGGCGACCAGCACCGGCATCGAGATGGAGGCCACGTGGCGGGCAACCGAACGCCTGACGCTGAGCGGCAACGCCGCCTATGGCCGCTCCGAATTTACCGATTCCACCGACCCCTATACCGGGACATCGTATGACGGCAATCGCCTGCCCTATGCACCGGATGTCACGGCTCACCTTAACCTCGGCTACCTGCTGGCCGATGATCTGCTCGAAGGTACGTTGACAGCCAACGCAGCAGTCAACGCGTTTTCGAAGACCTATTTCGACGAAGCCAATGCCGCGAGCCAGTCGGGGTTTGCGACCTTCGACGCCAGCCTCGACTTTGCCAGGACCGACGGTTTTTCGGCGCGGCTCTATGTCCAGAACATTGCCGACAAATCCTACGAGACCTCCGGCTATGTCAGTGGCACATCGGAACTCGGCACGCTTGGCAAGGGTCGCACCTTCGGCCTGACGCTGCGCAAGGAATTTTGATAGGCAATGTCCCTGTCCCGTTCGTCGGCCCCGTCCGTTGCCTCTCGTTCTAGTGCGTCGCCACGACCGCCTTCGCTGCCGCAACTCCTCGCAGCGGCAGGCGGCATCTACACGGCCCAGAGCCTTGTCGGCGGACTGACCTTTCTCGGCCTGCCGGCCATCTTGCGGGCAGAGAATGTTGCGCTGGACCAGATCGGGCTGGTCTCGCTCGCCATGCTGGTCTGGGCATTGAAGTTTCTCTGGGCGGCCCCGGTCGAGCGGCTACGGCTGCGCCCGGATGGCTATCGCCGGTCGCGCCGGCTGGTACTGTTGGGCGAAGCCCTGGTGGTCGCGGCCCTCCTCGTCTTCGGCTTGAATGGCGGGGCGGAATTTCCAACGCTTCTAGCCTTGCTGATCGTGATGGCGATTGCTTCCGCCACAGTGGACATCGTGTGTGATGCTTTCGTCATCGAGCAGTTTTCCGAAAGCCGACGGGGCCTCGGCAATATTGCCCAAGTGGGTGGCGGCTATTTCGGCATGATCTTCGGCAGCGGGCTCTTTGTCGCCGCCTATTCCGCGCTTGGCTGGATGGCCGCCTCGCTCATTCTGGCTGTGCTGGTGGCGCTCCTTTCGATCCCGATGACAACGATACGCGAGCCGAGAGGTGAGGTGTTCTCGCCGATCCTCGCACCAAGCCTAAAGAACGGGTTACGGCGACGAGAAGTGCGTATCGGCATCGCGATGACGATCGTGCTGGAACTGGGCGGGCGCGTGGCTCAGGCGCTTGCCGGTCCGGTCCTGGTCGATGCTGATCTGCCGCTTGCGACGCTCGGCATTCTAAACGGTATCGGTGGCGTGGCAGCCGGGCTTGCGGGGACTGCTCTCGGCGGGTTGGTTTCTCATCGGCTGGGAGGACGGCGAGCGATGTTTGCGGTCGCCTCTACCCATGTGGTCACGCTGGCGCTGCTGGCGATTGCGATTGCCGCCGGGCTTGCCAACCTGCCCCTTCTGGCAGGCCTGTTCGTGATCGAAAGCGCCATGATGGCAGCGGGTTTCGTCACCAGTTATGCCCGCCTCATGGGGCTTGCCTCACCATCTCAACCGGGCGTCGATTTCACGCTGTTCCAGTCTGCCAGCGCAATCACCGCAGCGCTTTGTGGCATGACGGCCGGCATCCTCGCCACCCACGCGGGATATGCTGCCACATTCGGGCTGGCTGCGGCCTTAGCGGCTATGGCACCTCCCCTGCTCATCGTCTTTGAAACGCGCCTCGCGAAAGGGCCACTCCCATGACGAAACCTCTTGCAGTTACTGTCGGAGCGGGTGTCGCCGGCCTGGCAGCGGCATGGTGGCTGGACAAGGCCGGCTGGCGCAGTGTCATCATCGAACGTGCCGAGAGCCTTAGGGAGAACGGCTATATGCTCGGCCTGTCCGGTCTTGGCTTTGAAACGGCCTGCAGGATGGGATTGCGTGATCGCCTGGAAGCCGGCGCATTCCGCATCGACGAAAATGTCTACAAGGACAGCAAGGGCCGCGAATTGCTGCGCCTGCGCTATCGTGACTTCATTCGCGACCTTCCCTATCTCGCCGTCCGGCGCACAGATCTGGTCCGGGCGCTTGCAGAAATATTGCCCGACACGGCAGCTATCCGTTTCTGTGAGACGATCGACGATTTCGTTCAGACGGAAGACAAGGTCGATGTCACCTTATCCAGCGGAGAGACGATCGTGGCGGATATGCTGATCGGCGCCGATGGATTCCGCTCGAGCTTGCGACAAAAGCTTTTCGGACCCGACGATACCTGTCTCCAGCCGCTCGGCTACTACTTCTCCGTCTATGATGTCGGCGCGCCGAAGCAGTTCGATACCGACTTCGTTTCCTATGCCGAGCCCGGCCATCTTGCTGAATATTATGCGTTGCATGATGGACGTCTCGCAGCTATGCATGTGTGGCGAGACGACCGCCCAAATCTCGAACAGCGGGGGGGCAGGATCGATCTGCTGCAGGCCGTCAGCGCCCATAGTCATCCACATGTCCGCCAGCTCCTGAAACAGACGCAGCACGAGGAAAGCCCGGTGCTGATCGACAGCCTCACGATGATCGACCTGCCGAAATGGTCGCAGAATCGGGTTTTGCTCATCGGCGATGCCGCGCATTGCCTGACGCTTGTTTCCGGGCAGGGAGCAGGCATGGCCCTCGCCTCGGCCGAAATGCTCGGCGAGGCCATGAAGGTGGCGCAAGATCCCGGCACGGCCTTCGAGCGCCATGAATTCCTGCTGAGGCCGATCATAACGCGGCTGCAGTCACGCAGCCGCAAGATGGCCGCCGTCTTCATTCCCCAGAGCGCCTTTGCGTTCAGACTGCGCAATCTTCTCATGCGCTACATGCCGCGGTCCTGGCTCGGGCGTTATTTCAGCAATTCCATACGGGCCGAGATTGCACTTGCTGCCAATATGAAACAAGAAACCATGCCCGTTTCGGGCCCGTGAGATTTCCATTTGAGCTGTTGGCGACGGGAAGCAATCGGCGACACCTACTCGCCCGGTGCGGTTTCGACGACCTCCTCTGCAATCCTTGCCGACGGCGCAGCTTGACAGTCGCATGCGCTGCCATAGCATTTCTCGCGCGACGTCTTGCCGATACCTGGGTTGAAGCTGTTGGTCGGATCGAGAGCGCGGTAGTGCTCGGCGAGCGCGGGCTTGGCCCTGTAGATGTGGCCGACATTGTGCTCGGCGGGATATTCCGCGCCTCGCTCGTCGAGGATTTCCAGCATCCGGGCCTTGATCGCCGCGGCGTCCGTGCCCTTCTTCAAGGCGTAGTCCTGATGCAGAACATGGCAGAGAAAATGGCCGTAGTAGATTTTTCGGCCGATCTGAGCGTCGACATCCGGCGGCAGCGTCTCGAACCAGTCGCGGTCATCGCGGCGAAGGGCGATATCCAGCGCCAGGATATCCTCGACCTCCTCGGGCCTGACTGCGGCATAGCGAACCGTCGCGCCAGCCGCGGCGAACCGATTGAGCATCGCCTTCTTGGCTTCCATCGCGTCGCAGGCGAACCAGCCACCCGGTCCGACGGTCACGTCCAGCATTGCCCTCGTCTCCTGTGCGACGGATCCGGGAACGTTGAGGATCAGATGATGTTCGAACTTCTCGCGGAAATCGAGAAGGCGTTTGGGCAGGGCTTCCGGCAGCAGATCGGCAATGGTCTGCAGCAGTCTGTCTGTGAGATTCTTCGGGAAAAACCGCTTGCCGCCCAGCCATGCGTCGATCGAGCCCTTGGCTGCGAAGAACATCGGCAGTCGCGCCGTTCCCAGCCAGTGGATCATCAGGAGCACGTCCTTGCCGAAACGACGGGCAATGTCGAAGCAGTCGCGATGCATGTATTCGCCGCTGATCGGAAGCTCGGAGAGCTCCGTCAGCAAACGCCGGCGCAAGGTGGTGAGTTCTGCCGTATCATTGGTGCCGATATAGAAAACGGTCGGCTCCGCCACGACCGGGAACGTGTCGAGGCGCACCGCAAAGACCGCAACCTTGCCGGCCGATCCGGAGCTTTCGAATAGCCCGCGCGGATCCGCATTGAAGCGGGCGGGCGTCGCGGCATCGACGTCGCGTACGCGTTTCGCATAGCCATCATCCGACGCCCTGCCGGTTCCCGACCGCACCGTCGACGGGTCGATGGCGCCGCGATCGAGCCGGCCGAGCATCTCCTCCGCTGTTTCGCCGAGATCGATGCCGAGATGGTTAACGAGGCGCAGCTCGCCCGATGCCGTCCGTTCTGCATAGAGCGAAAGTTCGCTATAGACCGGTCCGTGCCGCACCAGCGCACCACCGGAATTGTTGCAGACGCCGCCGATGATCGAGGCGCCGATGCAGGACGAGCCGATGACCGAATGCGGCTGCCGTCCGAGAGGCTTCAGCAGCGTTTCGAGGGCGAAAAGCGTCCCTCCCGGTTGCGAGAGGATCTGGCGGCCGCCGTCGAGGATATCGATGCGGTCGAGCCGGAGCGTGCTGATGATGACCACATCACGATCATAAGCGCCATAGGGGGTGGAGCCGCCGGTCAGGCCGGTATTGGCTGCCTGCATGATGACGATGCAGTCTGCTTCGATGGCAAGCTTCAGCACCTTCCACATCTCCACGAGCGTCCCGGGAATGGCAACCAGGGCAGCCTCCCCCTCGCCCGCCCTAAATCCCTTCCTGAACCGTTCGGTCTGGCGTGCATCGACAAGGCAATGTGCGCCGCCAACGATGGCTTTCACGCCTGCTACCAGTTCCTTGCGCGTCATCATGTCTCCTCTCGCAGCCCCGCCTCATGTCAAGGCAATGTCCCAGCATCACGACACTATCCTGTAGCAAAATCGTGCAGGTAGTATCCAAATAATACCCGCAACGTTTTTCCATCCCTATAGTTTGCCTCGAGGAGCAGCAACGAGGGAGGAATATGGCTAAGTTCGTTCACAGCATGATCCGGGTTCTGGAAGAGGCGCGCTCTGTCGACTTCTACGGCCGCGCCTTTGGCCTGAAAGTGGCCGACAGGCTCGATTTCGAGACATTTACGCTGGTTTATCTGTCAAATGCCGAAAACACGTTCGAGCTCGAACTGACTGTCAACAAGGACAGGTCCGAGCCCTACGATCTTGGCAATGGCTACGGCCATGCCGCTTTCGTCGTCGACGACCTGGAGGCGGAGCATTCACGTTTCGTTGAAGCGGGTTTTGCACCACGCAAACTGGTCGACTTCAAGAACGGCGATGAACTCGTCGCACGCTTTTTCTTTGTCCAGGATCCCGACGGTTACCAGATCGAGGTCATCCAGAAACAGGGGCGCTATCTCTGACCACGCATTGAAATACCAAGTCCATTAGGGAGGAAATAATGGAGACTACCAAAAGACGACTTCTCATCGGCAGCGCCACGGCGACGGTGATGGCTTCCAGCTTCGCCAAGGTCGCCATGGCCGGGCTGCCCTTGGACCTCAAAGAGGACAGTTCGGCCAAGAAGATCCTTGTCCGCATGATCCGGGTGATGTTCCCCCACAAAAATTTTGCCGATGGCCCCTACGCGCGCACCGCCGATGCGGTGTTCAAGGCTGCGGCCAAGACGCCCGCCGACAAGATCGCCTTCCTGGCATCGCTGCGTGAACTGCAGGATGATGGCTTCATGGATCTCGATGACAAGGCTGCCTATGCCAAGCTCAAGTCGATCGACACGACCGATTTCTTCAAGCTGGTGAAGGGAACCACCGTCACCACTCTCTACGACGACCCGGAAGTCTGGAAGGTGCTCGGCTACGAAGGTCCGAGCTTCGACAAGGGCGGTTATATCCACCGCGGTTTCAACGACCTCGACTGGCTGCCCGACCCACGGATCGACGAATATGCAGGAGCAGGCCAATGAAGAAGATCGCCAACGATGAAAAGGCAGTCGTCATTATCGGATCGGGTGCGGGCGGCGGTACGCTGGCCTATGAACTGACAAAGGCCGGCATTCCCTGTGTCGTGCTGGAAGCCGGTCCCTATCTGAAGAACGAGGACTATCACAACAACGAGTGGGAGGCCTTCCGCCAGATGGCCTGGCTCGATCCGCGCACGACGAGCGGCTCCTGGCGGGTTGCCACCGACTTCCCGAGCCTGCCTGCCTGGATCGTCAAGGCCGTCGGCGGTACGACGACCCACTGGTCGGGTGCCACGCCACGTTTCAAGGAATACGAGTTCAAGGCCCGCACCACCTACGGCGATGTCGCCGGGGCAAGCCTTCTCGACTGGCCGATCACGCTGGAGGAAATGGCGCCCTATTACGACAAGGCAGAGATGGCGATGGGCTCCACCCATCGGCACGGGCGGCCTGCGCTGCCTGCCAACAACAACTACAAGGTCTTCGCAAACGGTGCCGAACGCGTCGGCTACAAGATGTATGCGACCGGCCCCTATGCGACCAATGCGGAGCCCTATGACGGGCGTCCGGCATCGATCCAGGACGGGTTCAACTTCCAGGGCGACAAGAACAAGTCGAAATGGAGCACGCTGGTGCGCGAAATCCCGCGTGCGCTGGAAACCGGTCTTCTGGACCTGCGCCCCGAAAGCCATGTCGTGCGCATCACTCACGACGCTTCGGGCAAGGTCGATGCGGTCGTCTATGCTGATAAACATGGCAAGCTGCATCAGCAGGCAGCCCGTGTCGTCTGCGTCGCCGGCAACTCGATCGAGACGCCGCGGCTGCTTCTCCTGAGCGAGAGCAACCGCTTCCCGAAGGGGCTCGCCAACAGCTCCGACCAGGTTGGACGCAACTACATGCGGCACATGACCGGCTCGGTCTATGCCCGCTTCGACAAGCCGGTGCACATGTATCGCGGCGAGACCATGGCCGGGATCATTGCCGATGAATCCTCCCACAAGCCGGAACGCGGCTTCGTCGGCGGTTACTACATGGAGACGATCGCGCTCGGACCGTCCTTCCTGGCCGCCTTTGCAGAACCGGGCGCCTGGGGACCGGACTTTGCGGCCCTGATGGACGCCTATGACAATACGGCCGGGATGTGGATCGTCGGCGAGGACATGCCGCAGGCCTCCAACCGGATCACGCTTTCGGATGCTGTGAAGGACAATCTCGGCCTGCCGGTCGCCAATGTCCATTTCGATGATCATCCCAACGATGTGGCCATGCGAAACTATGCCTACGAGCATGCCGAAAAGCTGTATCAGGCCGTCGGCGCCACGGGTTCGCATCGGACACCGCCCTATCCGTCGACACACAATCTCGGCACCTGCCGGATGAGTGCCAAGGCGGAAGATGGCGTGGTCGACAAATGGGGCCGTACTCATGACGTGCCGAACCTGTTCGTCTCGGACGGTTCGCAGATGACGACCGGGGCAGCTGCCAATCCGACACTTACCATCGTGGCGCTGGCAATCCGCCAGGCCGAGTATCTGTCGAGGGAACTCAAGGCCGGTACGATCTGATCCGCCCAAGCCTTGAAGCAATCAAGGGGCCGTGATCGTATGGCCCCTTTCCAAGCATCTCGCATGTCCTACCTTTGGCGAGAGGGAGCGTGGCAGTGGAGGAGACAGCCGTGTGCAGATTATTCATCGGGGCCAACTCGAGCATGTGGGAGAGCCAGACGCGTTCCTTGCGCATGGATGGCATGGTTACCAGCGTTAGGCTGGAGAACATGTTCTGGACCGTTCTCGACGAAATCGCCGCGCGCGACGACATGAACGTGCCGCAACTTCTTCACCAGCTCTATAACGAGTCGATCGACGAGGGGCACGACCTCGGAAACTTTACCTCTTTCCTCAGGGTGTGCTGCCTGCGCTATATCGATCTGCAGCTCAAGGGACTTCTGCCGAACGGCAGAAACGATCTTCTCTCGACCGATGAGATCCTGACCGCCGAGACCAAGTTGCGCGGCGAGCAGGTGAGCAGAAGAGTATCGATGCCCCGTCAGCATTGACGGGCCATCTGCAATCCGGTTATCCCATGTCATCTAAACATGTGCGGCGGAGCATTCGGCAAGATCGTCGGAGCTGTTGCCATCGTCCTTGCGCAGAAACAGCATGACAAAGATTGCGGTCACGATGGTCACGGAACCCAGGATTAGCAGCAGCGCGGAAAAAGCCTCGCCGTAGCGCTGGGTGATCGCGGCCTCCGACATGAGCCGGAGAGCGGTTGCCGCGCCGGCAAGGTCGCCGGTGACCAGGCGCTGTGCGGCCATGGCCGTGTGCATGCCCGAACCTTCCGGCAGGCTGTGCTGTGTCAGGGCAGAGAGGATTGCGGTAACGATTGCCAGTGCCACGCCCTCGCCGGCCACGCGCGTGGTGCTGAATATGCCCGTCGCCATGCCCGCGCGCTCCTTTGGAACGACGCTGACGGCGAGGCCGTCCATAAGCCCCCAAGGCAGGCTGATACCGATGCCGATCAGAAGAAGCGGCCAGCTGATGTCCCATGCCCGCGTGCCGATAGGCATACGGCTCAGCCAGAAAAGACCCATGGCCGAGATCAACAGGCCGATGCTGCAGATCGCGGCAGCCGAAAGCCAGCGGGTGAGCATGCCCGCAAGGATGGGAAGCAGAAGAAGGGGTCCGGACAGCGCAATCATCAGCTTGCCGGCGGCCACTTCATCCATGCCCTCGATACCGACGAAGCGGACGGGGAGAAGCACCAGAAGAACGACGAAAGCATAGGCCGGCGCCGCAGCCAGAAGCTGGACGCCGACGAAGCGCGGATACCGGAACAAGGTCGGATCAAGCATAGGCTGCTTCACCGATCGCTCGACACGATAAAAGGCGAGCATCAGCAATGCGGCGCCAAGAAGCGCAAGGATGACGACAGGATCCGACCAGCCTTGTCCGGGGGCTCGCAGCACGGCGTAGGTAAACAGCGTCAGGGCAAGCGTGAATGAAACCGCCCCCATCCAGTCGAGTGACGAGGCTTCCGGATTACGGGTTTCATGGAGAAAGAGCGCGGCAAGCGGCAGCGCGATACCCGCCAATCCGACAACCAGAGCAAAGATGGCGGGCCAACCGAGTGCTTGGATCATCATGCCTGAAGCGATGGGGCCAAAAGCCAATCCTACGCCGAAGCTCGCGCCGACCAGACTGAAGGCCCGCATGCGGGCCGTCCCGCTGAATTCCTGAGCGAGCGAAGCCATGCCGCTTGCAAAGGCCGCCGCCGCGCCGAAGCCCTGAAGCGCGCGCAGGACATCGAACAGTGCGATCGTCGGGGTGAAGGCAAGCGCGGCGGAGAACAACCCGAAGGCTCCGAGGCCCAGCAGATAGACGCGCTTGCGGCCATAGGTGTCGGCAAGCGCGCCAAACACCATCAGCGTGCTGCCGAAGGTGAGCATGAATGCATTGGTAACCCAGGCAAGCGCGGAGGGGTCTCCGCCGAGCGTGCGACTGATGGCCGGGAGCGCGACTGCAGGTCCCGTGAAGGTAAGCGGCATGGCCGCCGAAGAGCAGCAGATCGCGAAGAGGATGACGAGACGCGTCGCCAGAGGCCGAGGCTTTTCGAGAGCAATTTTATCCATGATATCCGCCGATAAGGATTGAGGAACTGGCGTGGGTTGCCGCAGGCTGTCGGTGGACAACGCGCCGTCATTGCAGATATATTTTTTGGATCAGAAAGATTATTGCCCTGATGTTCCGGGTATTCCGGATCAAAACGATCGAATGAGATTGTGATGGATCAATGGAATGGCCTGACGGCCTTCGTTCGAACGGCCGATCGCGGCAGCTTCGCAGCATCTGCAAGGCTGTTGGGCATATCGGCATCGGCGGTTGGAAAATCCGTTTCCGGTCTGGAAAAGCAGCTTGGCGTCAGGCTGTTTCAGCGGTCGACGCGCAGCCTGCGACTGACAGAAGAAGGCAAGGATTTCTACGAGCGATGCCGACGCATACTTGATGATCTCGATGATGCCCAGGCTTCCCTTGCCAAGGCCGTCAGCGCTCCGAGAGGGCGACTGAGGGTCAGCATTCCATTGGTCAGCTACCATCTGCTTCTGCCGCTCATTCCGGAATTCGTTGCCCTCTACCCCGAGGTCGAACTGGATCTGGATTTCACCGATCGCATCGTCGATCTCATCGAGGAAGGCGTGGACGTCGCCATCCGCAGTGGCGATCTGGCCGATTCGAGGCTGATGTCGAGATCCATCCGGCCGTTTCAGATGGCGCTATGTGCGGCTCCGTCCTATCTTGAGCGGTTTGGCACTCCCCAGCATCCACGCGAATTGGAGAACCATCTGGCCATTCGCTTCCGCTTCCCCAATAGCGGCAAGGTTCAGGACTGGCCATTTTCGTCACCGGCGGATCAAGGCGAACCGAAGCCACGAACGGTCATCACCTGCAACAACATGGAGGCCCTGCGCGGCGCGACGATCAGCGGTCTCGGAATCGGCTGCATGCCGGATTTCCTGGCAAAATCCCCGATCGCCAATGGCCAGATGGTGGCGATCCTCGGAGATTATCTGGATGGCCCGGCAAGGTTTCATCTGGTCTGGCCGTCCAACCGTCATCTATCTCCCAAGGTGCGGGTCTTCGTCGATTTCGCCAGCGAACGCCTTCTGACCGCGGATCTGACATTTCTCACGCCGAAAGGACGATAGTCCCGACAGGCGGGCCTGTGCCGATCTGTCATGCCGCCGCGCTTCAGCGGGGCTCACCAGATGCGCCCTGTCCTGATCTTCCTCGCGAATTGTGGAGGCCATGCTTGATGCCACGTCGAATAGGGCGCTCGAGGCAATCGTTGAACATGGGCGAAAGAGCTATCTCCGGACAGTCGCCCCGGCATCATGCCGTCCAGCTGCGCTCCAGTACCGAGATCCAGTTCTGGTGGGTGATCTTGGCGAGTTCGGCATCGTTGAAGCCGTGGCGACGCAGTGCATCGACAAGGCGCGGCAGGCCGCTTGCATCCTTCAACTCGGCCGGAATGGTCGTGCCGTCGAAATCCGAGCCCAGTGCCACGTGATCGATGCCGATACGCTCGGCGATATAGGCGACGTGGCGCACCAGAAGGTCGAGGCTGGTATTCGGATCCTTGACCCCGTCGTCGCGCAGGAACAGCACGCCGAAATTGATGCCGGCAAGGCCTCCCGTGTCGCGGATCGCATCAAGCTGGCGATCGGTCAGGTTGCGGCTGTGCTGGCAGAGCGCATGCACGTTGGAATGCGAGGCGACGAGCGGCGCCTTAGAAAGCCTGGCGATATCCCAGAATCCGGCTTCGTTCATGTGCGACAGGTCGATCATGATCTTCAGCTCGTTGCAGGCGCGGATCAGGTCCTTGCCGGTGTCGCTAAGGCCTGGGCCGATATCCGGCGAGGATGGATAGCGGAAGGGCACGCCATAGGCGAAGATGTTCGGACGGCTCCACACCGGACCAAGCGTGCGCAGGCCGGCCTGATGCAGAACGTGTAGCGCATCCAGATCTCCGGCGATGGCTTCGGCGCCCTCGATATGGAAGACGGCGGCAAAACTGCCTGTCTCGATCGACCGGCGAATGTCGCCAGCGCTGCGGCATACCGTCACTGCGCCATCCGATTGTGCCTCGATATCGAACAGTAGCCGCGCCATGGCGAGCGTTTCGTTGAGCGCTGATGGCTGTTCGGGTCTCGGAAAGTCGCCATTGGCATCCTTGGTCATGCTCGGCGAGGGCACGTAGACGGCGCAGAGACCACCGGCCAGACCGCCGGCGCGGGCGCGCGGCAAATCGATATGCCCCACATCCTCGCCTTGAAGAAAACGCTTCGCCGGATCAGGGCTTGCGCTGCGGCGCAGGCGCAGCAACACGTCGTTATGGCCATCGAAGATCGGGAGCGAATTGTTCAGCATTTTCTGATGTGTCCTGCGGATGCCTTCGGGATGTCTGGTATCCGTATGTCCACCACGCCACGGCAGCAAATGCAAACCGCGCATAACGGTTTCGAAAAACGGAATTGGTCGCTCGAATTAGCGACTGATAAGAGGCCTGCATCTTTTTGCGGCAAAATCTTGCCGGATCCGCCTCTGCCGGTCCGGTCGTTCAAGGGGAATATAGCGATGGTATCAAGACGCAACTTTCTGATCGGCGGCGCAGCCCTGCCCTTCCTGTCCTATCTCGATCTGGCCGAAACCGTCTTTGCCGCCACGCCGAAGGATATTCTCGTCGCTGCCCAGCAGCTCGACAACATGACCAGCCTCGATCCGCATGAGGGGTTCGAGGCCGTCGGCGGCGAAATGATCAGCAACATGTATCAGAAGCTGGTGCGCGCCAATAGCGACAATCCCGATCAGGTCCAGCCGGTGCTCGCTGCATCCTGGGAGGCCGATGCCGACAACAAGGTGTTCACCTTCAAGCTCGCCGATGCCAAGTTTTCTTCCGGCGCGGACGTCACGGCTGACGACGTGGCTTTCTCGCTGCAGCGCGCCATCAAGATGAACAAGAGCCCGGCCTTCATCATCAGCCAGTTCGGCTTTACTGCCGACAATGTCGAGGCACGCATCGTCGCAAAGGACGCAAAGACTGTCACGCTTACGACCGAAAAGCCGACCGCGATCTCCTTCCTGCTGTTCTGCTTGTCGGCCAATATCGGCGCGATCGTGGAGAAGAAGACGGTTCTCGCAAACGAAGCCAATGGCGATTTCGGCAATGCCTGGCTGCAGAAGAACAGCGCCGGTTCCGGCCCGTTCAAGCTGCAGGCCTGGAAGGCGTCCGAAAGCATCACCCTGACGCTCAACGAGCATGGCCCCTACAAGGGTAACCTGAAGCGCGTCATCATCCGCCATGTCGTCGATCCGTCGTCGCAGATGCTGATGCTGCAGAAGGGCGATGTCGATATTGCCCGTGACCTGACCTCCGAACAACTGAAGGCGCTGCAGTCCGACGACAACATCGCCATGGTCCGCAAGCAGATTGCCTCGCTGGTGCTGATCTCGCTCAACCAGAACAATGCCAACCTTGCCAAGCCGCAGGTCTGGCAGGCGGTGAAATGGGCGCTCGACTATGAGGGCATGCAGAAGAACATCGTGCCCTTGACCCATGCCGTCCACCAGAGCATGGAACCGGCAGGCTTCCCCGGCACGGTCAGCGATACGCCGTTCCAGAAGAACGTTGCCAAGGCCAAGGCACTGATGGCCGAGGCCGGCCTCGCCGATGGCTTCGACATCACCATGGACCATTATTCGGCGCAGCCCTATCCGGATCTCGCCCAGGCCATCCAGGCGAACCTTGCTGAAATCGGCATCCGCGTGAAGCTGCAGTCGGCTGAAAACAGGCAGGTCCTGACCAAGATGCGTGCCCGCCAGCACGAAATGGCGCTGTCCGCATGGGGCACGGACTATTTCGATCCGAACTCCAATGCCGAAGTCTTCTGCATCAACAAGGACAATTCGGATAACGCCAAGAACAAGTCCTTCGCCTGGCGCTCGAGCTTCAAGAGCGACGAGTTTACTGCCAAGGCGGAAGCTGCCCGCGACGAGAAGGATCCGGCAAAGCGCCTGGAACTCTATGGGGTCCTGCAGCGCGACTTCATGCAGAACAGCCCGTTCGCGGTGATATTCCAGACGACGAAGACGGCTGCCTGCCGCAAGACAGTCAACGGCTTCCAGCTCGGCGTCCTGTCGGAAGGCAATTCCTACCTGGAGACCAGCAAGGCGTGAACAGACGTTTCAAGAGCCTTGCAGCAACGCTGAGCAGCGTCTTCCTGACGCTGTTCGGCCTGACTGTCCTGACATTCCTCATCGGCCGGGTGATGCCGGTCGACCCAGTCATCGCTGCCGTCGGCGACAATGCTCCCGAGGATGTCGTTCGTCGCGTGCGCACTGAAATGGGCCTCGACCAGCCCATTCCGGTGCAGTTCCTGCATTACCTGAACCAGATCGCGCATGGCGATTTCGGCATGTCGGTCCTGACCAAGAACCCGGTTTCGACCGATATCGCCCGTTTCTTCCCGGCAACCTTCGAGCTTGCCACCGCAGCACTGCTGCTGGCGGCCCTGATCGGTATTCCGCTCGGCGTATGGGCCGCTGTCCGCCAAGGCTCGCTGACCGACCAAGCGATCCGCGTCGTCTGCCTTGCCGGCCATTCGGTGCCGGTCTTCATGCTGTCGCTGATCTCGCTGCTGATCTTCTATTCCTGGCTCGGTATCGCCCCCGGCCCCGGCCGCCAGGACATCATCTATGACGGCATGATCGACCCGGTCACCGGCATCCTGACGATCGATACGCTGATTGCCGGTGATGTCGGTGCCTTCTGGGATGCGCTGGCGCATATGGCCCAGCCGGTCATCATCCTTGCCTATTTCTCGATGGCCTATATCGCCCGCATGACGCGCGCCTTCATGATCGATGCGTTGAAGGGCGAATATGTCATCACCGCCCGCGCCAAAGGCCTGTCGCTGACCAAGGTCATCTGGGGGCATGCGTTCCCGACGGTCGCCGTCCAGCTCGTCACCGTCATCGCACTGACCTATGCCGGTCTCCTTGAAGGCGCGGTCGTCACCGAGACCGTGTTCTCCTGGCCGGGCATCGGCCAGTATCTGACCACGTCGCTGATGAATGCGGACATGAACCCGGTCATCGGCACCACACTTCTGATCGGCCTGATCTATGTCGGCCTCAACCTGATTGCGGACATTCTCTACCGCGTCCTCGATCCACGGGTGAAATGATGATCGCCACCTTCCGAAACTGGGCGTTGGATGAAAGCCCGTCCTCGCGCCGACAGGCCGCCTGGGGCAACCGGTATCGCATCTGGCTGAACCTTCGGGGCAACCTGCTCGGCATGGTCGGCCTGACGATCATTCTCGCCTTTATCGCCATTGCCATCCTTGCGCCGCTGCTCGCCACCCATGATCCGGCAGTCCAGGATCTCGGCAACCGCCTTGCTGCGCCAAGCGCGCAGCACTGGTTCGGTACTGACCAACTGGGCCGCGATATCTATTCGCGTCTCGTCTATGGTGGCCGCGTCACGCTCGGCATGGTCATCGCCGTCGTCGTGCTGGTTGCGCCGATCGGTCTCGCCATCGGCTGCATCGCCGGTTATTTCGGCGGCATCGTCGACATGATCCTGATGCGCATCACCGACATTTTCCTCGCCTTCCCGCGCCTCGTTCTGGCGCTGGCCTTCGTCGCTGCGCTGACGCCGGGTATCGAAAGCGCCGTGCTGGCCATCGCGCTTACCGCTTGGCCGCCCTATGCCCGCATGGCGCGCGCCGAAACCCTGACGGTGCGCGGCAGCGACTTCATCGCCGCCTATCGCCTGACCGGTGCATCATCCTGGCGCATCATCTTCCGCCATATCCTGCCGCTTTGCGTGCCGACCCTGATCGTCCGTGTCACGCTCGACATGTCATCGATCATCATCACCGCCGCGTCGCTCGGCTTCCTCGGCATGGGCGCACAGCCGCCCTCGCCGGAATGGGGTGCGATGATCGCCACCGCCAAGCGTTTCATCTTCGAACAATGGTGGGTTGCAGCCATCCCCGGCATTGCCATCTTCCTCGTCTCGCTCGCCTTCAACTTCCTTGGCGATGCGCTGCGCGACGTGCTGGATCCGAAGGGGAACTGACGGATGCTGGTCGATATTCAAAACCTCAAGATCGGCTTCAAGTCGCGCACCGGCTTTAATCAGGCAGTCAAGGGCGTATCGCTGAAGCTCGGCACCGAAAAGCTCGGCATCGTCGGCGAAAGCGGCTCGGGCAAGAGCCTCACCGCACGCGCACTGATGAAGCTTCTACCCACCCAGACCGTCATCGAGGCGGACAAGCTGGAATTCGATGGCATCGACATCCGCTCGGCGTCTGAAAAGCAGATGCGCACGATCCGCGGCAAGCGGGCCGGCTTCATCCTGCAGGACCCGAAATATTCGCTGAACCCGGTCAAGACGATCGGCAGCCAGGTTGCCGAAGCATGGCGCACCCACAAGGGCGGCAGCAAGCGGGCAGCCCTTGAGGCTGCGATCAACCTTCTCGAACAGGTAAAGATCCGCGACCCGAAAAAGGTAGCAGGCTCCTATCCGCACGAAGTCTCCGGCGGCATGGGCCAGCGCGTCATGATCGCCATGATGCTCGCGCCCGATCCGGAACTCTTGATCGCCGACGAACCGACTTCGGCGCTTGATGCCACGGTTCAGGCCGAAATCCTGCGCCTCATCGAGGAACTGGTCTCGGAACGCGGCATGGGTCTGCTTCTCATCAGCCACGACCTGCCGCTCGTCTCGCATTTCTGCGATCGCGTCGCCGTCATGTATGCCGGCCATGTGATGGAAGAACTGAAGGCGTCGGACCTGCTCTCCGCGCAGCATCCCTATACGCGCGGCCTGCTCAACTGCATGCCGTCGCTGATGCACCCCAAGGAGCGCCTGCCCGTCCTTACCCGTGATCCGGAGTGGCTGAAATGACGATCGAGATCGACAACCTGCGCATCTCCTTCGGTGACAAGCAAGTCGTCAAGGGCGTGTCCTTCAATGTTGCCAAGGGCGCAAGCTTCGGCATCGTCGGCGAAAGCGGCTCGGGCAAATCCACCGTCCTGCGCGCCATGGCCGGCCTCAACAACGACTGGTCCGGCCGTATCGCCTTTTCCGGCGAGAACGCCCCGCTGAAGCGCCCGCCGGCCTTCTTCCGCAAGGTGCAGATGGTGTTCCAGGACCCCTACGGCTCGCTGCATCCGCGCCAGACGATCGACCGCATCCTGTCGGAACTGCCGCTCGTTCACGGCATGGACAATATCGACGAGCGGATCGCCAAGGTGCTGTCGGCCGTTGCCCTGCCGCAGACCGCGCGCTTCCGCTATCCGCACCAACTCTCCGGTGGCCAGCGCCAGCGTGTCGCGATTGCCCGCGCGCTGATTGCCGAGCCGGAGGTGCTGCTGCTCGACGAGCCGACCTCGGCGCTCGACGTGTCGGTTCAGGCGGAAATTCTCAACCTTCTGGCCGATCTGCGGGCAGAGCGGAACCTCACCTATGTGATGGTCAGCCACAATCTCAGCGTCATCACCCATCTTTGCACCGAGGTGGGCGTGATGATCGATGGCAACATGGTTGAACAGGTCACCGCCGAGAACCTGAGGCTCGGCAATGTCAATCACGCTCACACTCGCGAGTTGCGCAGTCTGAGTGTGGAACTCGAAGAACCGGCCTGATACTCGCGCGCACTGGCCGGATACCTGCAAGCGGTTCCGGACATGTGCGGCGATGGTTGGCGGACCCGGGTCCGGTTTTCGGGTGCTATTCGGAGAAACGAGATGTCGATCACGACCAATTGGGACAGGGCGCAACAGGCCGTCAAGAAATTTTCTGGCAGCTGGGGGGCCGCAGAGCCCGGTGGTGCCGTGATCGGCTTCGACGCGGGCGGCATCCGTTTTGCCGAAGTCGGCGGCGTCGAGAGCCTCTCGACCATGGCCCCCTTCTCCGCCGATACGGTGGTTCGCTACGCCTCGGTGACCAAGCATGCCTTCTGCGCGATGGTTCTGTTACATCCCGAGGCCATCTCCCTCGACGACAAGCTCGGCCAGCATCTTCCCAAGCTTCAGGAGCCGATGGCAAGCGTCACCGTCGGCCGGGCACTCGATATGAGCGGCGGCCTGCCGGACACGCGCGAATGCCTGTCGCTGCTTGGCCTCTCGGTCTATACCGAGACCAAGGCTGGTCCGCTCCTGGAATTTCTCGCGCGTCAGAGACGCCTGAATTACGAGGCCGGCACCGAGGTTTCCTATTCCAATACGGGTTATCGGCTGGTCGAGGCAGCGCTTGAGCGCAAGGGCCTGTTCTTCCGCGACTTCATCCGCGATGCGGGCGCCAGGGCCGGTGCGGTGCTCGATGCCCCCGATGTCTGGAACGATGCCGTTGCCGGTCTCGTCCCCGGCTATTGGCATGACGGCGAAAAGTGGCAGCTGTCCGCCGCCGGCCTGCATATCTCCGCCTCCGGCAGCATGACGGGCAGCGCCGCAAGCCTTGCCAACTGGCTGCGCCTGCTGCTCTCGGGCAACGCCCCCTTCGACGGCACGCTTGATCGCCTCGCCACACCGCGTGCGCTCTCGGACGGTCGCGAGAGCGGTTACGGGCTTGGCCTGCGCCGCACCATTCTGGGCGGCCGGCAGTTCACCGGTCACGGCGGATCGCATCCCGGCTACAAGACCTATTTCCTGCTCGATCGGGAAAACCGGCTGGGCTTCGTCGTCGTCTCCAACCGCGAGGACACCAATGGCAACAAGATTGCCCAGGAGGGCATGGCAGCGCTCCTCGACCTTCCCCTGCCCGTCCCTTCCTCTGCGCTGACGGATGGCCTTTACGTCACCGAGACCGGCACCTTCTGGGCCGAGGTCAAGGGCTCGACCGTCACCTGGCTCGATGCGGACGAGACTGTCTACGAAGACACAGACGGTTATGTTTCCTCCTTCTCCGCCTCCTCGCCCATGCGCCTGAAAATGGATGGCGAGGCCATTGTCGGCCAGATCGGTCATCCGGCTCGCCGCCTTCGGCCTGCCGTCGATACGGGGGTTCCGGCCACGCTTTCCGGCCGCTGGTTCTCCGATGAAGGAGCCATGTTCGAAATCGATGGCGATACCGTCATCATGGGCGTCGGCCCCGTCCGACACCGCATGCCGCTCAAAGTACTTGGCGGCGGGCGTTTTCTATTCACGCTGAAGGATGGGCCGTGGACGAAGCGGGTTTGCCTGCATGTCCTCACCGATACGCGTGTCGAGCTGGTGTTGTCGCGTGCGCGGATGATCGAATATCACCGCGCCGGATGATTGCATTTTTCCATCAATAGTCCCAAAGGAAGACCGGCTGATGCGGTCGGTCTCGAATTGGAGCTCGTGGTGGAAGTCAAATGGCTTGAGGATTTCCTGGCTTTGGCCGGGACGCTCAATTTTTCCAAGGCGGCGGAAGAGCGTCATGTCACCCAGTCGGCCTTCAGCCGGCGGATCCGGCAGCTGGAAGCCTGGGTCGGCACCAGCCTGATCGATCGCGCCACCTACCCCTCACGCTTGACCGAGGCCGGAGAGCGGTTCGTGCCGGTTGCCGAGCAGACCCTGCAGGGACTCTATCACGCTCGCCGCAACCTGCAGCACGAAGACGGCAACGATGCCCGCAAGGTAACGCTGACCGCGCTGCATACGCTGTCCTTCACATTCTTTCCCGCATGGCTGACGCGGCTCAGCAATGAACTCGGGCCGATCACATCCCACATGCGCCCCGATTCCGGCAGCATGGAGGAAAATCTCAATTCGCTGGTGGATGGCGATTCCGATTTCCTGCTGACCTACCAGAACCTGCACGTACCGATGCTGCTCGATCCCCAGTTCGAACATCACACGCTGGGCGCCGAGACGATCATACCGGTCAGTGCCCCTGCCCCGGAAGGCGGACCGCAACACCGGATCGAACCGGGTTTTGCCCATGTCAGCTATCAGAAGACATCCTTCTTCGGACAATTGGTGGCCGGCGCCCTGTCCGACCGATTGCCCCCCGACGAACGGGTTCATGTCGGCAGCCATTCGGTCGGGCTCAAGGCCATGGTGATGGCGGGCTGGGGAATTGCCTGGATACCGGAAAGCCTCGTCGCTGCCGAGATCGCGGCCGGACGGCTCACCCGTGCCGCCGATCCGGAATGGGATCTGCAGGTCGAGATCAGGCTCTACCGGTCGAAGGAAAACCGCAGGCCGATCGTCAAGCGGATCTGGGATCTCTTGCCCGGCGCATGATCGCGCCGGAACGATTAGGACGAAAGCACACGATCAAGCTTGTCGAATAGGACATCCAGCCGCGCTTCAAGCGGTTGCAGCGCCTGGGCCAGATCGCCGCCTGCCGCCAGTCTGCCGGCAACGCCAATCACGTCCGGTGCCGAAACCGACAGGCGCAGCACCGCGCGTTCGCCGAGGCGTACCGCCTGCCCTATATGGCAAACCGGACCACAATCGGCATCTCTCAGGGCCGCGTGAATGGCCTGCGCTTTTTCGAAGTTCGCTAGTCCGCCGGGGTGATTGCGGATAGAGAAGGGCAGAATGGCACTCCTTGCCAGATGGTCGCCGTCGTCTTCCGGATGCAGGAATATGCTGGTCGATGCATCGACCCTTGCTCGCATCCGACCGAGAATGGCCTCCTTCACCGCTTTCCGCCGCACGTCTTCGATAGCGCTGAGGCCGTCGAGATGCTCCAATGCTGCGACCCAGCGCAGACCAAGCCCGATATTGGCTTCCTGACGGAAGGGAAATTTCATTGCCGTGCGCACCCGTGCCGGCCAGTCCTGCGCGGCCGAATAGGCCTGCAGGCCGGATGGCAGGTCACCGGTCGCCGTCAGTTCGAAACCAAGTGCTGCCGGCAGCAGGAGCGCGCCTGCGAAGGGCGGTCCGGCAAGGAATTTCGAGCCGGTAATCGCCACCATGAAACCGTCCGCGAGATCCTGCCGGATGGTGGCGAAGGAGCAGCGAAACTGACAGGCATCGACGATGACCCACACGCGGCCAGGTGCAAGCCTTGCCACATGCCGCGCGGCATCTCGCGTCAAGCCTGAAAGCCCGGTCTTGGACGTATCGAGCAGATGGACGAGTACATCGCGACCACGTTTGAGCTCTCGCTCGACGATATCGATGACCTCGCCATCGATCTCCTGCGCCGTGCGTGCCCGGCTCATGGCATCCCGGATCGGGACAGACCGGGTTTCGATCCGGGAGACCGGCATGTTCTCGATTGCCGCCCCGGCAAGAACGTCGTCGCCGAGTGCGGTAAGATCAGAGTAATGGCATCCGGTGGCCGCGCGCGGCACGCCGCTGCCGGTCTCGTCGGGTGCTATGACGATATTGGTGATCGGGCGAGCGGAAAGAGCCGTGACCAACGCGATGGCAATGAGCTCGATATCCGTGCCGGATGCGGCCAGCACAATGTCGGTCTGCGACAGGCCAAGACCGCCGGCCATACGGTGTCTGATGTCCTGGAACCATTGGCCTAGTCCGGCGATGCCGGGATGACCGGGCGCAATCAGCCGCGCCAGAGCTTCACCGGCTGCACGGAAGCCGGCTGAGGAAATATTGCTTGCCGTTGTCGACGCGAACGAGACCTCTGCCTCGGCGGGCGTGACGCGCGTTCCATAGCGGTTTCGGCCGGAAACGGGATCGGCAAATATCCGCCGGTCGCCGCCGGTCGCCAAGGCCAGTGCAACCGATGCAAGCGCATTCTCTGTCTTGCTGTCTTCAATGAAACGATCGTCGAACGCCGCGACTGCCTGCATGAAAATATCCCGATCTCAATAGGATCGGCGGCATGAAATCTTATTCGGCATCAAAGGGAAAAAGGTCGCCGCCGACCGGGATCTGGTCTAGGCGGCGGCGCTTGTGCCAATCTGTCCTTTGGCCGTCCAGACCCTGTCACACGGCGGTTCTGCGGGCATTTTCCATGTAGAGTACGCGCAGGCGCTTGAACATCGCGCCGGGGTTGCCGTCGCCAACCGGCTTTCCGTCGATCACAGTGATCGGCACGATGAAGTTGGAAGCGCTGGTCAGGCAGGCTTCGCGCGCGGCCATGGCTTCTGCAACCGTGAAAGGCCGCTCTTCGATGGTCAGGCCTTGTTCGCGGGCAAGATCCAGCACGGCAAGACGCGTGCAGCCCGGCAGCGTGGCATTGCCGTTGGCGCGGGTGATGATCTTGTCGTCATGGGTGATGATATAGGCGGTGGAGGAGGCGCCTTCGGTCACGAACCCGTCTTCGACCATCCATGCCTCGTCGCAGCCTCCTGCCTTGGCGATACGCTTGGCAAGAACCTGCGGCAGCAGGCAGACGGTCTTGATATCGCGGCGTTCCCACCGCTGATCCGGGACGACCTTGACCTTCAGGCCCTTCTCGACGGCGGCGACATGTTCCAGCGTCTTTGCCTGGGTAAAGAGAAGCAGCGTCGGCTGCAGATTTTCCGAATAGAGGAAGTTACGGTCCTCGGCGCCACGAGTGTACTGCAGGTAGACGACGCCTTCGGTCAGCCTGTTGTCTTCGATCAGGCGCTTTTCGATTGCGACGATCTCGTCGGTCGAGATCGGCAAGGTGCCGCCGATTTCGCGCACGCTGCGCTCGAGGCGCGCCATATGGAGCGGGCTGTCGATCAGTTTCCCGTCGAGAACGGCGGTCACTTCATAGATGCCGTCACCAAACAGAAAGCCGCGATCGAAGATCGAGATATGGGCTTCGTTCTCGGGCAGAAAGGTGCCGTTGAGATAGACGGTGCGGGGCGTTGCAGCAGGCATGGAAACTCCAGACTTGTAAAATCAGCGGCGTTTGAGCGCGTCGAGCGAAATGGCGTGGATGGTCGAGGGCTTGCCCGTTGCGGCATTGTAACCGTGCGTGGTGGTCGCCATCGTCAGCGAGTTGAGGATCGCCTCCTCGCTTGCTTCGATACAGGCCTCGAACAGCGGAGAGACGGCGTCATTGGAAAGGACCGGATAGTTGGCGACTGCCTTGCGGCGCTCCGGTGTTCGCCGCACCTCGTCGGCGGTGGAGAATGCCAGGGCGTAGTCGCCGGAACCATTGCTGAGGGCAGCACCCGTGCGCGCCAGGCCACCAAAGCAACGCTCGGCCAGGCGCTTCAGATTGCGGGAGCAGAGCGGCGCGTCGGTGGCGACGATCATCACGATCGAGCCGTCCTTGTCATGGGCGCCGTCCGCCTCGTAAGGCCTGCCGGCGATGGACAGCTTGCCGCCATAGTTGGACTGAACAAGTACGCCGATCACATATTCGCCGCCGCCGGCCTTCACCAGACGCGAACTCGTGCCAATGCCGCCCTTGAGGCCGAAGGCGACCGTGCCGGTACCGGCGCCGATGGCGCCCTCTTCGACCGGTCCCCCCTTTGCCGCCGCAAGTGCACCAGCCATTTCCTCGACGCTCGGGCGGGCGGCGCGGATATCATTGAGGCGGGAATCATTGGTCTCGCCGACAACGGCGTTGAGCGACACGACATGCTCGTTGCCGTCCTGTGCCAGCGTATGTCGGTTGATCGCTTCGATCGCGCGCCCGACGCCGAGCGTGTTGGTGAGCAGGATCGGCGTCTCGATCTCGCCGAGTTCGGCGATCTGTGTCGATCCGGCAAACTTGCCGAAGCCGTTGAAGACGGCAAGTGCTGCCGGCACCTTGTCCTGAAACAGGTTGCCGGCATGCGGCAGGATTGCTGTGGCGCCGGTGCGGGTCCTGTCGCCTTCAACACAGGTGACATGACCGACCGCAACGCCCGCAACATCGGTAATCGCATTCAGTGTGCCAGATTGATAGTGCCCGACAGATATGCCGAGCGAGCGCAGCCGCGCCCGACTTTCGTAAGTCATTGAATTGGTTCCGATATCGAAATCAACCGCAGACTACTTCAGCAAATGCAGAATCGACACGATAAAAACGGAATAGTTTCATACCGGCTTTGCAAGAGCCGTATTCCCGGCGTGGACATCGCAATCCCTGATGTCGCCTGGAAGATGAACGGCGGCTTCGAGGCCGGATGCGGTGTTAGTGAGTTTGATATCGCCGCCGTGCTGCCTGATGATCATTCGGGCAATCGACAGACCCAGGCCAGCGCCGCCGGTCTGGCGACTACGGGAAGCCTCGATACGGAAGAACGGAATGAACACGTCGGAAAGCTTGGAAGGGTCGATCCCGGGGCCTTCGTCCCTTACCATAATGAGGATTTCCCCGCCTCCGCATGCAAGCGAAACCTCGGCATGGCCGGCGTAACGGACGGCATTCTCTATCAGATTGCGGATAGCCCGGCGCAACGCCGCCGGGCGGCAACTGTAATCTATGCGCGGCGCGTCCTCGAAGTTGACGCTCAGGCCGATGTCGCTCAGGTCGTCACAGAGGCTGGCAATCAATGATGCAAGATCTACGGCGCGCGTTGGCTCGCCGTCAGCCCCCTCGCGCGACAAGGTGAGAACAGCATCCGTGATGTCCCGCATCTCGTCGATCGTGTAGATCATCTTTTGCTGGAGGGCTTCGTCCTCGATCTGCTCGGCGCGCAGTTTCAGCGCGGTCAACGGTGTGCGCAGATCATGTCCGACAGCCGCCACAAGCAACGTTCGATCGTCGATGAAGCGCTGAAGTCTGGTCCGCATATTGTCGAAGGCGGAAGTGAGCCGTTGGATTTCATCGGACCTTGAGCGGGGAAGGTCGGTCGAGAAATCCCCCCTTCCGATCGCGTCGGCCGCCGATGCCAGATGCCGGAGAGGCCTTGCAATCCTCAGGGCGATGACAATGCCCATGACGACGACCAATGCCGACGCGATGCCGATCGTCACCGGCAATTGCAGAGAAAAAACCGGGTTTCCGAGAGGGGAGAAGTAGACCGCATTGAGCCAGGCAGCGTTGCTGATCCTGACGGAAACACCAACCCCTGAATCCTGCGGAAAATCGGTTCTCATCACGACGGCAGCGGAGAGTGGCAGGTCGCCGTTACGGGAATGCCAGTCGAGATTCGCCTTGGCCACCATCTGATAGGCGGTATCGTGCATGGGGCCGCTGTTCGACAGCGTCTGGCTCGCGGCCTTGACGAGCTTGCTGCTCCATTGCGTATCCTCAATCGGCGAATGTTCTGAAATCCAGAAGCGCGTGCGCTCGCCCGCGCCGGCAGCCGCCACGCCGTCACGCAGTTCGGGCGGCACGGTGACCAGCAGCTTTGACAGGATCTTCGTCCGGTTGAAGAAATCGCTTTCGGCGTTCTCCTTGTACGACTTGATCCTGTCGTGCCAGATAAGGCCGAAAGCAAGAACCTGCGAAACGAATACCGTCAGGATGAGCGACACGATCAGCTGCCCGACGAGGCTGCGGTACCAGCGTTTCATTCAGTTCACGCGCCCGTTAAAGCGATAGCCGCCGCCCCAGTGTGTCTGGATCAACCTGGGCTTCTTGGGGTCGACTTCAAGCTTCTTGCGAAGCCTGCTGATGTGATTATCGATGCTTCTGTCGATCGGCGATGCGGTTCTTCCCACCGTCATATCGAGAAGCTGGTCGCGCGTGAGCACCCTGCCGGGATATTGAAGGAACGCCTCAAGAAGGCGGTATTCGGCCGTACTCAGGATGATGGCGACACCCGTCTCATCCGTGACTTCACGTTGGCTGCTGTTCAGCGTCCATCGGTCGAACCTGACGAGATCGGACACAGGCGTCTGATCGCTCGCCGCTGGCCGGTCCGTTGTCCTGCGCAGGATCGCTTTGACACGCGCTACCAGTTCCCGCGAGCTGAAGGGTTTTACGATATAGTCATCGGCACCGAGTTCGAGGCCGACGACACGATCCGTCTCGCTTGCCATCGCCGTCAGGAAGAGAATGGGGACCTGATCGGTCTTGCGGATGTTGCGGCATAGCTCGAAGCCATCGGGTCCGGGCATCATCACGTCGAGTATGATGGCATCGAAACGCGTCGAGCGCAGCTGGTCAAGCAGATGATGACCGCTCGGCAATTCCGTGACCTTGAAGCCCTGGCGAGAGAGATTGTCACTGATGAGCTCGCGAATTTCGGGATGATCATCGACGACCAGAATGTGTGGGCTGTGATCCATGGCTTCCTCTGCGAACCTTCTAACACACACAGACCTGCGGGAAATCCGCAGAAATGTAATCTTTTGTACCGATTTGAGCGAGCCGTTCATGCGGTGCGACAATTCATTACAAATTGCAAAAATCCTTGCGACATTTTCCGGCTAGACCCATGAATGAGGTCCGTTGCCTGCTATCGCCGCCTTTTTTGGGGCCTGACCATTCCTTCCGGTTGAACCGGGCGAATGGGAACCCACTACAGGACGATGGCGGGCAGCGTCAAAAGAGAATTGGATTGGACAGAGGCGCGACTCGGGAGGAAGCTGCGCATCAAACCACATCCCCATAGGTGCCTTGCTGCAGCAAAGGCAGAGATGAAGGTAAGTGAAGCGTGAGACATCAATCGAACTCATTCCGGATCGCTCGTGTCCTCCCGGTCTTGTTGGCGACGGGCCTAGTTCTATACGGCTGTCAGGAGAAGAACCAGGCGCCGGCAACTGCGGCCGTAAAGCCGGAGGTCAGCGTCACCGTACTGCATCCGAAGTCGGTGGCGATCACCGCCCAGCTTCCTGGCCGTACATCTGCTTCCTTGATCGCTGAAGTCCGTCCTCAGGTCAGCGGCATCATCCTCAAGAGGAACTTCAAGGAAGGCAGCGAGGTCCACTCGGGCGACATTCTCTACGAAATTGATCCCGCCACTTATCAGGCAACCTACGACAGCGCCGAGGCCGCGTTGCAGAAAGCACAGGGTGCCGTGCCGAGCGCCCAGGCCAAGCTTGATCGATATACCGGACTGAGCGTCAATAGCGCAGTCAGCAAGCAGGATTTCGACGATGCCCGCGCTACGCTGGTTCAGGCCAATGCGGATGTTGCTGCGGCAAAGGCGACACTCGAATCTGCCCGCATCAATCTCGGCTATACCAAGATCCGGGCACCTATCGACGGGCGGGTCGATGCCTCGACAGTGACTGTCGGCGCACTCGTTACCGCTGACCAGACCACAGCGCTGACGACAATTCGCACGCTCGAGCCGATGAACGTCGACGTCACCCAGTCGAGCACCAATCTTCTCGAATTCCGCAAGGCAGTTGCCGAAGGCCGCCTGAAGACGGCGGGCGACAACGTCTCCGTACACCTGACGCTGGAGGATGGATCGTCCTACAATCAGGTCGGCAAGCTGGAATTCCTCGAATCCGCCGTCGCGGAAACGGTTGGCACAGTCACGGTGCGAGTGGTCTTCCCCAATCCGGACCGCATTCTCTTGCCGGGCATGTATGTCCGCGCCTCGATCGAGGAAGGCGTGGCCGAAAACAGCTTCCTGGTGCCGCAGCGGGCCGTGACGCGCAACACCAAGGGCCAGCCGACGGCGATGTTCGTGACTGCTGACGGCAAGGTGCAGCAGCGCGTGCTCACGACGCTTCGCAATGTCGGCAATAGCTGGCTGGTTCGCGACGGCATAAAGGACGGCGACCGCGTGATCGTCGAGGGCGTCCAGCGCGTCCGCGACGGACAGGACGTGACGGCCGACGAGGTTACGATCGATGCCGAGACGGGCGAGATTGCCAAGTCCGGCAGCACCGAACAGGGCATGGCAGACGGTACCGACAAGAGCGCCGTAACCGGCTCCACGAACTGAGGTAGACCGACCATGTCGCGTTTTTTCATCGACAGGCCGATCTTTGCCTGGGTCATTGCCATCATCATCATGCTGGCGGGTGCACTTTCGATCTTCAACCTGTCGATCTCGCAATATCCGCAGATCGCCCCGACGACCGTGCGTATTACCGGTACATATTCCGGTGCCGATGCACAGACGGTCGAAAATTCGGTGACGAAGGTCATCGAGCAGGGCATGACCGGGCTCGATAATCTCGACTATATGACGGCGACCTCGACATCGACCGGCCAGGCATCGATCTCGCTTACCTTCAACAACAAGGCCAATCCCGATACCGCCCAGATGCAGGTGCAGAACAAACTGCAACTCGTCGAAGCCCAGTTGCCGACGGCCATTCAGCAAACCGGGCTAACGGTCTCGAAGTCGACATCGAACTTCCTGATGGTCATCGGCTTCGTCTCGACCGATGGCAAGCTCACGGCCAACGACCTTGCCGACTACGTCAATTCGACATTGAACGACACTCTCAAGCGTGTTCCGGGTGTCGGCGACACGCAACTCTTCGGCGCCGGTTACGCCATGCGCGTGTGGCTCGATCCGGACAAGCTATACAAGTACTCTTTGACGACCGCAGACGTGACATCGGCGATCGAAGCGCAGAATGCCCAGGTTTCAGCAGGCCAGCTCGGCGCGTTGCCGGCTGTCAAAGGTCAGCAGCTCAATGCATCGGTGACGGCCAAAAGCCGCCTTCAGACACCGGAGCAGTTCGAAAATATCATTCTGAAGAGCAACAGCGGCGGCTCGCTGGTTCGATTGAACGATGTCGCCCGTGTGGAGCTGGGCGCAGAAAGCTATACTGCGTCTACCACCTACAACAACACCCCATCCGCCGGCCTGGCGATCATGCTGGCTTCAGGTGCGAATGCTATCGATACAGCCGAAGCGGTGGAGAATTCGATCAATTCTCTCAGATCGACGTTGCCGCCCAATGTCGAAGTGGTTTACCCCTACGACACGACGCCTTTCGTCAAGCTCTCTATCGAGGACGTCGTCAAGACGCTGTTCGAGGCCATTATCCTCGTCTTCGTCGTGATGTTCATTTTCCTCCAGAATATCCGCGCCACCCTGATCCCGACGCTCGCCGTTCCGATCGTGTTGCTGGGGACATTCGGCATTCTTGCGGCCTTCGGATATTCGATCAACACGCTGACAATGTTCGGCATGGTGCTGGCCATCGGCCTTCTCGTCGACGACGCCATCGTCGTGGTGGAGAATGTCGAGCGCGTGATGGAGGAAGAAAACCTGTCGCCGCGCCAGGCGACGATCAAGTCGATGGAGGAAATCACCGGGGCGCTGATCGGCATTGCCACGGTTCTGTCGGCAGTTTTCATCCCGATGGCGTTCTTCTCGGGGTCAGTCGGCGTCATCTACCGGCAATTTTCCGTCACCATCGTGTCGGCCATGATCCTGTCGGTGATCGTTGCCCTTATTCTGACGCCGGCACTCTGCGCGACCATTCTCAAGAAGCACAAGCACGGTGCCAAGCAGCGTGGCATTTCCGGCTGGTTCAACCGCAACTTCGATCGCGGCACGCATCTTTACCAGCGGGGCGTCGGAGCGATTATCAAGCTGTGGCCGATCTTCCTGGTCGTCTTTGTCCTGATCGGCGTTGGCGTCGGGTTTCTGTTCAATCGCCTGCCGAGCTCCTTCCTCCCGGAAGAGGATCAGGGCATCCTGATCGCCAGCGTACAGCTGCCGGTCGGCGCAACGGCCAGCCGGACGAACAAGGTGCTAAGTGAAATTACCAGCTATTTCCGCGACAAGGAAAAGCAGGATGTGGTCGGCGTCATGGCCGTGTCGGGCTTCGGCTTTGGCGGCCAGGGACAGAATGTCGGACTTGCCTTTGTAAAGCTCACCGACTTCGACAAGCGGACCGATCCGCAACTCAAGGCACCGGCGGTGGCTGCGCGTGCGCGTGCTGCGCTGTCCCAGATCAAGGATGCGAGCATCTTCGTTCTGACGCCACCGGCTATCCCGGGCTTCGGTAACAACGCTGGCTTTGACTTCTATATCAAGGACATGAACAATGCCGGCCATGAACAGTTGATGGCGGCCCGCAACATGCTTCTTGGCGCTGCGGGCAAGGATACGAAACTGGTCGGAACCCGGCCGAATGGCCAGGAAGACACACCGCAATATTCGATCGAGATCGACGAGGAGAAGGCGAGCGCGCTGAACCTCAATCTCGCGGATATCGACACAACGCTGTCGACGGCCTGGGGCAGCAGCTACGTCAACGACTTCATCGACCGTGGCCGTGTCAAGAAGGTCTATGTTCAGGGCGACAATCAGTTCCGCATGCAGCCGAGCGATCTCGACAGCTGGTATGTCCGCAACACGGACGGCGACATGGTCCCCTTCTCGGCATTTGCTACAGGCCACTGGACCTTCGGCTCGCCGCGTCTGGAACGCTATAACGGCTCTCCTGCAGTCGAAATTCAGGGTGCCGCTGCCGCCGGCGTGTCATCCGGCGACGCAATGGCGGAGATCGACAAGCTGATGACCCAACTGCCACCGGGCTTTTCACATGAGTGGACGAGCCTCTCGGCACAGGAAAAACTATCGGGCAATCAGGCAACCCAGCTCTACGCGATCTCCATCCTGATCGTATTCCTGGCGCTTGCTGCACTCTACGAAAGCTGGTCGATTCCGTTCGCAGTCATGCTGTCTGTGCCGATCGGTATCTTCGGTGCGCTGCTGGCGGCCACCGTGTTCGGCCAGAGCAACGACGTGTATTTCAAGGTCGGTCTTCTGACGACGATAGGTCTGGCGGCAAAGAACGCCATTCTGATCGTGGAGTTCGCCATCGAACAGCAGAGGAAGGGGCTCAGTCTGGTCGAGGCGACCCTGGAAGCTGCACGTCAGCGCCTGCGCCCGATCCTGATGACGTCGCTCGCCTTCATCCTCGGCGTTCTGCCTCTGGCGATCGCCAACGGTGCCGGTTCGGGCAGCCAGAATTCGATCGGTATCGGCGTCATGGGCGGCATGACCTCGGCCACCGTACTCGGCGTCTTCTTCATCCCTCTTCTGTTCGTGACCGTCAGACGTGTTTTCAAGGGTGCGTCCGCGGCCAAGGATGATGAGGACGGTGGTCCGACTGAAGAGAAGCACGCTTGAGAAAACGGCTTGATGACTATCCCTGCGGCCCGTTAGCGAAAGCGCGGGCCGCAGGTCGTATGGGGAATAGGGAAAGGCCAGCCTTGCCGGATCTCGCATCTGCCAAAGCTTCGGCATAAGCGAATATCGGTGTGTTTCAGGTCCGCCTGACCTGCATGGCAATTTCGGCCGCGCAGGCTTTCATGTGCGACACGATGCTGTCAGCAGGGAGTGTTTCGAAGCGGTAACGCGGAATGCTGCAGCTGATGCAGGCGATAGCCTCACCCTCTCCGGCAACGATCGGCACACCATAGCAGCAGATTTCAGCCTCGTTCTCTTCAAGATCGAGAGAATAGCCGCGCCGGCGAACATCAACCAACTGCGTCGACAATGCGGTCACGCCGGAGACCGTATGCTCGGTCTTCGCCTCGAAGCTCAGCGTCGCGATTATTTTCGTAGCTTCAGTTTCCGGAAGCGTCGACAGCCACGCCTTTCCAACAGAACTCGAATAAAGTGGCACCCGCGTCCCGATGCGCGAGCGCATGCTGACCGGCCTGTTGGATTCCAGCTTGTCGATGTAAACCATCTCGTCGCCGCTATTGACGGCCAGATGGATCGTCTCGTTGACCGTATCACGCAACGTCTCGAGCGGTCCCCGGGCTGTCGTGCGGATATCCGAGCGCTCGAAGCTGCGTGCAGCGAGGCTGATCAGCCTCGGCCCGAGGCCAAGCCGGCCGCTGGTGTTCTCGACCAGCATGCCTTCGGACAGCAGGGCAGCAATGATCCGATACGCGGTCGGGCGCGGCAGATTGGCCAGTTTGGCAATCGCCGCGGTGGTCAGCGGTTCATCGGAATCACTGACGATCTGAAGGATCGTCATGAATTTGGAGAAAGCCGCAGTGCCTTGCACAGCGGCCTTTTCGGTGGTTGCCGTTGTCTTGTCTATTGTCATTCATCGCCCTCAGGCGACTAGATAACCACCATCGACGGGCATGACAACTCCGGTCATGAAGGATGCTGCCGGGCTCAGCAGAAACAGTGTCGCAGCTGCGACATCTGCGGGTGTGCCCCACCGCTTCAACGGGGTTCGGTCGAGGATAGGGCCAGCCCGTGCCGGATCATCCTGAAGTGCCTGGGTCAGCGGGGTTGCAATCCAGCCCGGTGCCACGGCATTGACGCGAATCCCATCCGGCGCATAGGCAATCGCCAGCGATTTGGTCAGCTGCGCGACGCCGCCCTTGCTGGCGCTATAAGCCGGAACAAGACCGCCGCCGAAGAAGGACAGCATCGAGGCCGTATTGACGATTGCGCCGCCGTTTACCTTCAGCTTGTCCCGCGCATGGGTGCAGACCCGCATCGTGCCGGTAAGATTGATTGCCAGTACCTTTTCGAACACGTCGATCTGATGCTCCTCCACGCGTCGGATGACGCCGGCGCAATTGACGACGAGATCGAGCCGGTCGAGGCCGGCGATTGTTTCCTTCACCGCCGTGTCGGAATTTACATCGAGTTCCCGTGCCTCGATATCGAGGCCGGCCGGCGCCTCGAACTTGTCGGCTCCCAGGCCAACGGCGACAACGCGAGCGCCATACTTGGCCAGTTCCGCGGCAATGCCGGCTCCGATGCCCGTGGTGGCGCCGGTTACCAGCGCCACCTTTCCTTTGAACAAGTCTGTCTGATAGGTCATGCCATTACCTTCGATGTGTGCTGGACCCTGATGTCTTTCTGGACCAGCAGGAAGAATGCGAGTGCCGCGACGATCGAGATGACGGCTGCCGCGAGCAGAGCGTTGACGTAGGAATCCGTTCGTTCGACCATGAAGCCGGTGACGATCGGGGCGAAGGATCCGGCGAAGTAGCCACCGAAATTCATGATGCTGCCGAGCGATCCCACCTGCCGCTTCGGAACGACGACGCTGATCATCGTCCAGGATGCGGCGCTTGCCAGGTTGATGAAGAACATGGCCAGGCAGATATAGACGACCGCCATGGTCGCATTCGGGGTATAGGCGGCGGGAATGGTGAAGATCGCCCCACCGAGCAGGCCCGTGCAGACCGGCCATTTGCGGCTGGAGATGACAGGCAGACCACGCTTGACGAGGAAATCTACCACGCCGCCCGCGCAGAGCATTCCGGCGGTGCCGAACAGGTAAGGGATGGCGACGACCCAGCCGGTCTTCTCGACGGTGAAGCCACGGGCATGCTCGAGATAGCTAGGCAACCAGGTCAGATAAAGCCAGACCATGTAGATCACGCCCATGAAGCCAAAGATAATGCCCCAGGTGGTGCGATGGGTGAAAAGCGACTTCCACTCGCTGGCCGTCATCGATTCAGCAGGCTGTTTTTCCTGGCCCTCGTCGATGAACGCTTCCTCAGCAGCGGTAAGCTTTACCTCACTGCGATTGCGATAGATGAGATACCAGCCGACCGCGACGATGATGCCGAGAATACCGGTGCCGATGAACATCCAGCGCCAGCCGAAATTCAGCATCAACACAGTCAGGAGCGGCGGTGCGATGCAGGGGCCGATACAGGACGAAGCGACGATCATACCCGTCGGCTTGCCGCGCTCGCCGACATTGAACCACTCGCTGACCACCTTGGCGCCGGCCGGGAACTGCGGAGCCTCACCGATGCCGAGAACGGCGCGGGCGACGATGAAATGCGAGAAATTTTGCACCGCGCCACAGAAAACCTGGGCGACGGACCAGAAGAACATGCCCGCACCCAGCATGATGCGCGAGCCGAGCTTGTCGAGAAGGGCGCCCGTAGGCAACTGGGCGAAGGCGTAGGCCAGCGAGAAGGCCGACAGAAGAAGCCCCATCTGGCTGGGCGACAGCCCCATCTCTTCGCGAATGGAGCTGTTGGCGATCGAAAGCGCGCTGCGATCGACGTAGTTGATAATGCCTGCTGCGGTCAAAAAGGCCACAGCAATCCACTGCACGCGGCGCAGCCGCGCGCTTTTCACGAGTTCCGTTATCATTGATCCTCCCGAGCTCCTCACTCGTTGTCAGGTTTTGTTGGTCAATAGGTTGCCCGTCCTCCAGACAGGTCGAAGACTGCTCCGGTGCTGAAACTACAGCTTCTCGAGCACAGCCATGATACGAGTTCGGCGACCTCGCTCGGTGCGCCGAGGCGCTTCATCGGCGACTTGTCGATCATCGTCTGCACATGGCTCGGGTTCATCTGCTTCAGGAGTTCAGTCTCCACCGCCGCCGGCGCGACGGCGTTGACGAGCACGCCGGTCTGCGCCAGTTCCTTGCCGAGCGCCTTGGTGAAGGCGATGACGCCGGCCTTCGAGGCACTATAGGCGGCCGAATTCGGCGTGCCTTCCTTGCCGGCAAGCGACGCTATGTTGACCACCCTGCCCCAGCCGGAAGAAACCATCACCGGTGCAACCGCCTTGCTGACAAGGAATGTACCATTGAGATTGACGTCGATAATGCGGCGCCATTCGTCTTCGGCATAGTCGAAGACGGGAACCGTGGAGCCTGCAAAGCCGGCATTGTTGACAAGGATGTCTATGCGCGAAAACCGCGATAGCGTCGTCGCCACAGCCTGGGATACCGACTGCGACTGACTGACGTCGCAGACGACCTGATCGGGGGCCTCGGCAGAGGCCCTCATGTCCCAAAGACAGACCTCTGCGCCCCAAGCCTTCAGGGCGGCTGCGATCTCTGCACCGATACCCGTCAGTCCGCCGGTCACGACGGCCACCAGTCCGCTCATGTCGTAGCGGGCATGGCCCTTCGTTTCCTCAGCGAATGAACTGTTCGACATAGTCACGTCCCAGGCCAACAGACTCGTAATGTGCGCGGCACATGTCGATCTTGGTGAAGACGTCTTCGTAGCCGTTGTGGTTACCCCAGGGATCGACGTAGTACATGCAGCCGTTGACCTGGAAATAGGTGATCATCTCCTCGACGCCTTCATCGACCACGAGCGTATGAATTTCGCCCGGCGGTTCGAATGCGTAGGAGCCTTCCGTGGCAACCCAGTCATGCTCGAGATAGCGCCAGCTACCCTTGAGAACCATGGCATGCACAGGGCCGGGATGGCGGTGACGGCTCAGCACGCCGGACTTGCGAACCTTCAGAAGGTTCATCCAGTAGCCGGCAGAGCGATTGAGACACAGCGGGCGGAACCAGACATTCTCGGATTGCGGTACCCAGATGCGATCGTCGAGCGGAATGGCGTTTGGAACGACGAGGTCGGGAATCATGCCCTCGGGCTGGGGCTTCTGATAGGGCATCCGGCGGATTGTTTCCGCATCGAGTTCCTGATTAGCGGCTGGAGTCGTTGACAAATTCATGATACCTCCCAAAGTGACCATATAGTGGTTAAACGTCCACAATATGGAATACACTAGGGTCAGGTTTGACGAATGTCAATAAACGCATTGCCGGAATTCTGCCCTGAAAAGCTGACGGGCAGTAGCAGATCACCCACGAGCGAGCTGCAATATGGGAGTTGGCAGACGGATCAACGGACCTGAAGAAAGTCAGTGAGGAGAAAAATGCTAAAGCAATTCAATAATTTCGATCGCCACCCCGATCTTCTCTCGCGCTTCGATGCGATGATGAAATTCTACTCTGTTTCGGCTGTGTTCGCCGATTCCCAATATCGAACAGGCGTGATGGACAGCGGTATCAAGCCGGCATTTCGTGCCAAGACCTGCGGTCAGGCACTGACGGTTCAACTCTCCAAGGGTGATCTGGTCGATCCGCTGAAGGCGCTTGAAATCGGCCAGCCCGGCGACGTGATCGTCGTGGATGCCGGTGGCGATCCCAACACATCCGTTTGTGGCGGCCTCATGGGAGGTCTGGCTCAGAATCGCGGTATCAGAGCGATGGTCATTGACGGCGCGGGTCGCGATACCGACGAATTGGAGGACCTCGGATGGCCGATATGGACGCGCGCCATCACGCCGCGCGGCACCCACACGATGTTTTCCGGGCGCAAGGAGGAGTTGTCCCTCAATGTGCCGATTGCCTGCGGCGGTATCGTGGTCAATCCCGGCGATTTTGTCGTCGCCGACCTGATGGGCGTTGTCGTCATCCCCCTCGCCCGAGCAGAGGAAGTGCTGTCTCTCGCCGAAGAGCAGGCCGAACGCGAGGAAAAGACAAGGGCTTGGGTCAAACAGGGCAAGACCGTCGAGGATCTGCTGGCCGAATTCGGGCGTATCTGATCTATCTTTCCACTACTGCCCCGGTGCACATTGCACCGGGGTAAGAGTAGGCAAGCATGCAGGGACTGCCGACGCGACGCCCGACATTTATCCCTCCAGGTTGTGCCTGCGAATTTCTCGATAAAGCTTTACTTATATCGCGTGGGCAAGGGCGATTGCCTCGGCCACCTCCTCGCAGCGCTCATCGAGCATGGATGTGGCCACGCGAATGCTGCTGCTTCCATTCACATGGAACTTGCTGCCGGAATTGACCGCAATATGCCGGGCGGCGAGCGTCACCATCGCGAACGGCTCGGAGGCGACCGGCACCCAGAGCGACAGGCCTGCGCCGGTCTGGATAGCCAGCCCGCGTGCCCTTAGCGCCTCGGCAAGACGGTCGCGACGCTCATTATATATGGTCCGCGCGGCTTCGATATTTTGCCAGGTTTCGGGCTGGCGCAACAGCCAGGCTCCGGCCGCCTGGAGAATGCGGGTGGTCCAGGCCGCGCTGAAGCTTCGATAGGACTGGATCTGTTCGACGATCGCCTTTGTGCCCGACAGCACCGCCAGGCGAAGGTCGGGCCCCAGCGTCTTGGAGTAGGAAAGCACATGGATGACCCGATCGGGGAATTCGTTTCCAAGCGAATGACGCGGACTTGCCGCGATGTCGGCGATCCCATCATCCTCGATGATCAGGATGTCACTACCGCGCAGGACGTCTGCGAGTTCCCCGAGGCGTTCCGGCGTCACCGTCCTGCCGGTTACCGAATGAAGCCGTGGCTGGAACAGGAAAACGACGGGCTTGTAACGCATGGCGTCCTTGAGGGATGACGGCAGCGGGCCGTCTGCATCGCATTTGACCGGCAGAATACGGGCGCCCTGATGCTCCAGGATGTCGAGAAGGCGCATGGCCGTCGGCTCCTCGATTGCGACAGGTGCGCCGGGTGTCACGAGTGCATGGATGGCCGTATAGACGGCATTGTAGCCGCCATTCATCGCCAGAAAGGCCTCGGCCTCGTAGGGCCAGGTCTTGCGGGCCTCGGTCTCAAGTTCGGGCAGGATGCGGCTGCGCTGGTAGCTGTTGAGGTCCTGTGCCGAGGCACCATAGACGAGGGCCTTCTCCAGTGTAGGTAGAAGCACGGGATCGGGCACGGCCATGGTGAGGTCGAGTGCGCCGGCGCCATAATCGCCCGAACTCGCCAGGCGCTCGGGCTTGGCGATGAAGCGATCTCCGCTGACCCAGGTCCCGTTACGCCCCCTCCCCGTGATGATTTTCTGTCGCCGCAGCTCGCTCCAGGCCTCCGAAATGGTCGCCGGGCTTACTCCGAGCGAAAAAGCGAGATCGCGGATCGCAGGCAGCTTGGCACCGACGGGAAGAGCGCCTGCCCGGATCAACGCACTGGTTTCCAATGCGATTCCGCGAATAGTGCGATCGCTTAATTTTTCGGCAAACCAGATCGAGTCGTAGGCATCGCTCATTTCGTCACCATTTTAAATGTTCAATAACGTAATAACATTTGATCATTTCGAAATGAACATTTTAATCTCGGTCTATCAGCATTTTCTGACATGAGTATCTCAAATGACACTGCGCCTTCGAATTGCACTGCGTGACTGGGACTACATGACGCCGCTGGTCCTCGGCGATATTACTTCCGACAAGCTCGACCTACAGGTCGATCGCATCGGTACGCTGGTCTCTCATGTCGGCAAGGATCCCGATCATGATGCCGCCGAAATGTCGTTCAGCCGCTATACTCAGTTGCGCCACGATGGCGACGACAGTGTTGTTGGTATTCCGAACTTCATCATGCGCGGCTTCCGTCATCGCTGCATCATGACCATGGCCGACAGCAAGATCACCACTCTTGCTCAGCTTGCAGGCAAGCGGATCGGTGTTACCGGCTGGCGTGACAGCGGCAACACCTGGACGCGCGCAGCAATCCGCCGCGAGGGTGTCGAGGTCAAGGATGCCATGTGGTATGCTGGCCGCCTGACGGAGGCCCATCCGATCACCAACCGTCTCGACGGCTTCGGACAGCCTGGCCTGATCGAGGCCTGCCCGGGCGAGCGCCCGATGGTCGATCTGCTGCGCGAAGGTGGACTTGATGCTATCTTTACGCCGTTCATGCCGGACGGTTATTTTGAGCCGGGATCGCCGTTCCGCCAGGTTCTGTCGGATTTCCGCTCGGAAGAGCAGCGCTATTTTGATGATGTCGGCTATGTTCCGGGGATGCACATGATCTGCATCAAGGCCGAGATCGTCGCAGAAAACCCGTGGGTCATCGCCGAAGTGAGCAGGCTTGTCGACGAGTCGCAGAAGATGTGGACCGCCAAGCGTCGCAAATATGCCGAAACGACGCCGTGGATGTTCGACGAAGTGCTGCGGACCTCGCGTGACCTGCCCAAGGGCTGGGATGCCAGCGGCTTTGCTGCCAACCGCAAGATGATCGACGATTTTGCCAAGGAATTGCATGCCCAGGGCATCATGAAGCGCCATATGACGCCGGAAGAGCTCTTCGCATACGACACCGATGGCAGCCGCATCGAGCCCGCCAAGGCCTGAAATTAAACCATCGCAACAGACGTCACGTCATCAGACGGAACATCACTTGGTAAGACAAAGGGGAATGAACATGTCGCATAAGAAACTCATCGCTCTTGCGCTCGCTGGCGCTGCCTTTGCCGGCATTGCCAAAGCGCAGGACGCCGCACCGAAGCTCGAAGTCAACAAGGCCCTGCACGACAAGCTGCCCGATGACATCAAGACTGCCGGCAAGATGACCTCCGTCAACAACGGTTCATTCCCCCCTTACGAAATCGTCACCGGCACTGAAATGACCGGCGCCAGCGCAGATCTCACCGAAGCACTCGGCCAGGTTCTCGGCGTCAAGATCGAACATGCAACAGTTGGCGGCCTGCCTGCGCTGTTGGCTGGCGTTAATTCCGGCCGCTATCAGTTCGCCTTCGGCCCGATCGGTGACTACAAGGATCGCGAAACGGCCAACGACTTCGTCGACTGGGTTCAGGAATTCGTGGTCTTCGCGACGCTAAAGGGCAATCCGAAAGGCATCAGCTCGCTCGATACCGCCTGCGGCCAGCGCGTCTCGGTCATGGCCGGCGGTTCCGCCGAGCGGGTGATCAAAGCTCAATCCGACAAGTGCGTGGCGGATGGCAAGGGCGCCGTCGAAGTGCAGTCCTACACCGACCAGCCGGCCTCGATCCTGGCCGTGCGTTCCAAGCGCGCCGATGCCTTCTTCTCTTCGCAGGCTCCGCTGACCTATTTCGTCCAGCAGGCCAATGGTCAGCTTGAACTGACCGGCGTCGGCCAGAAGAACGGTTTCGACGACATCTTCCAGGGCGCCGTCGTGCCGAAGGGTTCGCCGCTCGGACCGATCATGATCGATGCCATCAAGGTGCTGATCGATAACGGTACCTATGCCACGATCATGAAGAAGTGGGGCCTTGAGAACAACATGATCAAGCAGCCCGGACTTAACCTCGGCGGACAGCTTCCCAAATGAGCACCAAAACCACCACCAGCGAAGCGCCTTCGGGCGCTGCCGACTTCCGCGATGTGGCGACGGCCCACACGCCTTTCCGTATCGGCCGCCTCGTTCTTTGGATCGTGATCGCCCTCGTGGTCATCGATTTCGGCTGGGTCATCGCCAACAACGAAAATTTCGGCTGGCCGGTCGTCGCCCATTATTTCTTCGATCCGACCGTCATGCAGGGCCTCTATGTCAGCCTTGGCCTGACGGTTGTCGGCATGATCCTCGGCGTCATGGTCGGTCTTCTCATCGCTATCGCGCGCATGTCGAATGATAGGCTCGCCAGTGGTTTTGCCTCGCTGTTCATCTGGTTCTTCCGTGGCACGCCGCTGCTGGTCCAGCTGATCTTCTGGTACAACATGTCGACGCTGTTCCCGGCCATTTCGATCTCCATCCCCTTCGGCCCGACACTTGTCAGCTGGGATACCAACTCGGTCATTACCCCGATGACGGCCGCAATCGTTGGCCTGGCGCTTAATGAAGCAGCTTATATGGCTGAAATCATCCGTGGCGGCCTGCTTTCGGTCGACCGCGGCCAAGCGGAAACTGCTGAAGCCTTCGGCATGACGAGAGCCCGCGCATTGTGGCGGATCATCATCCCCCAGGCCATGCGTTCCATCGTGCCGCCGACCGGCAACCAGTTGATCAGCATGATCAAGGCGACCTCGCTCGTCAGCGTCATCGCCATGGCCGACCTGCTCTATTCGGTCCAGTCGATCTATAACCGCACGTTCGAAATCATCCCGATGCTGCTGGTGGCTGTCCTCTGGTACCTGCTGATCACCTCGGTGCTGAATATCGGCCAGAGCTACATCGAAGCCTATTATGGCCGCAGTGACCGCCGCAATGCCGGTCTCGCCAAGGCAGCGGCCACGGCCACAGCCGAGGAGGCAAGCCATTGACAATCGTCGAGAACGCAAAGCCTCTCGTCCAGGCCCGCAACGTCCATAAGTCCTTCGATCACCTTGAGGTCCTCAAGGGCATCGACCTCGACGTCATGCCGGGAGAAGTCGTCGTCATCCTCGGGCCGTCCGGTTCGGGTAAGTCGACCTTCCTGCGCTGTATCAACCACCTCGAGGCCATCCATAAGGGCTATATCGAGGTGGATGGGGAGCAGATCGGTTATCGGGTGAAGAATGACCGGCTGGAGAAGCTGTCCACCAATGGTATCGCCAAGCAGCGCCGCAAGATCGGCATGGTGTTCCAGCAGTTCAATCTCTACCCGCATATGACGGTGCTGCAGAACATTATCGAGGCGCCGGTCGGCATTCACGGTCACAGCCGCAAGGACGCGATCGAGACCGCCAGGAACCTTCTTCAGCGCGTCGGTCTGGCGGAAAAAGCCAACGCCTATCCCCGCCAGCTGTCCGGTGGCCAGCAGCAACGTGTGGCAATCGCCCGTGCCTTGGCGATCAAGCCGAAGCTGATGCTGTTCGACGAGCCGACCTCGGCGCTCGATCCCGAACTTGTCGGCGAAGTCCTGGCAACCATGCGAGATCTTGCAAAGCAGGGTCTGACGATGATCGTCGTCACCCACGAGATCGGCTTCGCCAAGGAAGCCGCAGATCGCGTCGTGTTCATGGATGGCGGCGTGATCGTCGAGCAGGGCAAGCCGGAAGATGTGATCGGCAACCCGCAACATCCGCGCACGCAGGCCTTCCTGTCGCGCTTTCTCTAGTCCCCTCCCCAACTCGCCCCGGCCCAAAAGGCCGGGGTCTTTTCTTGTAATTCTGGAAAACCTGGAAATCCGATGCCTAGCCAAGACAATCTCTACGCCCGCGTCTCCGATTTTGATGCCATGGAAGCCGAGTTGAAGGCGACCCGCCATCATCTGCACGCCCATCCCGAACTCTCCTTCGAGGAGGCCGAGACCGCGCGCTATGTCGCCGACAAGCTGGAAGGCTGGGGTTATGAAGTGACCCGCAATGTCGGTGGGCATGGCGTGGTGGCCGTCCTCAAGAATGGCACGGGTAGCAAGAGCATCGGCATCCGTGCCGACATGGATGCGTTGCCGATCGCTGAAGAGACCGGTGTCGCATATGCCAGCACCGTGCCCGGCAAAATGCATGCCTGCGGCCATGACGGCCATACGACCGTACTGCTTGGAGCTGCCGAATATCTCGCCCGCACCAAGCGGTTCAACGGTACCGTGACGCTGATCTTCCAGCCGGCGGAAGAAGCGGGCCAAAATAGCGGCGCCAAGCGAATGATCGACGACGGTCTGTTCGATCGCTTCCCGATCGATGCGATTTTCGGCCTCCACAACCATCCGGGCATGCCTGCCGGCACGTTGCTCACCCGCTCCGGGCCGATCATGGCGGCAGGCGATACCGTGAGGATCACCATCACCGGCAAGGGCGGCCACGCTTCGCGCCCGCACCTGACGGTCGATCCGGTGCTGATCGCCTGCAATCTGGTCACCACCCTGCAGTCGATCGTCTCGCGCAATGTCGATCCGACCCAAACGGCGGTGGTCACCGTCAGCACGATCCATGCCGGCGAAGCCACCAACGTCATTGCCAACACAGCAAAGATCGGCATGAGCGTGCGCTCGTTCGATCCGGCCATCCGCAGCTTCCTTAAGGAGCGGATCCGCAAGCTGACGGCAAGCGTGGCGGAAGGTCATGGCGCGACCGCCGAAATCGACTACGAGCACGGTTATCCGGTTGTCGTGAACTCGGAAAAGGAAACCGCCTTCGCCCGCGAAGTGGCGGAAGAGCTGATCGGCGCGGAGAACGTCGCCACATGCCCGCTCCTGCCCGGCAGCGAGGATTTTGCCTATTTCCTCGAACATCGCCCCGGCAGCTTCCTGCGTCTCGGCAACGGCAAGGACTCCGCCATCCTGCATTCGTCGAAATACGACTTCAACGACGGCAGCCTGACGACGGGTGCAGCCATGTGGGCACGCCTGGCCGAGCGTTATCTCGACGCCTGAAGCATACCCGGAAATCGACAGGCCGCCGAGGTGGCGGCCTGTCCGTTTCCCGACGCTCAGATCAATGCCGCTGGCCTGCCAACGAGGCCGTGGTGGTCAAGGGCTCAAGGGACGCCACTGCCATTGGCAATGTCAATCTGGCCAATAGCCCCTTGGGGATCCGGTCGAGCAGTTCCAGCTTGCCGTTATGCGCCTGGACGATTTCGGCGACGATCGAAAGGCCTAGACCGAAGCCCGCGTTGTTGCCGCCGCGCGCGGCATCCACCTTGAAGAATGGCTCCAGAACCCGGGTTCGATATTCCTTTGGAATACCCGGACCGTCATCCATAACGTCGATGACGGCGAGAGCGCCTGTGACCCGAAGCTCGATCTCGACCCTGCTGCCGAATTTCACCGCGTTCTCGCAGAGATTGGTGACCGCCCGCGTCAATGCCAGAGGCTTGAAGCTCGTGATCGTGCGTGCGGGCCCGCGATAGATGACGTCGTGACCCATGTCGGCAAATTCATCGCAGATCGTCCTCACCGTCGAGGCAAGATCGGCGCGTTGCGCTGCCTCCCGCTGATAGTTATCGCGAAGATAGCCCAGGCTTTCCTTGAGCAGGCGGTCGATCCGCTCGATATCTACAAGCAGCGCATCCCTCACCTCCGTCTCCCCGACCCGCTCCGCCCGTAGCCGTAGCCGCGTCAATGGCGTGCGAAGATCATGGCTGATGCCGCGCAGCATCCGCGTCCGCGCCTCCACCATGGTAGAAATTCGGCGTTGCATGCCGTTGAGCGCACCTGCCAGCGCGATGATCTCGACGCTGCCGCGCTCCTCGAACGGGGCGGCATCCGTCGACAAGTCCGCCCTCATCGCCGCCGCCGCAATACGGCGCAACGGGCGGGTAATGGCCCAGATCGCAAAAATCGAAAACAGCACGATCAACGTCACGGTGGCGACAAGGTAATTCGAACCAAACCGCAAAGCATCGCTGCGCAGAAAATTTGGCGGCAGCGGATCCATGACCAGAAGCGTGTCGTCATCCACCTTGGTCGCCAGCACGCGCTTGCCATCGACAAAGGTTCTCCAGCCACCGAAGGGTTGCGGCCGGCCATCCGGTGGAAGAAGCCTATCGACCAGTATTTCCACAAATGGCTCCTCGGGCGAGGAGGACGTGAAGCGCTGCGCGTAGGCGATAGGCTGAAGAGCCAGATTGTGATCTTCCCGATTGGCAGCCTGCATGATCGCATCCCTTTCCGGGGGAGTGGCCGTGGCAAGCACCGATGCGATCGCCGAAACACGATCTGACATTCCCTCCAGATCGGTTGAGCCATAGCCGTCGCCAACCCACTGCTCCAACGTCGAGCCAATGAGGAAGGCAATGACGAGGCACAACAGGATGACAGCCGTAATCTGCCCCTGAATGGTTGAGATCGACCGTCGCAAGCTAAATCTCAAAATGCCTCCTTATGCCTTATCCTGTGCAAAGCCGGCTGGCGGGCAGAATGGCCCGGTCACCCCGGGCGACAATAGCGCCGTCCAACGCGGTTGGGCATTAAGTTTTGTTTCGCCGGCGTCGAAACCGCGATGCGAAACCGGCCCATACTGCGTCGCAACAAACCGTAACACAAAGACACGCTGCACAGGACCTGTCCGTGGCACGACGGTGGTGTTGCATGCACGGTCCGCTTCCTGGTGAGCGCTGTGCCAAATCACTGGAGCACCCATGTCATTCATCCAAAGGACCGATCGGCGGCGTCTCGCAAGCGCCGTTCTACCCGGCGCCCTCTATATGTCACTCGTGCTCGCCGGCACGGGCTCAAATGCATTTGCCGCTGATATGGGCACGGCGGGGGCCGATCCCGATCCGACCTTCGACCAGACGCGTTTCGACAATGAGAAGCCCGAGCGCAACTGGAGCCTGATCCTCGGCGCCGGAGCAATCTATGAACCGGAATACGAGGGCGGCGACAAGTTCAAGATCAACCCTGTCCCGATCGTCGTGTTCACCTACGGAAACTGGCTGGAGATCGACCCGCGAGGTGTCACGATCACCCCCTTCCACTATGACGGGTTCGCGCTCGGCGCCAAGGTGGGCTACGAGGGCGGCCGGGACCAGGATGATGCCGACCGGCTTCACGGGCTGGGTGACATCGATTTCGCCGCGACGGTGGGTGTCAAGGCTTCCTATTCCTGGAAGGGCTTTGAAGTCTATGCCAGCGTCGACCAGACGATCGACGGCAGTGAAAGCCTGATCGGCACCTTTGGAGCGGAATACCAGGCACCTTTAACGGACCGGCTGATCCTCGGTGGGGGCGTGGAGGCAATCGTTGCCAATGACAAGCACATGCAGGCTTATTTCGGCGTGAACTCCGCCCAGGCCGCACGCTCCGGCCTGCCGGAATACAAGGCCGAGGCGGGGCTCAAGCGCGTCAACATCACTGCCTCGGCAACGTACATGTTGAGCGAGCACTGGCTGGTGCGCGGTGAAGCGGGTGTCGGCATCCTCACTGGTGACGCGGCGGACAGCCCGATCGTTGACAAGAAGGTGCAGCCATCGAGCTCGCTGTTCGTCGGATACAAATTCTGACGTGAGAAGAGCCCTTCTGGACGAGAAAAGCCGGGTTATCGCCCGGCTTCTTTGTGTTCTGTCAGGCCTGTTCGACGCTGGCGGTGAACATGTAGCCACCGAGCCTGACCGTCTGCAGCAGAATAGGATTTCTGGGATCCGGTTCGATCTTCTGACGCAGACGGCTGATATGTACATCGACGCTGCGTTCGATCGGCCCGGCGAGACCGGTATGGGTGAGCGAAAGCAGCTCCTCGCGGGTTATCACGCGGCCCGGATTGCGGCAGAAGGCAAGAAGCAGGTCGAATTCCGTCGTTGTCACGGCGACGCGGGCGTTGCTCGGATCATGCAATTGCCTGCGCATCGGATCGATCTGCCAGCCGTCGAAACGCATTCTGCGCTGCACCGTCGTATGGGCAAGCCCATAGGAGGCCCGCCGCAGCAGGCTACGTATGCGCGCCACGACCTCACGCTGGCTGAAGGGCTTGGTAATATAGTCGTCAGCGCCGACTTCCAGACCGACGACCCGGTCGACCTCCTCGCCGAGCGCGGTCAAAAGAATGATAGGCGTGGTCCTTTCAGACCGGATGCGTCTGCAGATACTCAATCCGTCTTCGCCGGGCAGCATTACGTCGAGGATGATGAGATCGAAATCATTGCTGCGCATGAGGGCGTTCATCACATTCCCGTCTTCGGCAACGGTTGCGGACATGCCGCTTTCCTGCACGGCCAGGGCCAGCAGCTTGCCGATCTCGGGATCATCCTCAACGATTAGGATTTTCGAACTGGTGGAATTCGGTTGCACGTCGGCCTTCCCTACTTGCCGCAAAGCACGCATGTCGCACGCGTTCCGCACCGCATATGTGTCTCTTTATTAAGTTTTGTTGCGAGACTTGGAAAGCTTCGCGACGGCGACAGGCAATCGACGTAGCCTGAAATAAACTGCAACAATGCCGCAAACGCTACGCAAAAAGCGACCGATAGATCGTCCGCAAGTTTCGTGGAGAGTTTCTCCGCGCTCACGATCAAGGCTGTTTCCAATATCCGATAGGCAGGCTTATGCAACTCAATCTCGCCAAGCCCTCGAGCCATGGCATGCACCTTGCGCGTTGCGTTCAGTACACCCTCCTCCTCTACACCTTGCTTGTGATGACAGCATGCAGTGGACAGCAGCGGAGCGAAGGCGCCACGCCACCTCCTAGATCCGTGGCGGTAGTTCAGCCCCAAACGGCGAGCGTTATGCGCTATCTCAACGCAACCGGTACGACGAAAGCGCTGGATAGTGTCGATCTGACTGCTCGTGTCACAGGCTATCTGAGATCCATCGATTACGAGGACGGCAAGGCGGTCAAGAAAGGCCAGCGCCTCTTTCTCATCGAGCCCGACCAATACGAAGCGCAGGAGCAGCAAGCGCAGGCTTCCGTCGAACAGGCCAAAGCCAGTCTGGACAATGCGCAGGTCCAGCTCGATCGGCAGCAAGAGTTGCTGCGCTCCTCGACGACCACGCAGGCGAGCGTCGATAACGCCCGCTCCAGCCGGGATACGTCAAAGGCTCAGCTCGATTCCGCCGCGGCCTCGCTGAAGCAGGCACAGATCAATCTCGCTTATACCAGCGTAACGGCCCCTTTCGATGGTTTTGTGACCGAGCATCAGGCCGATGTCGGCGCACTCGTCGGCAGCGGCGGGCCGACAGTGCTCGCAACCATCGTTCGACTGGACCCCATTCATGTTTCCTTCGCGATCTCCGACACCGATATGTTGCAGATCCGCAGGCAGGTGCGTGAGCGCGGCCTGACGGCCAAGGACATACGGAACATTACCGTCGAGGCCGCGACGAATATCGACACCGATTTCCCTTACAAGGGCAGGATCGACTATGTTTCACCGCAGACCGATGCCGGCAGCGGTACGCTTGCGGTCAGGGCAATCTTCGACAACAAGAACCGCGAGCTCTTGCCCAATCTCTTCGTGCGCCTGCGCATTCCGATGGGGACCGTCGACGACGCTGTGCTCGTTCCTCCGTCTGCAATTGGTACCGACCAGCAGGGGCGTTTCGTCCTTGCCGTCAAGGACGACAACACCGTCGAGCGCCGTTCCATCACCTTGCTCGACCGCAGCGGAAACCTGCAGCAGGTGGAAGGAAGCTTGTCGGCGAAGGACAGGGTCGTCGCCAACGCGCTCGGCGGTGTGCGGGCCGGCGAGAAGATTGACCCGCAAGTCGCTCCCGCAGCAGGAGCCGGAACCGAGGGTGACAAACAGCACGCTTCGGCGACGCCGTCCAACTGATCGGATCACGCCATGCTCTCCCGATTTTTCATCGCGCGGCCGGTGCTCGCCAACGTCATCGCGTTTCTGACGATCCTCATCGGCGCAATCGCCTTCCTTCGGCTGCCGATTGCCCAGTATCCCAACGTCGTGCCTCCGACGATCCAGGTTCAGGCACGTTATCCCGGTGCCAGCGCCAGGACGTTGATGGACACCGTTGCCCTGCCAATCGAACAGCAGGTCAACGGTGTTCCGGGGATGCTTTACATGCAGTCGACCAGCGCCAGCGACGGCACCTATTCGCTGACTGTCACATTCGATATCGGTACCGATGCGGACCAGGCACAGATTCTCGTGCAGAACCGCGTCGATGCGGCGAACGCGCAATTGCCGAGTTCGGTGCAGTCGCAAGGGGTGACGGTTCGCAAGCGCTCCACGTCTATCCTGGCTTTTGTCACGCTCGATGCAAAAGATCCCAAATACGACAGTCTGTTTCTTGCCAATTACGCGACGATCAACCTGAAGGATGCGTTGGCTCGTGTTCCGGGCGTCGGCGACGTGACCGTTTACGGGTCGGGCGACTACGCCATGCGTATCTGGCTCGACGCGGATCGGCTTCAGGCACGCGGGCTCAAACCATCCGATGTGGTGAGCGCCATCCAGTCGCAGAGTCAGACGGTTTCCGGCGGCCAGATCGGCATGCCGCCAGTGGAAAACCGGCAAGGCTTCCAGACGCCGATCGAGATTAACGGCAGGCTGAATCAGGTCGAGCAGTTCGAGGATGTGATCGTCAAATCCAATACGCAGACGGGTGCGATCACGCGGATCCGCGACATCGCACGCGTCGAGCTCGGCTCAAAATCTTACGGACAGATCTTCCGCATCAACGGCAGGGCATCTGCCTCCCTGGCGATCAGCCAGCTTCCGGAGGCCAATGCACTTGATGTTTCCAAGGCGGTTGAAAGCCGCATGCAGGACCTTGCCAAGGCTTTCCCGGCTGGGCTGAGCTATTCGGTGCCGTTCAACACAACCGCCTTCGTCAATGCCGCCGTTGATGAGGTCTACAAGACACTGATCGAGGCCTGTGCCATCGTATTGGTCGTCATCCTTCTGTTCCTACAGGACTGGCGCGCGATGCTCGTGCCGGCGACGACAGTTCCCGTCACGCTGATCGGTGCTTTTGCCGCCATGGCGGCGTTCGGCTTCTCGATCAACATGTCCACCCTCTTTGCCCTGGTACTGGCGATCGGCATCGTGGTCGACGACGCCATTGTCATCGTCGAAGGTGCCGCCCGGCAGATGGCGTCGGGGCTGAAGGGGCCTGAGGCTGCCGCCAAGGCGATGGATGAGCTTTTCGGGCCGATCATCGGCATCACGCTCGTGCTTGTGTCGGTCTTCCTGCCAGCTGCATTCCTGCCGGGCCTGACCGGAAAACTCTATCAGCAGTTCGCGCTGGTCATCGCGGCGACCGCGGTCATCAGCGCCATCAATGCCGTGACGTTGAAGCCGGTCCAGGCTTCGCTGTGGATGAGGCCGATCAAACCGGTTGGCGAGCGAAACTTCGTCTTCCGATGGTTCGATCGCGGCTTCAACAGACTTGAAGGCGGCTATACACGATTGCTGTCGTGGCTGCTGGGGTATCGCTACGTCGTTGCGGTTGTCACGCTGGCCATCGTGGCTCTCGCCTTCCTCGGCCTGTCGAAGGTTCCAACGGGCTTCCTGCCGCTCGAGGACCAGGGGTATCTTGTCGCGGCCATCCAGCTTCCTGCCGGCGCATCGCTTGAACGCACCGACGCATCCCTGCAACAGGTCGAGGAGCGCCTGCGGAACCAGCCCGGCGTTGACAATGTGATCACCGTGGCAGGTGTTTCGCTCCTGGATAATGCTGCGCCACTTCCCAGTGCCGGCATGGCTTATATCGTACTTAAGCCCTGGGATGAACGTGGCAAGGGGTTGAGCCTTCTGCCGATCTATCAGGCGGTATCGAAGAGGCTTGCCAATCTCGATGATGGAATGGCGCTCGTCGTTCCGCCACCATCGATCCAGGGCATCGGTAATACCGGCGGGTTTTCGATGATGGTCGAACTGGCTGACGGCAGCACTGATTTCAACCGTCTGGCCGAGGTCGCCGGCAGCGTCGTGAGCGAGGCGGCGAAGAACCCCTCGCTGCAGGGCGTGCAGGTTAATGCCAACTTCAACACGCCACAGCTTTCGATCGACGTCGATCGCGCCAAGGCGGAAACGCTCGGTGTCTCAATCGGCGATGTCCTCAATGCCCTGTCCGGCTATCTCGGGTCGGCCTATGTCAACCAGTTCACCCGTTTCGGGCATGTCTTCCAGGTCTATGTCCAGGCGGAAGGTTCCTACCGCAGTGTGGCGGAAGGCATTGATCGTCTCAAGGTACCGAATTCCTCCGGTGCCCTTGTTCCGATAGCCAGCATGGTGAATGTCCATGACGTCATCGGGCCATCGCTGATCTCGCTCTACAACCTGCATCCCGCCGCCTCGATTATCGGCCGCCCGCAGGCACAGATGAGTTCTGGCCAGGCCATGCAGATCATGGAGAAGGCTGCTGCAACCGCCCTGCCGACGGGCGTGACGACCGACTGGACGGCCATTTCCTACCAGGAAAAATTGGCGGGCAGCCAGATCTACATTGCTTTCGGACTGGCGCTGGTGCTCGTCTATTTTGTGCTGGCCGGGCAATATGAGAGCTGGTTTGGACCACTGCCGGTGATCTTTTCGGTGCCGCTTGCCCTTGCCGGGACGGTCGCCGTGTTGCTCGCGCTCGGTTTGCAGAACACGCTCTATACCCAGATCGGGCTGGTCCTGCTCGTCGCGCTTGCCGCCAAGAACGCCATTCTGATCGTCGAGTTTGCCCGTGAACTAAGGATCAAGGAGGGCAAGTCGCTGATCGAATCCGCCGTGACAGCCGGTAGGCTTCGGTTCAGGCCGATCCTGATGACCTCGATCGCCTTCATCGTCGGCATGCTGCCGCTTGTGCTGGCGACGGGCGCCGGTGCCAATGCCAGCAAGTCGATCGGTGTCTCTGTCGTTAGCGGCATGCTGATCTCCACGCTCCTGTCCATCTTCGTGGTGCCATCCCTCTATCTGATCGTTCGATCGGTCGAGGAGCGCTGGCAGAACAGAAACCACAAGAGCTGACGAAATCTGCCGCCAAGCCTCCTTCTCCGAACGGGTGCGGCGACTTGTATCAGCGCGAACCGTGTGCTGCCGCTTGAAATTCAAAGGGTGCGGCAGTATCTCAGCGCCACTTCCCGTAAGACGACGTCCTGTCGTGGCAACAGCCACGGTGTTTGATATCGTCCGGATGAAAGAAAAAGGCGCTCCCCTTGCGGTCGAGCGCCTTTTTCTTTTGAGCGAATTCGCGTCGCGGCGGTCAGCGGACTTGGGTCGTGGTCTTATGCTGGGCTGCCGGTTTCTCTGTTTGATGCACGCCACGCTTGGCGTAATAGGCCTTCTTCTGTTCGTACATCAATTGGTCTGCCCGTTTGACGACGGATTCCATTGCTTCGCCGGGCTCGCTTGTCGCTGCCCCGCAGGCCATACTGAGGGGCGCGCTCGAGTAGAACTGGTTGTTGATCTTCAGAAGCTCAAGAATGGTGTCCACCATGGCTGCTGCGGCCTTGGCATCGGCTCCGGGAAGCAGGACGGCGAATTCGTCGCCGCCGATTCGGCAGGCATGGTTTGGTGGCGATACTGCACCGTTGAGGATTTCGCCGAACCGCCGCAACAGACCATCACCTGCGTCGTGGCCAAGCTGGTCGTTCATCTCCTTCAGGCCATTGAGATCGATGACGATGGCGGATACCGGCCTGAGCAGTTTCCGCTCAAGCCTGTTGATCTCCTCGACATAGAAGGCGCGATTGTAAAGTTTGGTCAGTACGTCGTGCTTGCCGAGATATTCCAGATAGGCCTCCGCCTTCTTGCGGGCCGTAATGTCTGCCAGTGCCACCTGCACGCGCGACCAATCTCCCTCATGGCCGGGAAAGACCGAGAAATGCAGCAGGATGTGGCGTTCCGAGCCATCGAGCGCGTAATTGATCACTTCGCGATGATGAAAGAGATTGCCATTCCACAACTCCATCAGCTGTTCGCGGAAAGGTTTTTCCATGTCGTCACGAAAAACCTCGTTCAGTCGCTGCAAAAGGTCAGAACGGTCCTTCGCGCCGAAAAGGTCGAGCGTCGCCTGATTGACGTCGATGACGCGAATCTCGCTCATGCATTGGCGGACAAATTCGGGATGGACGTCCATGAAGGTGCGGAAGTCGGTGATACCGCGGTTGCGGATATCTTCGATCAGCATGCGGATGCGGCTGAAATCCTCCAGCCACAGCGAAACGGGTGAATGCTCGAAGATGCCTTCGGCCTGACGCCGCTGTTCGATTTCGGCCCGCCGGGCCTCTTCCTGCCGGGTGATGTCTTCCGTCGTCAGCAGCAGCCGGCCGAGCGTCTTCTCATATCCGGGAAGCACGGCCCCGCGAAGCTGGATATCCAGTCGCGTGCCGGAAATGGCATAATTGACGGTGGTGCTGGAGAAGGAGAGCTCGCCGTCGAATAATGCGGCCAATTCGTTGATATGCGTGTCGAGCATGTCGTCGCGGAAGACGGAAGCGATGTTGGCACGCAGATGCTCAAGGCTGTCGGCCTCGAAGAGTTCGAGGGTCTTGGCATTCACTTCAAGGACACGGATGCGCCTTGAGCAGGCCAGAACACGGTCCCGATCTTCCCGCAGGAATGTCCTGATATCCGTCACGCCCTGACCGCGCCACGTATCGAACAGGGCCTGTACCTCGCTGAAATCCTCGATCCACATCGCGATTGGCGCAAGGTTGAAAATGCCGGAATCGAATGAATTGGTCATGGGGGGCCTGAAATGAAGCTGCGAATATGCGCTGTGTGCCGTTTTGTCGGGCTGTAACCCTATTAGCAATAGGTAAACCGGTGCTTGCCGGGATTTAAGTTGTTCTGAGTTTTCCGGTATCGAGGCAAGCGGCGAAACTGCGCGCTTCGGCTATCGTTTTAGTCGAAGCGCTGTTCGCAATGGAAGCTTCGAGCCTTGCTTGTCCTGATATATCAACTTTGACGCGCGCCATCAAAATATTGAGAAAAAAAATCAGGTATTGCTGCTCTGCAGCATCGCGCGTATGGAAGCACTGGGGGGCACGCTGCCGCAATGGCAATCCGGGCCTTGGTTTCTGCTCCGGCACTCAGCATGGAGCTCTTCTTGAACGGTGGGGCAGGGACGATTTTTTGTGCCCTGCGGCCGTTCGATGAACAGGCCGTCTGCGGCCTGATTTTCAGGACTGCGAATTGCGACATGATGGGTGAAATCGAGCTTCTGGATGTAGTCAACAATGCGCGGCTGCTGTTGGCTCTTGATACATTGCTGACGGAGGGGAGCGTCTCCGGTGCAGCGGCAGCGCTCGGCATCCACGTCTCGGCGATGAGCCGAATGTTGAGCGAGCTTCGGACACTCTTTTCCGACAGGATACTGGTGAAAACGGGACAGGGCATGGTTCCGACACCCCTGGCGGAGGCGCTACGCTCCAGGGCACGCAGCATGACCGTCATGGCCTCGGAGATGTTCCTTCAGGGGCGTCAGGTCGAAGGCGTTGCTGCGGTTTCGGTTGCCGATCCATGGACCGATCCGACGGGATTGCCACCTGTCCCTTTGCCCGTGACCAATGCAGGGATGATGGATGGCATGCCCTCGAAGTTCGCGGTTGCCCGCAGGCTCAACTCCATCGGCGACCAGTCGCCGGAACAGAGACGTCTGGCAAAATACATCTCTCTGACCTCTCAGGGGCCAGGACAGGCAAGACCGCTGTCGAGAGAGGAGGCGGAGGATGCGCTTTCCGTCGTACTCGATGGTGCGGCAGACCCCATGCAGGTTGGTGGCCTGCTGATGACGCTGCAATATCGGGGCGTGACCGCAACGGAGCTTGCGGGTTTTGTCGCGGCCGCGCGAAAAAGAGTGATGGGCGGCCGGCGTGAAGCAATTCGGCCGGATCTCGACTGGCCGGTCTATATTTCTCCGCGCTGGGGGGATGCCCCGTGGTTCATTTACGCCGCAAAGCTTGTGGCCGGTGCCGGGCATCGCGTCCTTCTGCATGGAAAATCGGTAAGCGGAACGGCGGGTGGAAAGCTGGAATCGGCAGCGAAGGATGCAGGTATTCCGATTTGCAGATCCACGGATGAGATCGAGCAAGCGCTGAATAGGCAGCGTATAGCCTACGCACCACTGACCACATTGCTGCCGGAACTACAGGGTCTTCTCGGTCTGTACCCGCTGTTTGAGTCGCGCACGCCGATCAACGCGCTTGCCAATCTGCTCAATCCCTTTTCGGCCGAGGCGGTGCTGGTGGGGGCCAATCACCTGTCGGAGCGCGATCTCTACGGCGATGTCTGCTCGTTGATCGACGCCACGAACGTCATGATCGTCAACGCCATGAGAGACGTGGCGCAGGTCAATCCTCGCCGGACAACGAGATTGGCGCTGCTGCAGGGGCAGGAGCGACAGGAGATCGTGCTTGGAGGGCGCGACATGACACCACGCTCGGATCATCCTTACCTGACCCAGCGCGAGCATTGGAGGGCCGTTTGGACAGGCGCGGCCAGCAACGAACTGGCCGAGACGATCGTCATAGAGACGACGGCCGTCGCACTTCTTACCATCTCCCCTCAAGACTACGATTTCGAGATGGCCAAGGCCAGGGCCTCGGCACTCTGGGCGCAGCGCAGGCGGCTGGCGGGCTGACCCGCCCTCTTCTTCGCCGCCTATTCGCCTGACAAGACGCGCGTTTTCCCGCAGCTGAGGTTGCCAACCGAGCCGTCTCACGATGGCGCCGGCCGGTCATCTGAGACCACCCTCCCGTCGCATTTTTATTCTCGAAATTGGCTTCGAGGGCTGCCGACCGGCATCTCGTGCCAGCCCCTGCCGTCGCCTAGTGAAAATTGGAACCGTTATAAACTATAGAGTTTGCCCGGCCTCGTTCACGTAAATATGAACCTTTTCATCATATTTAAATCTGAATGAAAGGCCCACCGAATGGTTGTGATACGCCGGTCCCGGAGACCCCTTGCAGTCGGGAGACTGAACAGGACCACGGCGCTTGTCGTCGTGCTTCTTGCCGCCTCGTCGGCTATGGCCCAGGAAGCCCAGCAGACGCAGGCGGACAAGGACAACACGGAGCTCAAACCGATCGTGCTCAGCGCCGGACAGCAGCTCAAGCAGATGCCGGGCGTTTCGGTCATTTCACGTGATGACCTTGAGAAAAATCCGGTCACCAACGATATTTCAGAGATCATCCGCAAGATGCCGGGTGTCAACCTGACGGGTACGACATCGACCGGGCAGCGCGGCAACCAACGCCAGATCGACATCCGCGGAATGGGTCCTGAAAACACCCTCATTCTGATCGACGGCAAGCCGGTCCTGTCGCGTAACTCTGTGCGCATGGGCCGCGGCGGTGAGCGCGATTCACGCGGTGACAGCAACTGGGTGCCTGCGGAGGCAATCGACCATATCGAAGTCATCCGTGGGCCGGCGGCTGCCCGCTACGGCTCCGGTGCCGCCGGTGGCGTCGTCAACATCATCACGCGCGAGCCGGAAAAATGGACCTCCACCGTCTCGATCTTCGGCGAGACGCCGGAGCATAAAAGCGAAGGCACGTCGTGGCGCACGACCGCCACGACCGGCGGCAAGCTGACCGACAGGACGTCGATCTTCCTGATGGGCAGCTACAACCGGACGAGCCCAGACGCCTATGACATCAACAGTTCTGTTGATGGCGGAAGCCCGGTAGCGGGACGCGAAGGCGTCATCAACAAGGACGTCCGCGGTAAGTTCAAGTTTGATCTCGACGCACAGAACAGTTTCGATATCGAGGGCGGTTACAGCCGCCAGGGCAATCTCTATGCCGGCGATTCGCAATTGAGCGTGCTCAAGGGCGAGGCATCGACGCTGGTGCCAGCACTCTATGGCCAGGAAACCAATTCGCTGACGCGATACGATCTTTCCGTCACGCATCACGGCAACTACGACTTCGGTGATTCCCTCAGCTATCTGCAGTGGGAGCGCACGCTGAACAAACGCCTGGGTGAAGGCCTGACGGGCGGGATCGAGGGTGCGATCAATACCGAGGACAGTTCCACGATCCAGCTCGACAACGTGACGGGCAAGACGGAATGGAACATCCCGTTCACGCTCGGGGTCGATCAGACTGCTACGCTTGGTGCCGAATTCCGCGGCGAATACATGGACGATTCCGCTTCGATCACACAGACCACTGGCGCTATCGTCATTCCCGGCACCTCCTCGGATCCGGCAAACCGCGATCCCAAGACCGACAAATGGGATTTCGGTCTCTACACCGAGGACAACCTCCAGATCACGGATGACTGGACTGTCACGCCGGGGCTGCGCTTCGACTACGATACGAGCTTCGGAACCAATTTCAGCCCAAGCCTCAACACCAGCTATGCCGTCACCTCCGAGATCTCGATCAAGGGCGGCATCGCGCGGGCATTCAAGGCGCCGAACCTCTTCCAGCTCAATCCGAACTATGTCTACAAGTCCGCCGGCAATGGTTGCCCCGTGAACTACACCCTGTCCGGTGGCTATAGCGGCTATAGCAGCGATGCGGGATGCTATGTTGTCGGCAATCCCGATCTCGATGCCGAGACCAGCTGGAACAAGGAAATCGGCATCAACTACAATGACGACGGTGGCATCAACACCGGGCTCACCTATTTCCGCAACGACTATCACAACAAGATCCAGGCCGGCACGGAGGCCTATGGCGGCGACGGCAGCTACTATTACTTCAAGTGGGACAACATACCGCGAGCCGTCGTTTCCGGCCTCGAGGGCAATTTCTCCATGCCGGTCGGCGAGCAACTGACTGCTTCGCTCAATGCGACCTACATGATCGAAAGCAAGAACAAGAGCGATAACCAGCCTCTCTCTCTCGTGCCGAAATATACGCTCAATGCGGGTCTCGACTGGAAGCCGATCGAGAGCGCAACGATTACGCTGTCCGGCACCTATTACGGCAAGATTTCGCCAGCGACGGTGAACTCATCCACCGGGAAGGCGATTGACGCGGCGGTGGCGCGGGATGCCTATGCGGTGGCAAACATCAACGTCAAATATGACGTCAATGATCATTTCTCGGTCAGCGCCGGGGTGAAGAACATGTTCGACAAGCGCCTGCTGCGCTCCGGCGACGGTGCCAACAGCTATAACGAGCCAGGCCGTTCCTTCTATCTGGGTCTTAATACGACGTTCTAAGCTCAGGGTAGTCTATTCCTCCCAAGGAAAAAACGGCTGGATCCTCCATGGATCCGGCCGTTTTTGCGTGAAACGGAGAAATGGCAGGCTCAGCCCGTCCTACGATTGGAGCGCGACGGCTCCGATCGCCAACCTGGTTGCGGAGATCTATCGAAGACTACAGCGCGGCTGACAGGATGATGCGTGGCGTTGTGGTGAGGCGGATACCACCATTCTCGCCGACGACCACCGTTTCGCTGAAGCCGAGGCCCTTCGCCGTCGCGTAGAGATGGAAGACCATGCCTTCTTCGAGCGCCCAGTTGGATGTCGGCAGGAAGGTGCCGGAAAAATCGCTTGTGCGCGGCGTGCGGGTATAGAGGCCGAGCGTGTAGGCGGTGACGTTGTCATAGACCGGGCGAAGCCCGGCATCGAGTGCGCCCTGCCGCATGATCGCATCGACATCGCTTGCGATCGCGCCCGGCTTCATGGCCGCAATCTGGTGATCCTGCAACTCGACCAGTTTTTCGGCCGTTGCCGCAAGTTCTGCGGACGGCCTTCCAACAACGATTGGCCGCATCATCCGCGCACCGTAATTGCCGACGCGTGGAATGAGTTCGACATGCAGAACGTCGCCCTCCTCGATCGCCTCGGTCTTGAACGCGCCGTGGAGGAATTCATGGCTGCCGGAAGCCTTGACGATCGGCCCCACCTCACCCGTATCGGCCCCTTCCCGCAAGAATACACCGGAGGCGATTGCCGCTGCATCCCGCGTGGTGATGCCGGGCTTCGCGTTCCTTGCGATCTCGGCCATGGCCTTGTCGGCAATAGCGGAGGCCTGGGCAAGCACGGCGATCTCTTCGGCGGATTTCACCCAGCGCAGGCTGTCGCTCAGGCCCGACATGGGGACGAATGTTGCTTCGGGCAGGAGCTGAGTCAGCCGCATGAAGGTCGCCGCGCTCAGGCTGTAGGAATTGGTGTCGAGACCGATCCGGGCCTTGCCGAAACCGTGGTCGAGGATGCTCCTGGCAACGGCCGCCTGTGCCTCATCGGTATCGGCAAAGCCGGTCACGTCGGTAATCCAGCTCTTCTCGCGGCACGGGGCTTCATCGAGTGCGCGCAAGGTGAACCAGGCGCCGCCCTCGCGCGGCAGGAAGGCCGCGCGATACATGGTTTCGGAGACAGTATAGCCCGTAAGCCAGGCCAGCAGCTCGCCACTGTCGACGAGCAGCAAGTCTACGCCACCCTCGGGGCCGGAAGACGCCATGGCGTTCCGGGCGAGAGCGATACGACGATCATAATCCGCCCGGGAAAACATTTCAGGCGACCTCGCAGATGTCGATTATGGTCAGCATGTAGACGCGGATCATGTCGAGGAAGTCGATGATGTCGACGCGCTCGTCAGGCATGGTGTTGTAGCGACCGCCCGGACCGCAGACGATGCCTTCCATGCCGAGCTCATGATAGAGATGGCCGGCATCCGTGCCGTAGAAGCGCGTCGGGGTGATCGCACCGGTCGGCTGCTTTTCACCGCGCACCGCTTCATAGGCGGCATTGATCGACTTAACGATGCGGCTTTCCGGCGAAACCTCGAAGGGCGGCATCAGCGGACGGCCGTCGATCTTTTCCGGGACGAGCTTTGCCTTCAGGCCGGGGAAACGGGTTTCCAGCGCACGCAGTTCGCGGTCGAGGTCGGCGAGAACGCCTTCCTGGGTCTGGCCCGGAGCATAGCGGCACGAGCCCTTGAGGCGGACGAAGTCGGCCACCTGCGGCGGACGCCATTCTTCCAGGTCACGACCGAGTGCGCCGTGCACGACGCCGACATGGCCGCGGTTGATCGAACGATGCACGTCGCTGCGCGCGCCGCTGAAGGTCATCGCATTGATGCGCGGAATGATATCGCAGGCAGCTGCGATCGCATCGACGGATTCCTCGCGCTTCGACAGGTGGCGCGTGTCACCGGTCAGCTCGATGACATAGCTCAGCGCCGCCGCATGCATGGTGACCGCTACGAGGTCGCTCGGCTCGCTGTTGATGAAATAGTCGGCCTTCACGCCGCTCTTGATCGCTGCCAGCGTGCCGACGCCACCTTGCAATTCGCCGACGACGAAGGTCAGCGTCACGTCGCCTTTCAGCTTCACACCGGCTTCCAGCAGCGTCTTGACCGCGCAGAAATAGGCGGCGTCACCGGCCTTCATGTTGGAAACGCCGATACCATAGATGAACTTGTCGTCGACGAGACCGGCGTAAGGGTCGACCGTCCAGCCCTCGGTCACCGGATTGGTGTCGAGATGGCCGTTGAACAGCAGGCTTTTGGCTCCGCCCTGGCCCTTCAGGCGGCCGATCGTGTTGAAGCGGCGGCCTTCGTCGAAAGCCTGCAGCTCGGCCTCGACGCCGATCTTCTCAAGCTCCTTGGCCATCCAGCGGGCGAGATCCTTCTCGCCTTCGGTTTCCGAATGGCTCTTGTGCTGGACCATTTTCGACAGGAAATCGAGGCAGGCCTTTTCGTCGATCCGGTCCAATAGGGACTTCGGGTCCATTGTCATGCTCCTTGGTGCATTGTCACTGGCATTTTGGTCATTGAAATTTGGCGGCGGCGCGTGGCACCGCCTCGATCAGCCGGCGGGTATAGTCGGCCCGATCAGGGCTATCGATCTCATCTGCCTTCACCACCTCGATCAGGTCGCCGCGGTACATGACGGCAATCCGGTGGGCGATCTGGCGGATCAGGTTGAGATCATGGGTGATGAAGAGGTAAGCCGTGCCGCTCGCCTTCTGCAGGTCGAGCAGAAGCTCCACGACGGAGGCCTGCACCGAAACGTCGAGCGCCGAGGTGATCTCATCGCAAATGACGAGCTTCGGCTTCGACGCGAAGGCGCGGGCAATCGCCACACGCTGCTTCTCGCCGCCCGACAACTGGTGAGGATAGCGGTTGGCATGGGTGCGCGGCAGGCGAACCTGTTCCAGCATGTCGCCGATCTGCTTTTCCAGATTGGAGCCGTCGCCGAACAGCTTCAGCGGCCGCGACAGGATTTCGGAAATCTTCTGCCGCGGATTGAGCGAGGCATCCGGGTGCTGGAAGATGATCTGCACATCCTTGCGATAGGCATTGTCCATATCGCCGAGGTTTTTGATCTCGCGCCCGTCGAACCAGATCTTGCCTTCGAACCGGTTGAGGCCGGTCATCGCCTTGGCAAGCGTCGACTTGCCCGAGCCGCTTTCGCCGACAATGCCGAGGATCTCTCCGGGATTGACGCTGAGGCTGATGGCGTTGTTGCCGGTGACCCGTTCGGTCTTCCTGCCGGTGAGAGCCGCGAGGAATGGCTTGCGGCCGAAATGCACGCTGACATTCTCGACCTTCACCAATGGTCTGTCCGCAACGGTCACGTCATCCTTCACCAGTCGGTGGGCCGGATCGGGGACGGCCGCGATCAGTTCCTTCGTGTAGTCCTGCTGCGGGTTGGTGAAAATCCCCTTCACGCCACCCTGTTCGACAATGTCGCCGCGCTTGATCACGGCCACGCGGCTTGCCGTGCGGGCAACCAGAGCCAGGTCATGGGAAATATAGAGCGAGGCGACGCCGGTCTCCGCCTGCAATTCGACGAAGAGGTCGAGGATCTGCCGGGAGGTGATCACATCGAGCGCGGTGGTCGGTTCGTCGAAGATGATGCATTCCGGATTACAGGCGAAAGCCGAGGCGATGACGACGCGCTGCTTTTCACCGCCGGAGACCTCGTGCGGCATGCGGTGCATCATCTGCGCCGGCGTCTTCAGCCCTACATGGGCAAGCCGCTCCTCGCCTTCCTTCCAGGCCTGCTGGCGGGTCAGGCCGCGATGGCGGACGAGGACTTCGGCCAATTGGGTGCCCAGCGACAAGGTCGGGTTGAGCGAGGTACTCGGGTCCTGAAAAACCATGCTGATGCGCCGGCCGCGGATGGCTTCCATCTCGCGTTCCGACCGATCCAGCAGATTGTCGCCACCGAGCAGGATTTTGCCACCCGGCTCGCGGGCATTCTTCGGCAGGTAGCGCATGATCGACCAGGCGAGCGAGGTCTTGCCCGAGCCGCTCTCGCCGACAAGGCCGAGGATCTCGCCGCGATGAATGGCAAGATCGATCGCCTTCAGCGCGTGGTAGGGGCCATTCGCCGTCTGGTAATCCAGCGAATAGTTCTCGATTGAAAGGACCGGCTGGTTATCCGTGTTGGTCATGTCTGTTTTCATGATGGGCGCCACCTCAGGTCCGCGGATTGAGGGCATCGCGCAATCCGTCGCCCAGAAGGTTGAAGCCGATCGCGACAATAGCGATTGCCACGCTTGGCCAAATCAGGATGCCGGCCGACATATGCATGTAGCGACGTGCCTCCGAGATCATCAGGCCCCATTCGGCCGCTGGCGGCTGGGCGCCGAGACCGAGGAAGCTCAACGTGGCAAACAGCATGACGGCGAAGGATACGCGGATCGTCGTCTCGACGATGATCGGCGCGATCACGTTCGGCAGCATTTCGCGGCGGATGATGTAGCTCGAGCTTTCGCCGCGGGCGATTGCCGCATTCACATAATCCTGTTTGCGAACCGAAAGTGCCACGCTGCGGGTGATGCGGGCCATGCCGGGCGCGAACGCGATGGCAACAGCGATCAGCGCGTTGATCGTGCTGGAACCGAGCAGATTGACCACGAGCAGCGCGAACAGCAGGCTCGGGATCGACATGACCGCATCGATCGTGCGCATGATCAGTTCGTCGGCGCGGCCGCCGAGAAAGGCGGATGCGGTGCCAATCAGCGCACCGACCAGCGTGCCGGCGATCGTTGCGAGAACCGCCATGACGACGGTGGCGCGGGCCCCGATCAGCAGGCGGCTGAAGATGTCGCGGCCATATTGATCGGTGCCGAGCCAGTAGGCAGCACTTGGTCCCTTGTAGCGGGCGAGCGGCGAGATGGCTTCCGGATCATGCGGCGCGACCATCGGGCCGAAGATGACGATGAAGAGGACCAGCACGACAAGTACGGTGCCGATGGCGCCCTGCGGGGTCTTCAGGAGGCGTTTCAAAAACTCAGTCATACTGGATCCTCTTGTCGAGCCAGGCGTAGAGGATGTCGGCAATGAAATTGACGATCGAATAGGTGGCGGCCATGATCAGCACGCCGGCCTGGATGGCGGGCAGATCGCGCGCCTGTATGGCGACGATCAGTTGGCGGCCGATACCGGGAATGGCGAAGATTTCTTCCACGACGATAACGCCGCCGAGAAGATAACCGACATCGAGCGCAACGATGGTGATGGTCGGCAAAAGTGCATTGCGCAGTGCGTGACGGCGTAGCACGTGCCCGCGCGACATGCCTTTCAGCCTCGCGGCACGGATGTAATCCGTATGCAGCACATCGACGAGTTCGGAGCGCACCATGCGGGAAACGTGGGCGATCAGGATGATCGAGATGACGCAGACGGGCAGGACGAGATGGGCGATCCCTTCGGCGAAATCCTCCGTCAGCGGCACATAGCCGGTCGGAGGCAGCCATTTCATCCAGTCGGCGAAGAGCAGAACGGCAATGGTGGCGGTGACGAATTCGGGCAGTGCCACGCCGGCATAGGAAATCAGGCTCACCACCATGTCGGCGATCTTGCCGCGGCGAATGGCGGCGATGATGCCGAGTGGGATGGCCAGCACCAGCATCAGGCCGATCGACAGGACGGCGAGCAGCAGCGAACGGCCGAGCGCCTCGAACATGACCGGGCCGATCGGCTGGCCGGTGCGCAGTGACGTGCCGAGATCACCATGCAGCAGATGCCAGAGCCATGTCGCATATTGCTGCCAGATCGGCTGGTCGAGCCCCATGGTCTGGCGCAGCGCATCGAGCGCTTCCTTGGTGGCGTTTTCGCCGAGCATCATGACGGCGGCATCGGCAGGCAGGATCTGGGTGATGGCGAAGACGATGAGCGACACGACAAGGAGCGTGTAGACGATCATCACCAGCCGCTTGGCTATGTAGTTCGGAGACAGGGGCGTGTTCCTTGGTCAAGTGGGCCGGACGCTCGGCGGGTGGCAAGATAGTGACATGTAACAAAGTCCCCCTCTGGCCTGCCGGCCATCTCCCCCACAAGGGGGGAGAAGACCTGCGGCATCCGCTTCGCCTCGATTTGAGGTTGGGCGGTGCGGCTAGGTTAAGCCCTCCCCCTTGTGGGGAGGGGTGGGAGGGGCCTTCATGCACATGACATTAGCCGCCCGAAAAGCGTCTGACGTTCAGTATGTTCAGCCGCGCTTCGGTGCCTTGTCGGTGAGCGAGGCGTAGTCGAGGCGATAGACCGATGCGCGCGGATGCGCTTCGAACCCTTCGACCCAGCTGCGCTTGGCGGCCAGAACGTCGAAGAAGGACGGGATGATCGAGGGAACGTCCTCGTTCATGATCTCCTGTGCCTTGGTGTAGAGCTCGGTGCGCTTGGCTTCGTCGGCGGTGCCACGGGCCTGTGCTACCAGCGCATCGAAATCCTTGTTGTTCCAGCGCGTCTCGTTCCAGGCTGCGTCGGACGTGTAGAGCAGCTTGAAGATGCCATCCGGGGTCGGCTGCATGTTGTAGAAGCCGACATAGAACGAGCCCTTCTTCCACACCTGGTCAAGATAGGTCGCATGCGGCATGGTCTGGACGTTGATGGTGATGCCGGCTTCCTTGGCCATTTCGCGCATGGCGACGGCGAGCTGGGTGCGAACGGCCGGGCGGTCGGAGGCGATCAGCGTCAGCTCCAGGCCATCGGCATGGCCGGCCTCGGCCAGAAGCTTCTTGGCTTCCTCGATATTCTTCTCGCGCTGCTTGACCTGCTTGAAGAACTGGTAGGACGAGTTGAGCGGCGTGTCGTTGCCGGTGGTGCCGAAACCTTCGGTGACGAAACCGACCATGGCTTCGCGGTCGACGGTGAGTGCAATGGCGCGGCGGACGCGGGCATCGTTGAACGGTGCGGTGTCGCAGCCGAAATTGATGTTGCAGAACTGGCCCGACGGGGTGCGCAGCGTGGTAATGCCGTCATTGCCATCGACGCGCATGAATTCCGGCGGCTGGATGGTGGAGATGATGTCGATATCGCCGGCGAGGAGAGCCGAGCTTTCAGCCGACGTATCCGGGAAGACCTGCACTTCGATGCGGTCGACATAGGGACGGGCCGGATCGTAGTACTTCTCGTTGCGCTCGACGACGATCAGGCGATCCGGCTCGTAGGAAACGAGCTTGAACGGGCCGGTGCCGACAGCCTTGGTCGACAGGCTCTTCAGGTCGCCGGTGGCAATCGCGGCCGGGATGATGCGGGCATTGGTGTAGGCCATGGCAACCGGCATGTCGGCATAGGCGCTGGAAAGCTTGAACAGCACGGTTACATCATCGACGGCGACGATATCGGCGATCGGGCCGACATTGTTGCGGCCGGGCGATGCGGTTGCCGGGTCGAGGATCGCCTTGAAGGTGGCGACGACGTCCTTGGCGGTGAAGGCGGAGCCGTCGTGGAAGGTGACGCCCTTGCGCAGCTTGAACGTCCATTCCGTCAGATCGCCATTGGCGCTCCAGCTTTCGGCGAGATCCGGCTCGATCGACATGTCGACCTTCAGGCGCGTCAGGTTGCTGTAGAGCAATTCGGTCACCAGGTATTCCGGGTTGACGCGGGTCAGGAGCGGATGAATGACGCTGGCTGCCTGGTCGACGGAAACCTTCAGCGTGCCGCCCTTCTTGGGCGTAGCGGCCTCTGCGAACCCAAGTGCGGGGGCGGCGAAGATTGCGGCTGTGCCGGCCAGGAAGAGGCGGCGTTTCATTTCCAGCATGTCGTGTTCCCTTCGATAGTCTGGATGTCTGGTTTCAGGAATGGCGTGTTTCGGGGATCGCGTCCGCGGCAAAGTCGGCTGCGAGATAGGCGAGGATGCTCTTGGCGAGCTTGATGATATCCTGCCGGGTCGTATGCTCTTCCGGGCTGTGAATGCAGCTTTCCGGCCGTCCGAGGCCGCCGAGCAGAATTTCGGGGCCGAAACCGGCCTTCTGGACGTAGCCGAAGTCCGAGCAGCTCGCCGCGCCCCATTTGCGGAAGTCTTCCGGTCTGTAACCGAAGCCTTCCGACAGCGCCTGCTGCCAGCGCGGCCAGTGCGGTCCGTCAGGATCGTCGGTCGGGATCAGGTGGCCGACGAGATCGATTGCGAGCTTCAGGTCGCTGCCGGCGATGGCGCTGCCGATCGCAGCCTCGATTTCGGCGCGGGCTTCGTCGTAATTTTCTTCCGGGGCGTAACGGCGGGAGACGAGGATCTTGAGTTCGGCCGGCACCTGGCCACCCGCCGTGCCGCCGTTGACGGCGGCAATGGTCAGTGACGGTTGAAGCGGACCGGAGGCATGCGGCGGCGGGGCAAGCTTCGATGCTCGCTTGGCCACTTCTGGCTTCAGGGCGGCGAGTGCATTGAGCACCGGCAGCGCACCTTCGATGGCATTGACGCCGGCGCCGGTCCGGTTGCCCTCGCCCGCATGAACCGCATGGCCGGTAATCGTGACCTGCAGATTGAAGATGCCGAAACAGCCGGCCCAGATGCGCGGTGCGGCAGAGCCGTTGAAATTGAGGATATGGCCCTTCAACATGCCCTGTTCAGCAAGATAACGGATGCCGGGATAGAGCCCGCCTTCCTCATCGGTGCAAAGAAGCAGCATGGGATCATAGGCGAGCGGCACGCCGCAGCCCTTTGCGGCTCTCAGCGCCAGCAGGGTTGCGGCGATCGTGCCCTTCATATCGGCTGCACCAAGGCCGTAGAGTTTGTCGCCTTCCACCGTCAGCGACAGCGGATCGCGGGTCCAGCCGGGGGCGACCGGTACGGTATCGACGTGGTAATACAGGCCGCAGACCGGTTTGCCCGTTTGGCGGCTCGCGACGAGATTGACCCGCTCGCCGGATGCCGGGCCGCCTTCGACATGCCAAAGCTCGCGCGGCAGCGTGACGCGCTTGAAATCAAAGCCCAGAGGGGCAAGCAGGTTTGTCATCAGATCGGCGAAGGGGCCATAGCCTTCCCCAGGAGGAAAGGATGTATCGACCGAGACCATGCGTGCCAAATCCTGGACCGCGATCTCGACATCGCGCTCAATCGCTGCCATGGCAGACGTCAGCGTGTCTTGCCGGATCGGCGGTTGGTTGGTCATGGCGTTACCTCGGCACCCAAGCGCCGGCCTCCCCAGCTTGCGCTTTAATATAAACTATATAGTAATACTGCGTAGATCGACATGATGAGTCAACTCCAAAGAAGAGGCAAATAATTGCCGGAATTGCCTAATATATCATCAGATGCTGGAAAGCCTGGCGAACTTTCTCTGCCCCTTTATGAAGTGGTCAAGAGACAGCTGACCGAGGCCATCATGCTTGGCAAATTGGAACCCGGTACGGTCCTGCCGAGTGAAGTGGCTCTGTCGCAGACCTACGGGGTCGCGGTCGGCACCATTCGTCGGGCGCTGATGGACCTGACCAATGACGGGCTTTTGAGCCGCCGGCGCAAGACCGGCACTGTCGTTACCGGCCGCAAGCCGCAGCATTCGCTTAGGCTCTTCTTCCAGTATTTCCGTCTGCATGGGCTCGACGGATCGCTGAGCAAGTCGGTAACGACGGTCACCTCGCTCAACCGGGCCGGATCAGCATCCGCCGATGACGCGGTAAAGCTCCAGATCGAGAAGGGCGCGCCAGTCGTGCGTTTTCATCGCTATCGCAGCGTCGACGACAAGCCGATCATGCATGAAACGCTGACGCTGCCGCTTGAGCGCGTGCCCGATTTTCCCGACAGCAAGGAAGATATTCCGCCGCTTTTCTATCTCCATCTGCTTGAGAATTACGGCATCCGCATTTCGGCCATCCGAGAGCAGATCGGTGCCGATCTTGCGACGGATATCGACGTCCGTTGGCTAGGTGTGACGCTTCCTGCCGCAATGCTGACGATCGACGAGGTCGCGTATGACCAGATGGCCGTGCCCGTATTGATCTCGGCGCACCGTGCGACGACCGCCAACCACCGTTACGTCAATGAGGTCCAATAATCGTTCAGTCGCCGAGCAATTGGCGATCATCGCCGTCGCGATGTCGCACCAACTCCTCCTTGATGGCGCGTAGCGGCTTCAAGGCCCGGTTGCGATCGGCATAGGCCACCATGTTGGCAAGGATGTCGATCGCCGCCAGATAGGCATAGCGGGTCGAGGTCGGCCGGAAGATATTCTTGCCCTCCGGCATCTCGATGGCGATCACAAGGTCCGCCGCATCCGCCACGGGCGAGCCGGCCTGGGTCATCACGATTGTCGGAATGGCGCGTTCCTTCAGCAGTTCGAGGCAATGAACAAGCCCCGTGTCGCGACCGGTGAATGATGAACCGAAGACGACCGTGCCGGGTTGGGCCGCCGCCGAAATCATCAGGTTCATTCCGTGATCGTTCGAGGCATTGATCGGGCAGCCGAGGCGAAACAGGCGATTGTGCAACTCGTGGACGATCATCGCCGAGTTGCCGCTGGCGCCGAAGGCCTGGATGAAATCGGCGGCTCTGAGGATATTCGCTGCCTTTTCGATCACCTTCAGGTCCAGTTGGCGATGGACCTCGAAGAGCGCGTTCTGCGCCTTCGATATGATGTCATGGGCCACTTCCTCGGCCGTGGCGGTCGGCGCTTCGGGTTTGAGGTAGCGCAGGCCGACATAGGCCATCTTGGCAAGCTGCACCTTGAAGTCCGAATAACCCTGGCATCCGAGCCTTCGGCAGAAGCGGGTGACTGTCGGCGGCGACACGCCGGCCCGCTCGGCCAGTTCGATGATCGACGAATTGACGACGAAATCCACATTCTCAAGCGCGAACTGGGCGAGTTTCGCCTCAAGGCCCGAAAGCCTGCCGTCTTCGTCGGAAAGGGCGTGAAACAGGTCCATCCGGTCTTCTCCTTGGGCGGCATGCGAGAAAAATGCATCGGCCTGTGAAAATGAATTTCACCGTAGCGTAATTTGATAGCATAATGCCGGCCAGCATCAACGAAACTTGCCTTGATCGCGAAAATAAAAGCAACCTTTCCCCGTGCTGCAGCATCTGTGACTGTCGGCGCATCTTTCCAACGAGGTCTTTATCGATGAATTATCCGTGGCCCGAAACCGGCACGTCGCTCGAACAGGTCGCAACCCCGATGCCGGTCATCGACGAGGATCGGCTGGCCGCCAACATCGCCCGCGTGCAGGCCTATTGCGACAGCCACGGCAAGGCGTTTCGCCCGCATATCAAGACCCACAAGATCGCAGCGGTCGCCCGCCAGCAGGTCGAGGCAGGTGCGGTCGGTCTGAACTGCCAGAAGGTCACCGAAGCGGAAGTCTTCGCCGATGCCGGTTTCGACGACATCCTGATCACCTACAATATTCTCGGAGCCGCCAAGCTTGCGCGCCTGAAGGCGCTCAACGCGCGCGTGGCAAAGCTTGCCGTCGTCGCTGACAGCGAAACCACCGTCACGGGGCTTGCCGCGACCTTCGACGCTTCCCGGCCGCTGACGGTTCTGGTCGAATGCGATACCGGCGCCAAGCGCTGCGGCGTGCAGAGCCCGGAAGCGGCCGTGGCACTTGCCGGGAAGATCGCAGCCGCTCCCGGTCTCCGCTTCGGCGGCATCATGACCTATCCTGCCGTCGGCGGCGCCGAACAGGTCGAGGCCTTCATGGCCCGTACTATTGCGCTTCTGACTGACAAGGGAATGGATTGCCCGGTCCGCTCGAGCGGCGGTTCGCCGGACCTGTTCTTTGCCCATCTCGTGCCGTCGGCCACCGAGCACCGTGCCGGCACCTATGTCTATAACGACCGCAGCATGGTGCGTGCCGGCCATTGCACCAATGACGATCTCGCCATGCATATCCTGGCGACAGTTGTCTCGCGCCCTGCCCCGGATCGCGCTGTACTGGACAGCGGCTCCAAGGCGCTGACATCGGACCTTCTAGGCTTTACCGATTATGGCGCGATTGCCGGTTTCGACGGTGCCCGTATCGTCTCTTTGTCTGAAGAACACGCGGTCGTGGATATTTCCGCCTGCACGACGCCGTTCCCGAAGATTGGCGCTACGGTCAAGGTCGTGCCGAACCACACATGTGTGGTGACCAACCTCTTCGACCGGATGGTCTTTCACCGCGGCGGCATCGTCACCCGCGTTGAGAAGGTCGATGCACGCGGCACCGTCTGGTAGCGCTTGTCCTGAAAATTTTTATCGCGCTGTGCCGGTGGAACGGGTCTGCCGGGTACCGGCCTGCACAATCCCATGAAAAAAAGGCGCCTCATGCAGGCGCCTTTTTCATGTCTGCACATCTCCCGCGCTGGCGGCTTGCGGCGTCTGATGTTTTGGAAGGGGTTGATTTCAAAATGCAATAGGGCGCCAAGGGATCTTGCAGCCAGATCGGCAAGAGCAGGCGGGCGTGAAAATATTCCCGCTTTCGTGCGGTTTAGAAAATAAATTACAAGAATTTGGACAAAATCTGAAAATCCATTGACTTTTAGGGATTTTGACGCATTATGAAGAAAATAAATTACACCGAAACGGTGAATGGGTGAACTAAGAGAAACGGGAAATCGGATTATCCGGGAGCGCCGTGACGATCACTGAAGTGGTGGTTGCCTAGGCTGCACCGGCCAGGAATTTCAGATCAGCACAACATGGCGACGGTATCGGGCTTCCTGTGGCGGGAGCCCGCCGGCCGGCGTGTATTCGGACAAAAGACATGCGCATCTTCACGGCCTCGTTGGCAACGGAAACGAACACCTTTTCTCCTGTCCCGACCGACATGAACGCCTTCAAGGCGGCGTTCTATGCCGGGCCGGGCGAGCATCCCGAGACGCCGACCTTGTGCTCCTCGGTCGTTCCGATCCTGCGCCGTCGCGGCAAGGCGGAGGGTTTTACCGTCATCGAAGGCACGTCCTGCTGGGCGGAGCCTGCCGGCCTTATCCAGCGCCAGACCTATGAGACGCTGCGCGACCAGATTCTTGCGGAACTGAAGGCTGCCATGCCGGTCGATGGCGTCGTGCTCGGTCTGCATGGCGCTATGGTGGCCCAGGGCTATGACGATCCCGAAGGCGATTTCCTCTCCCGGGTTCGCGAGATGGTCGGTCCGGATGTGCTGATTGCCGCCGAGTTCGATCCGCATAGCCACCTGACGGCCCTGCGCGTCGCCAATCTCGACATCATGGCTGCCTTCCTCGAATTCCCGCATACGGATTTCGAACAGCGCGGCGAGCATGTGGTCGAACTCGCGCTCCAGGCGTTGCGCGGAAAGATCAAGCCGGTCATCTCCACCTTCGATTGCCGGATGATCACCATTTTCCCGACCAGCCGCGAGCCGATGCGCTCCTTCGTCGATCGGATGAAGGCGATGGAGGGTCATGACGGTATCCTGTCTGCCTCCGTCATCCATGGCTTCATGGCCGGCGACGTTCCCGACATGGGCACCCGCATCGTCGTCGTCACCGATAACGACAAGACTAAGGGCGACGAGCTGGCGGCCAAGCTGGGCCGCGAACTATACGGCCTGCGCAAGACGACAGCGATGCCGATGTTCGATACCGAGGCAGGCCTCGACCGGGCGGTCGCCGTCCGCGCCGCACATCCGGAAAAGCCGGTGACGATTGCCGATGTCTGGGACAATCCCGGCGGCGGCGTGGCCGGTGATGCCACCTATATCCTTCGCCGGATGATGGAACGCGGCATGGACGATTTCGCCGTTGCCACGATCTGGGACCCGATCGCCGTCAGCTTCTGCCATGCAGCCGGTGAGGGTGCCGAGATCTCGCTGCGCGTCGGCGGCAAGTCGAGCCCGGAGGGCGGCGATCCGCTGGACCTGCGCGTCACCGTGCAGAAGGTCTTCGATGCCGGCTGGCAGAGCTTTCGCAATTCGCGCGTCACGCTCGGCAGCGCCGCCGTCATCCGTCCGGTCGGCACCAATATCGACATCGTATTGATCACCAGCCGCACCCAGACCTACGAGCCGGACATCTTCTCCAACCAGGGGATCGATTTCACGGCAAAAGCCTACATGCTGATCAAGTCGACCAACCATTTCTATGCGGGCTTCGAGCCGGTCTCCTCCGAGATCGTCTATATCGCCGCACCGACCTCCTATCCGACCAATCCGGCAACCACGCCATACCGCAAGGCGAGCCTCAAGCTCTGGCCGCGTGTGGCCGATCCGCTGGGACTGGATGCCTGACATTCCGGCCGGACAGGAAAGCCGGCCGTAAGCACCGACCAACCGACTACGGAAAACCGAAGACGACAAGGGGATGACCATGAAGAAGAGTGCATTTGTTCTGATGACGCTGGCGGCGCTTGCGGGCACCAGCAGCCTGGCTCTCGCGCAGGCCAGCGACGGGGTGTTGACCGTTGCGACGATCGGCGAACCGCCGAGCCTCGACGTGATGCAGGCGCCGACCGATATCGTGCTGATGATCGACCAGCACATTTACGAGACGCTCTATACCTATGATGCGGAATGGAAATCCGTGCCGCTGCTCGCCGCCGCGATGCCGACGATTTCCGAAGACGGCCTGACCTATCGCATTCCGCTGCGCGAGGGCGTGAAGTTCCATGACGGCAGCGACTTCGATTCCAAGGACGTCACCGCATCGCTCGGCCGCTGGATGAAGATCAACTCGAAGGGCAAGCAGGTCGCCGATATCGTCGCCAGCATGACCGAGGATGGTCCGCATGCCGTCGTCATCAAGCTGAAGTCGCGTTACGCGCCGTTGCTGGCCACGCTCTCGCAGGCCTCCGTCATCATGCCGTCGGAAGACGTCAAGGATACGCTGACCGATTTCGTCGGCACCGGACCTTATGAGCTGAAGGAGCGCAAGCCCGACCAGTATACCCAGCTCGTCCGCTTCGACGGCTACAAGTCGCCGGAAGGCACGCCGAGCAACTATGCCGGCAAGCGCGAGGCAATCGCCAAGGAAATCCGCTTCGTCCCGGTGCCGGACGCCAATACCCGCGTCGAAGGCCTGATCTCCGGCCAGTTCGATTTCGCCGATTCGCTTCCCGTCAGCGCCTATGAGCGGGTGGAGAAGAGCGGCAGCGCGAAGCCGGTGATCTTCAAGGACAATGGCTGGGCGTCGCTCAACATGAACATGAAGGAAGGTCTGCTGGTCAAGAAGCAGATCCGCCAGGCCGTTCAGGCAGCGCTCAACCCGAAGGACATGATGCTGGCTGCATTCTCCGACGATCGCTTCTTCAGCGTCGATGCCTCGATCTTCCCGAAGGGCTCGTTCTGGCATACGGAAGCCGGTGTTGCTCGTTACGGCGAAGGCGACCCGGAAACGGCTGCCAAGCTGCTGAAGGCCGCCGGTTACGATGGTACGCCGCTGCGCCTCCTGACCAGCCGCCAGTACGAGTTCCACTACAAGATCGGCGAGGTCGCCAAGGCCTATCTCGAGGCAGCCGGCTTCAAGGTCGACATGCAGGTCGTCGACTGGGCAACGCTGACCACCCGTCGCGCCGACCCGAAGGCATGGGACATCTTCATCACCCATTCCAACTTCCCCGGCGACCCGACGACGATCAATACGATCACCGACAGCTATCCGGGCTGGTACGTCTCCGACCAGAAGACCAAGGCCGTCGCAGCCTATATGGACGCCACGACCGACGACGCCAAGAAGAAGGCCTGGGAGGGTGTCCAGACCGTCATCTATGACGATGCACCGCTCTTCAAGGTCGGTAACTTCAACTCCGTCTCCGGCGTCGCCAATGGCGTGACCGGTTACGATCCGACCTACTGGCCGCACTTCTGGAATGTGAGCCCGAAGAAGTAAGGCCGAAGCAATTCCGGCAGAACCGGGTACCGGTTTTGCCTCCGGGATTGCGTGGAAACGAAAAGATAAAGCACTTCCGCCGTTCGATGAAAGGCGGAAGTGCTTTACAGGAACCAGGAACCGACTATGGCAAGGATCGCACAGGCGCTGCTGAAACGGCTGGGGGGCATGGCTATCGTGCTCGCTCTCGTCGTGACGGTGGTCTTCATCATCGTCCGCGTGACGCCCGGCGATCCTGCCGCGGTGATGCTGGGCTCGGATGCGACCCCGGCCGATATCGCGCAGCTGCGCGCCAAGATGGGGCTCGATGCGCCGCTGATCGTCCAGTATGGCCAGTTCGTTCTGGGCATATTGCATGGCGATCTCGGCCAGTCGATCTTCCTCAACCAACCCGTGACGACGGCGCTCGCCTCGCGGGCGGAGCCGACCTTCTTCCTGACGCTTTTCTCGATCCTGATTGCGGTGGCGATCGCATTGCCGGTCGGTATCCTCTCGGCGGTCAAGCGCGGCACGATCTTCGACCAGATCGTCGTGACGCTGACCATGGTTGCGGCAAGCGTGCCGAGCTTCTGGCTCGGCCTGATGCTGATCCAGATTTTTGCCGTCAGCCAGGGCTGGTTCCCCGCCTCCGGCTATGGCGGTCCGGATACGCCCTTCCTCGAACGCCTGTATCATCTCATCCTGCCGGCGGTGGCGCTCGGCATCGTCAACTCGGCGATGATCACGCGCTTTACCCGTGCCGCGATGCTGGACGTACTGGGCGATGACTATGTCCGCACCGCCCGCGCCAAGGGCGCCGGCGAAGGCCGCGTCATCCTCAAACATGCGCTGAAGAACGCGATGATCCCGATCATCACCGTCATCGGCCTGTCGATTGCCATGCTGGTTGCGGGCGCGGTCGTCACGGAAACCGTCTTCGGTCTTCCCGGTGTCGGCAACCTCGTCGTCTCGGCCGTGCTTCGCCGCGACTATCCGGTCATCCAGGGCGCGCTGCTGGCGGTGGCCGCCATCTATGTCCTCATCAATTTCGTCGTCGACATGCTCTATATCCTCGTCGATCCCCGGGTGCGCCTATGAACACCATGGCCTCCGTCTCCATGCCTTTCGCCTCCGGTCTGCGCCGCCTCTTCGGCAATCGCGCCATGCTGTTCGGCGCCATCATTCTGGTGGTCGTCGTGCTGGCTGCGATCCTTGCTCCCTGGGTCGCGCCCTATGCGCCCAACAAGCTTTCGATCGTCAACAAGCTCAAGCCGCCGTCGATGGCGAATTTCTTCGGCACCGATGAATTCGGCCGCGATATCTTTTCGCGCGCCATCTTTGCCGGCCGCATCTCGCTGCTTGTCAGCCTCGGCGTCGTCGTCATCTCGACCATATTGGGCGTGATCCTCGGCGTTGCTGCTGGCTTCTTCCGCCGGCTCGATGCGCCGATCTCACGCCTTCTCGATGCGATGATGTCATTCCCCGACATCCTGCTCGCGATCGCGCTGGTGGCAGCACTCGGCCCGTCGCTGACGACCGTCATTCTTGCACTCGGCATTACCTATGCGCCACGTCTCGCCCGTATCATCCGCGGCTCGACGCTGGTTCTGCGCGAATTGCCCTATGTGGAGGCTGCCGTTGCGATGGGCCTGCCGACATGGCAGATCCTTGCCCGCCACGTGCTGCTCAACCTTGCCTCCCCCATCCTCGTGCAATCGACCTTCGTCTTCGCGTCGGCGATGCTGGCCGAAGCGAGCCTGTCCTTCCTCGGCGTCGGTGTTTCCACCGACATGCCGACCTGGGGCACGATGCTGGCGTCAGGGCGCGAATATATGGACAATGCGCCCTGGCTGATGGTGTTTCCGGGGCTGGCCATCGTCTTCTCGGTTCTCTCCCTGCAATTGCTGGGCGACGGCCTGCGCGATCTCGTCGATCCGCGTCTTGCCAAGGAAAGCTGATCATGACCGACACAAACACGAAAAAGCCGGTGCTCTCGGTCGAGAACCTCACCACCTCGTTCAAGACACAGGATGGCTGGAAGGCCGTCATCCGCGATATCAGCCTGCATGTCGATGCCGGCGAAACGGTCGCCATTGTCGGCGAGAGCGGTTCGGGCAAGAGCGTCACGGCGCTCTCGACCATGCGGCTTCTGCCCGTCGGCCGCTCGCGCTCGGAAGGTCGCATCCTGCTCGACGGAACGGATCTCCTGAAAGCCAGCGAGGCCGAGATGCGCAAGGTGCGCGGCGGCGCGATCGGCATGATCTTCCAGGAGCCGATGACCTCGCTCAACCCGGTCTTCACCATCGGTAACCAGATCGCAGAAGCATTGGTGCTTCACCGCGGCCTGTCTTGGGCGCAGGCCGAAGCCGAGACTCTGCGGCTGATGGAGCGGGTCCGCATTCCGGCGGCAAAGACCCGTCTGCACGAATATCCGCACAAGTTCTCCGGCGGCATGCGCCAGCGCGTGATGATCGCCATGGCGCTCGCCTGTCGACCGAAGCTGCTGATCGCCGACGAGCCGACCACCGCGCTCGACGTGACGATCCAGGCCGAAATCCTCCACCTGCTGCGCGAATTGCAGCGCGAGGAAAACATGGGCGTGCTGTTCATCACCCATGACATGGGCGTCGTCGCCGAAATCGCCGACCGCACCGTCGTGATGTTCCGTGGCGACATGATCGAGACCGGCAAGACTGCCGACATATTCGCCGCGCCGAAGGCCGTTTACACCAAGGCGCTGCTTGCCTCCATCCCGCGTCTCGGCACGATGGGTTCAGCGGTCGCCCCGAAGCGTTTCCCCGAAGTGGATGCTGCGACCGGCGAGGCTGCCGATGGTCGCGAGATGAGCGCCGTCGAAAGCACCGTCGAACCGATCCTCAAGGTCGACAATCTTGCCGTTCGTTTCGATCTGCCGAACGGCCGTGTCCATGCGGTGGAAGACGTCTCCTTCGACCTGCGCCCCGGCGAAACCCTGTCGCTGGTCGGAGAATCGGGTTGCGGCAAGTCGACCACCGGCCGAGCCATCATCCGCCTGCTCAACCCGTCCGCCGGCTCGATCGTCATCGACGGACAGGACGTGACCAGGGCCGGCGCGCGGGAATTGCGCAGCATGCGCCGTAGCTCGCAGATGATCTTCCAGGATCCGTTCGCTTCGCTCAACCCGCGCATCACCGTCGGGTCCGCGATTGCCGAGCCGATCCTGGCTCACGGCCTGATGGGTCGCCGCGATGCCAAGGCGCGCGTCGCCGAACTTCTGGAACAGGTCGGGCTTTCCGCCGCCATGGCCGATCGCCACCCGCATGAATTTTCCGGCGGCCAGCGGCAGCGCATCTCGATTGCCCGCGCGCTGGCTCTCGATCCGAAATTCATCGTTGCCGACGAAGCGGTTTCGGCGCTGGACGTGTCGGTCAAGGCGCAGGTGTCCAACCTGCTGCTCGACCTGCAGGAAAAGCGCGGCCTCGCCTATCTGTTCATCAGCCATGACATGGCTGTCGTCGAGCGGATGAGCCATCGCGTGGCGGTGATGTTCCTGGGCGAAATCGTCGAGATAGGCCCGCGTGCCGCGATCTTCGACAATCCGCAGCACCCTTACACCCGTCGGCTGATTTCCGCCGTGCCCATTCCCGATCCATCGCGCCGCGGCCAGACACCGCCGCCGTTGAGCGAAGAGATCAAGAGCCCCGTGCGGCCCTTCGATTATGTTGTGCCGAAGCGGACCTACCGGGAAGTTTCGCCCGGCCATTTCGTGCAGGATGCGCATTAAGCGCCCTGCCATCATCGACTAAAATAGAAAGACGACCCCATGAGCAGCAAGAAACTCATCCGCTACGATGTCGCCGACGCGCAGGCCGGCGGCCAGCGCCGCCCCTTTGCCAAGGCCGTTCGCGCCGGCGATTTCGTCTATGTGTCGGGCCAGGTTCCGACCGTCGATGGCGAAGTCATCGTCGGCAACATCGTTGCCCAGACAGAGCAGGTGATTGCCAACATCAAGTCGGTGCTGGCGCTTGCCGACTGCACGCTGGAGCATGTCGTCAAGGTCAATGTCTGGCTGGACGACGCCCGCGATTTCTCGAGCTTCAACGCCGTCTTCCAGAAGCATTTCATCGATCATCCGCCTGCCCGTTCGACCGTCGAATCGCCGATGATGGTCGACGTCAAGGTCGAGATGGACGTGATCGCCTACAAGCCGCTGGATTGATCGGAAGGATCGGCGAAGTTCCGCCGGCTGCTTTTCCGGGGTCGTGTTGCCCCCTTTGTTCGTCACCCTCGGGCTTGTCCCGAGGATCTGACCACGTCGCCAAAACCGCAACCTCACCGAAGCCGAAACGGCAGCAGATGCTCGGGACAAGCCCGAGCACGACGGGAGGGAGCAGGGTCGCCTCGTCCACAACGTAAACCGTCTTACAGCGCCGCCCGCTTGTCGTGCCTTGCCACCCGCGCAAGCAGGTAATCCACCTCGGCCCTGGCCGTTGCCGTCAGCATCTGGCCCGGCTTGCGCTGTGCGTCCGAGGCAATCACGCCCCGACGCTTCAGCACATACTTGCGCACCGCAAGGCCAATGCCGAGTTGCTGTTCGTAGCGGATCAGCGGCAGGTGGGCGTCAAAGAGATCATGTGCCTCGTCGCGCTTTCCAGCCGCAAACAACGACACCAGTTCCGTCAGCATGTCGGGGAACCCGTAGCCGGTCATCGCGCCGTCTGCACCACGCTCCGGTTCAAAGTCGAGAAACAGGCCGCCATTGCCGCATAGGATGGAGAAGTCCCTGAGTTCGCCGGATTTCTGCATGGCGCGCAGCTTGGAGACCTTTTCGAGGCCCGGCCAGTCTTCATGCTTCAGCATCATGCATGACGGATGGTTGGTCATGACCCTGGCGATCACGCCGGGCGCCATGATGACGTTGAGGGTCAGCGGATAATCCTGCAGAACCCAAGGCACATCGTCGCCGATGGCCTCGACCGCACCGGCGAAATAGCTGACGATCTGGTCATCGGTGCGCAGTGCCGGCGTCGGGGCGATCATCACGCCGGCAGCGCCCATGTCCATCGAGCTCCTGGCCAGGGACCGCATTGCGGCAAAACCCGGTGCGGAGACGCCGACAATGACGGGAACATTCGCACGCTCGACCACCCGCTTGATGATCGCGCGGCTCTCGTCCGGTTCGAGTTTCGGCGCCTCTCCCATGATCCCGAGAATGGTAATGCCGGTACAGCCGCTCTCCTGATAGAAATCCGTCAGCCGGTCGACCGACGCGAAGTCGATCGATCCGTCGTCGAAAAACGGAGTTGCGGCAATCGCATAGACTCCGGCCGATTTGGTATTGAAGGTCATGCTGTTTCCTCTTGGCGGCGAAGTGCTACGCTACGGTCATGTCACTGAAGGCCAGACGGGAAAATGCGGCGACACGTGTTGGAAAGCCAGCACAAACTCGATGTTGCTCGCCCCAATCTCCCGCAGGCCGCGGTCCGGATGCAGCGTGGCCGTGACACGACGTCTTTATGGCAGAGTTGCGAGACTGGTTGTTGTCGCAGCTTGCGGCTTGCTATACCGACGATCAACCGGACGAGTGCGATGGCGAGCCCCCATCGACAAGCCTTTCGCTCTTGATGGCCAGCATGTCTTTGCGAACAAATGGATATTTCCGATTTTGCCGGGGCCGCGCGGCGCGTCTCGACACTTTGCCTCGATCCGCCGCTGAAAGCCTGACCTGATGTCCACTCCCCATTGTACCTGTCTTGTCGTCCAGCCCATCGCCGCCAGTGCCATTCGCATGCTGGAAGAAGCAGGGCTTGTCGTTCATGTTGCCGCATCGACGGCATTCGAGCATCTCGAACCATATCTTGCGGTCACCGAGGCGGTGATCACCCGCAATCATGGTCTTTCCCAGCGCGAGATCGAAGCTTCTCCCAATCTCAAGGTGGTCGGCGTTCATGGCACGGGGACCGACAAGATCCACAAGCCCTCGCTTGCCGCGCGCAAAATTCCGCTGGTCAATACGCCCGGTGCCAATGCCCAGTCGGTTGCGGAGTTGACGATCGCGCTGATGCTTGCCTGTACCCGCCAACTGATCGGCGCCGACCGCGCCTCGCGCACCGGTGACCATGATTTCCGCCAGCAGCACCGAACGGTGGAGCTTTCCGGCCGTCGGCTGGGCCTGTTCGGCTATGGCCATATCGCCAAGCTGACGGCGGCATTGGCGAAAGCCTTCGGCATGCAGGTAGCCACCGTGTCGCGTTTCACTCCGGCCGAAGAACTGCAATCGCAGGGTATACAATTGATGCCCGATCTCGACAGCCTCTGCGAATGGGCCGATATCGTTTCCCTGCATGGCATTCCGGAGCCGACCCCGTTGATCGATGCCCGCCGTCTGGCGCTGATCGGCCCGAACGGTTTTCTGGTCAATACCGCCCGCGGTGCCTTGATCGATGAGCCCGCACTCGCCGTTGCGCTCAAGGAGGGGATGATCGCCGGCGCAGCCCTCGATGTGCTGACGACTGAGCCGATCAGTGCCGATCACGTGCTGCTGGATTGCCCCAATCTCGTGCTGACGCCCCATATCGGCGGCTCGACGGACGAAGCTCTGGAGAATACCGGCCTTCAGGTTGCAAGCAAGGTGCTTGCAGAACTCAAGGCGATGGATTGGAGCCCGGCGTGACCGGGCGCTGATTGCGCGCGTCGTGTCCATTCTCTGTGGCGAGCGGCAATCGCAGGCTGACGCATGAAGGGGCAGGCAGTCCCCTTCCCTCCGGTCACGTCAGTTCGGTGCCCCGGTCAGACTGTAATAGGCGTAAACAGCGGCAAATGCGACGATGACGGCCAGTACTGTCAGGACGCGCTTCAGCCATGGCGGCGCCTGCCGCGGTGGCTTCGGCTTTTTCGGGCGCTGGAATTTGATGACGTTATCGCTCATGCGATCGTTGTAGCGGAGGTCAAGGCGAAAGCCAACGAGGATCGGCCGCCCGCGACGATCACAGCCGGAGTTATCGGCGACTATTGCCTTCCCGTATCAGCCTGGTTGCCGCCGCACGATGATCGCTGAGCCATATGAACCTCTTTCGATCGCAGGGCCACAATAGACAAAAGGGCGACCCGAGGGGCCGCCCTTCAATGGAACCGAGATGACGTATGGGCCGATCAGGCAGCCTTTGCGTCGCCTTCGAACTGGCCGCACCAGTCATTCGCCGAAACTACCGGCCACAGACCACGCGAGTTTACCTCCGGCTGGGAGACCGGCGGGTTGAAGCGACAGAGGCCTGCATCTGCAGGAGCCGAACCGGCGTTTACGACGTGGTCTTCATAGAACGAGCAGGACTTGCAGGACGTATCTTTGGACATGGATAGTTCTCCTTCTTCGCAATGCCGGGGATCTAAACCTGAGCCCCGAACTCATAAATCTTAGAATGATTCTAAGATAGAGAATGCGATCTGACAACAGGGAAAAGTGAATGCGTCTGGTATTTCGTCAAAATCCGATCGCGGCATTTTGACCGACGCCTGCCGGGCTTGTCGCAAATTTCTGCGTTTAACGCGCCGTTCACCACGCTTGGGGAAATTCCGCTCCCGATGTAGCGGAGCCTAACCATGATTCTGAATTCCATTGCCGAGACGTTGAAGCGCCAGTCGAAAGACCATTTCACAGGACGGCATTTCGAGGCATGGCTGATTGTGCAAGCGGTGACGCAGCCGCGGATCGGCTGATCCGGCTCAAGCGTGGTCGGCTGACCTAAAGTCGCGAACGAGACAGACCGCTGAAACCTCGCCCTCCAAGACAGGCATGCCAAGTCCACTTGAGACTCTTCGTTGAGGTAGGCGAGACACGCCTAGCAACTGTTTCGATAAGTATCGCTGATTGCCGCCGCTTCATTCCCGATCGGCCTCAAGGGGGCGCTCGTCGTCGACGTCATAGATGCGTACATCTCCCCGCATCCGCTCATGCCAGCGTGCAATGAACGCGGCTGTGTCATCGGCATGAAGATGCGCATCCAGCGCCGCGCAGTCCTGCCAGCGCTCGGCCACAAGCAGGCGGCCGGTGGCCGCGTCCAGCACGGCGGTATCGTAGGACAGGTTTCCGTCGCGCTGTCGCACGATGGAGGCCAGGATCTTTACCTCGCCGATGAAATCGGCGAGGTCGGCAGACGGCAAGGACAGCGTGCCAGTGACGATCAGCATGGAACAGCCTTCTTCTGTGCGCTTGCGGTTGGTCAGGCGACAGTCAGCGCGATCTTGCCCTGGATGCTGCCGCGGGCAGCACGCTCGTGTGCGGCCTTTGCCTCGGCAAGCGGGAAGCTGCTGTCGATCACGACGCGGATCGTGCCATCGTGCAGCAGGGGAGCGACCTCGGCGAGCTGCGCGCCGCTGGAGCGTACCTGGACCGCCGAGACGGCGACACCGCGCGCTTCCGCTTCCGCCCAGCCGTCGAATCCGAGCGGGAAGATCGGGAACAGCGCACCGCCAGGCCGCAGCGTCTTGAGGAAGCGCGCCGAGGTTGGCCCGCCGACGGCATCCACCACCAGGTCAACGTCGCGTGCCACCTCATCTGCGGCGATCTTCGCGTAGTCGATGAACTCGTCCGCTCCCAGTTCACGCATGAGCGTCTCGTTCTTGCCGGAGGCAACGGCGATGACGCGAGCGCCCTTCCACTTGGCAAGCTGTACCGCGAAATGGCCGACGCCACCGCCGGCACCGTTTACCAGCACTGTCTTGCCGTCGAGCGGCACCGGCACGTGCGGGCGAGGGGCGACCGGGTTGGGCTCGTCGTGGCCGACCGCGATCAGGAACTGCCATGCGGTCAGCAGCGACATCGGCGCAGCGGCCGCGTGCAGATGGCCGAGATTGGCCGGCTTGATTGCCGCCTGCGAGGCGGGCACGCTGACGAACTCTGCATAGGCGCCGGCGCCTTCCATACCCATTTCAGGAAAGCGCACCATGGAATAGACTTCATCGCCGACAGCGAAACCCGAAACGCCTTCACCAAGGGCCTCGACGATGCCGGATATGTCGGTGCCGAGAATGATGGGGAAGTGCGGATGCGGGCGCCACTCGGGCGGCAGATCCTTCATGCCCTCGCGAAGATACCAGTCGGGCGGGTTCAGCCCGATGGCGTGAACGCGCACAAGAAGTTCACCCGGGGCAGGTTCGGGACGCGGCGCGACCTCGTAGCGCAGCACTTCAGGGCCGCCGAATGCGTGAATACGCACTGCATTCATCCTAGCTGACAACATGGCTTTTCCTCTGCGTCATAATCTGCATAATCGGAACGATGCTCCACATATATGGAGCAGTGTTCCGTTTTGCAAGGAAGCCATGCGCGCCGACGCCCAGAAAAATCGTGACCATATTCTCGCCGTCGCTCGCGACCTTCTTTCATCTGGCGGGGAGGAGGCATCGCTGCGCGACATCGCCCGCACCGCAGGTGTCGGGCTGGGGACGCTTTATCGGCACTATCCGACGCGTGAGGCGCTGCTGGAGGTGCTGCTGCACGACCGTTTCGAGGCGCTGACGGCACGCGCGGTCGCGCTCAAGGCGGAGGTTTCGGCAGGCGCGGCCTTGGTGACATGGCTGCGCGAGACCGTGGCCATCGCACACGATTACAGCGGCACGATCCGCTCCATGGTCGCCGCGATCGAGGACGAGGGCTCTGCGCTACACGCCTCCTGCGTCGCGATGAAAGCTGCCGGCACCCGCCTTCTGCTGCGTGCGCAGGAAAAGGGCGAGGCGCGCACCGACATGGATGGGGCGGATCTCTTCGCATTCGTCGGGGCGTTGTCCTGGGTCGCGGACCAGCCGGCCCTTGCGCCACGCTCGGACCACGTGTTTGCGATCATCGCCGATGCCATTGTCACGACACAGGCCAAATCTGCAGTTTGACGCATTGCGGTCTTTCTATCGTCTTGGAAGCTCGGAATGCAATTCGCCGACAGCGGCTTTATGGTGAAATTGCCGAGTAAGACTTACCGGAAAAGTCGCTCCTATCCCCGGAGGAAGACGAGCCGAGCTTGAGGCGCGCAGCGTCTCAGGTTGGTTTTAACCGCCACCATCCATTGCGTTCTGGTTGGCGCGTCTCTTCAAGTCGTTTCCCGCCCGGGATATTCCCGTTCGGAGTTCCATACTGTCGTTGATATCAAGTGACCAGTTGTGCGATCCGGTTGCGAAGCCAGCCAAGCGCCGGATCGTGCTGGGTTCGCTCGTGCCAGGCCAGAAGTTTGGTGAAGCCGGGCACATCGAGTGGCGGCTCCAGGACAGCAAGTTCATCGGTCTTTTCGATAAGCCGGCTTGGCAGGAGCGCACAGAGATCGGAGTCCCGCAGCAGATCCAAGATGAACATGAAACTCGGCACAGCCGTGACGACGCGCCGCTTGCGTCCGATCGCGTCGAGCGCCGCATCCGTCGAGCCGCGAAACTGCGTGCCGTCATGTGACATGATCGCCTGATCCAGCGCGCAGAATACATCGAGGTCAAATGGCGCCCGAACCGCTGGATGATCCCGGCGCAGGACGCAGACATAATGTTCCTCGAACAGTTTTCGTGCGCGCAGACGATCGTGGGCCATCTCCGGCGTCACCAGCGCCATGTCGAGCAGGCCCTGCTCAAGCTGGTTCGCATAGTTTCCAATGTCGACTGGTCGGACCGATACGCGGATCCCGGGCGCCTCGGTCCTGATGGCAAGGAGCAGCGGCAGGATTACCGCGCGCTGCGCATAATCGGTGGCTGCGATGCTTACCGTCAATTCGGCCGATGCGGGATTGAACCCATCGGGGCGCAACAGCGCTTCGATCGACTGCAGCGCAGCCTTGAGCGGCTCAGCAAGGGCCATGGCACGCGGGGTGGGCAGAATGCCGCGTTGCGCCCGCACGAACAATGGGTCGCCAAAGGTATCACGCAGTCGATTAAGCATGCCGCTTACCGCCGGCTGCGTCAGGCCCAGCCGATCGGCAGCGAGCGTGACCGAATGGGTGTCGAGCAGCGCGTCAAGCGCCTTCAGCAAATTGAGGTCAAGCGCCCTGATATCTTCCATGGTGATGACAGAAATCCACTAAACTAATTTGAGTTATTCCGAACTGCCGGCTAAATCAAGCCATCATCAGGGCCTCAACTGGCTCAAACAGGGAAGATAGCATGTCTGATATCATCTGGCCTGCCGGCTACGTCCCCGGCTTTACCGATAATTTTTGCTCGAACGAAGTTATTGTCACCGGGCTTACCGCCGCCGACATCTGGCCCTTCCTAAACCAGCCGGAAAGATGGCCGACCTACTACAAGAACTCCGCTGACGTCCGCTTCTACGACGGCAAGGGTCCCGCGCTGGAGAACGGCCTGCGCTTCTTCTTCAGCACCTTCGGCTTTCCGGTCGAATCGCGGGTTGTCGAGCATGTGGCGCCCGTCAAAGGTCAGCCGGCGCGTGTAGCCTGGCATGGATGGTCGGGTGAAGGCGACAATCGCCTCGACGTCCATCATGCCTGGCTGATCGAGGATCTCTCCGAAGGACGCGTCCGCATCCTGACGCAGGAAACGCAAAATGGTGCCCCAGCCAAGGAGTTGGCGAAGGCCGTGCCGAACCCGATGATCAATGGCCACCAGGAATGGTTGGACGGTCTGATCGCCGCCGCACGCGCATCAAAGGCGTAATGCATCCGAATAGCGGAGGCCTATGGCCTCGGCGGTCTGCAAATTCACAGGAGCGAACGATGGCGAAACTTGCCATTCTAGGATTGGGCGCAATGGGCGTGCGCATGGCACGCCGGCTGGTTTCAGCTGGAAACGAAGTGGTCGTGTGGAACCGCACCATACCGACCGCCGACGCAGTGCCGGGCGCAACGATTGGTTCGTCGCCACGGAGCGCAGCGACAGGGGCTGATGCGGTGATCGCAATGGTGCGGGACGACGCGGCATCGCGAGCCGTATGGCTTGATCCGGATCACGGCGCTCTCGCCGGTCTCTCGGCGCATGCGCTCGCCATCGAAAGCTCAACCCTTACACCCGGTTGGGCCCGCGACTGGGCAACCGAAGTTGGCAAGATCGGTGGGATTGCGGTCGAGGCGCCCGTCTCTGGCTCGCGGCCGCAGGCAGATGCCGGCCAGCTCGTCTATTTCCTCGGCGGCGAAGCCGAGGATATCGCACAGGCACGGCCCCTGCTCACTCCACTGGGCCACGCCTTTCATCACGTCGGCGCGGTCGGTGCGGGCGCAGTCATAAAGCTCGTTACCAACAGCCTGCTCGCATTGCAGGTCGGAGCTTGGTCCGAGTTGCTGCCCCTTATGCAGCGTGAAGGGCTCGACATCGATGGCGCAGTCACGGCGCTATCGACTACATCATCCTTCGCACCGGTCGGCGGCTATCTCCTGTCGCTGATGCACAGCGCCAATCACGCCCCGCAGTTCCCGATCGAATTGATCGCCAAGGACATGGCTTATGTCACCAGCATAGGCGCGCCGGGTGACCTCCCACTCGCAGAGACGATGGTCCGGCGCTTCGCCGCAGCGATCGATGCAGGCCTTGGCGGCGAGAATATGAGTGCCCTCGTCAAACTGGCCCGTCCCTGAGCCAGCCAGCACCAACTCCTACGAAAGACTAGATGATGAAGCAGATGATTATTCGGCCGGGTGGCGGTCTGAAGGCACTCACGCTGGTGGACAGCCCGGAAGCACCCGCCCCCGGTCCGGATGAGGTCCGCATTCGGCTGAAGGCGAGCTCACTCAACTATCATGACTACCTCGTCGCAAGCCTGCCGAATGCAGCCGCAGACAACCGCATCCCGATGTCGGATGGTGCGGGCGTGATCGACGCAATCGGCGAACAGGTCGAAGGCTTTGCGGTTGGAGATGCGGTCGTCTCGCTGTTTTTCCCCGATTGGCAGGAGGGACCGGATGGTCCAAGCGTCTTCACCCGCGTACCCGGCGACGGCATTGACGGCTATGCTCGTGAAACGATCACCGTTCCGGCCAATTGGGTCACCCATGCGCCCAGGGGCTGGAGCCATGAAGAGGCCGCGACCATCACGACCGCCGGCCTAACCGCGTGGCGCGCGCTGGTGGTGAACGGCGCATTGAAGGCGGGCGACACCGTCGCCGTGCTCGGCACTGGCGGGGTCTCCATCTACGCCCTCCAGATCGCCCGCGCCATGGGGGCTCGGGTCTTCGCCACCTCCTCCTCGGATGCCAAGCTGGAGCGACTAAGGGCGCTTGGCGCCGATCAGGTCATCAACTATCGCGATGTCCCGCAATGGGGATCTCGCATCAGGGAGATGACGGACGGGCGCGGGGTCGATCACGTCGTTGAGGTCGGTGGGCCGGGCACTCTGGCGCAATCGATAGAGGCGGCGCGGGATAATGGCCATATCGCGTTGATCGGTGTGCTCAGCGGCTTTTCCGGAGATGTTCCGACCGCGACGCTGATGCGACGCCAGCAGCGACTACAGGGCCTGATCGTCGGCAGCCGTCGCCACCAGCAGGATTTTGTCGCGGCTCTGGAAACGACAGGCATCCGCCCCGTGATCGACCAGACATTCCCTCTTGCCGAACTACGCTCGGCATTCGAGTGGCAGGCAAGTGGACGGCATTTCGGCAAGATCGCCATTTCAATACCCTGACGGGCGGCACAAGGCTGTGCTGGAGATAGCAATTTCCGATGTGTTGATTTTCCACGGCTCACAGGATCGACTATGACAGACTGAGATCGCGCGTTTCGCGTTGCGCGACCTCAGAACATCGGATTTGGTTGCCGCCAGAGCCACGATGGACGTTGGAGATTGTGGTGTCGACAACACGATCCCGTCCCCTCGCGGCTCAGCCGAAATCAGTCCGGATGCGAACCGCGGTCGCCGCATCAGCGGGTTTCCAACCCACTGATAAATACCCCCACGAGATGAGCGATGTGCTGTTGCGATGAACCGTCTTTCTCTGTCGCAAGCGAGATCGCGGTTGCAACGCAGACAATGTCGTCGAAGCTGATGTCCGCCCGAACAACGCCCGCGTCCTGTGCTCGTGATAACAGCCGGGATCCTTCAGCGCTGGTAGCCACGCATCCAGGCGTGCCTATCCGCAGAACCGTTCCGAGCGATGCGGCAAGGCCGCGATAGACATTCGTGTGCCGAACGAGCTCCTCCAGATAGGTGCTTAGCCCGAGAAGGGGATCGAGATCAGCATCTCGCGCGCGACTGGCCGCGGCAAACGTTAAGAACCGGGCGCTGTATGTCGCCGCCAGCAGATCTTCGCGTGTGGGAAAACGCCGGTACAGCGTACCTATTCCGACACCGGCGCGTTTTGCCACGTCGTCCAGCGAAACGCCGGCACCCTTTTCCACAAAGACCTCTTCAGCCGCGGCCAGGATCAGTTCCTTGTTTCGCTGGGCATCGGCCCGCAGGGCAATTTCGTCGGCCAAGATATTCTCCAATTTGACCCTTGTTAAGTGGAGGATATCTCCATATAAAAAGTGGAGCAAACCTCCACTTATATGAAATGGGAGCAGACGACGTGACGAAGCGATTTGAGAACAAGGTCGTGGTAATTACCGGCGGCACGGACGGCATCGGACTGACGGCAGCGAAGTCCTTTGCCGCGGAGGGTGCCCATGTCTACATTACCGGCCGCCGGGAGGATCGCTTGAACGAGGTGCTCGCCATCATCGGCAACGGTGCAGTCGGCGTTCAGGGCGATGTCAGCAGCCTGGCCGATCTCGACAGGCTCTATGGCAGGATCAAGGCCGACCATGGTCGCGTGGATGTGGTCTATGCCAATGCAGGGGTCTCCGAGTCAGCGCCGCTGGGCGGCATCGAGGAGGATCATTTCGACCGGGTCTTTGCGATCAACGTCAAGGGCACGGTGTTCACCGTACAGAAGGCTCTTCCGATGATGCCGCGCGGCGGCGCCATTATCCTGACGGGCTCGGGCGCGGGGAGCAAAGGCTTTGCCACCCTGTCTGTCTACAGCGCCACGAAGGCTGCTATCCGCTCGCTTGCCCGCACATGGACGACCGATCTGAAAAGCCATGGCATTCGTGTCAACGTCGTATCCCCCGGCATGGTCCTGACACCCGCGATGCAGTCTTACCTGAAGAACAATGCCGGCGCCGAGGCCTGGATGCACCAGGCCATTCCGTTCGGCAGGCTGGCCGAGGCCGACGAGATTGCCAAGGCCGTACTGTTCCTCGCATCGGACGAAAGTAGCTTCGTCGGTGGCGAGGAACTCTTCGTCGACGGCGGCTTTGTAGCGGTGTAAATTGATCGCTCTGCATATGCCGACGGCCCCAAGACCTCGGCACGCCCAGCTCACGCAACTGGGGATGACCAGCTTCGAATTGTTTTCTGGCGCAGGCGTGCCGCGTGTCAGAGAACATTCATCGGTGCTGACATGGGGTCCTCACTCATCCACTTGCGATGCTCGGCAAAACGTTCCGCGAGGAGGTCGATAAACAGACGGACCTTGGTCGGCAGATGGCTCCGGTTGGGATAGACCGCGTTGATGGCAAACTCGACGCCGCGATAACCAGGAAGCAGGCGCACGAGCGTTCCCGCTTCCAGATCGTCAGCGACTGTAAAACTGGGTGCGAGCCATAATGCTCGGCCGTGTACTGTCAGATACCTGAGGCTCTCGGCGCTGTTGGAAAGAAACGGCCCACCGACGCGGACGCTGTGCCGTTCACCAGCCTCGTCCTCGAACATCCATTCGTCTCCGAACGGATAGTAGCTATAGCGAAGACACGTATGTGCCGCGAGGTCCGCCGGAGAGGTCGGTGGCTTGTGCATGTCCAGGTAGGACGGTGAACATACCAGGACATGTCGCCATGCCGTGAGCTTCCTGGCAACCAGTGAAGAATCCGGTGACGGCACGGTTCGAATGACGAGATCGACCCCTTCTTCGACCATATCGATCATTCGCTCGCCAATGCTCATGTCAAGCGCGACGGAGGGATAGAGCTCGAGGAATTCGTCCATGATCGGTGAGAGAAAGCGGACGATTGCGGTTGTGCAGAATATCTTGAGCACGCCACGAGGCGTACTCGTCAAAGCGCTGGCCGCCCGATCCGCTTCATCTAGATCCGACAGGATCTGGGCGGAGCGGTCATAGTAAAATTTGCCGGTCTCCGTCAGGCTTACCCTTCGCGTCGTGCGGTTCAGAAGCCGCACGCCAAGCTTGTCTTCCAGTGACTGGACATGGGTCGCGACCATCGTGACAGACATGTTCAATCGTCGGGCCGCCGCCGAGAATCCGCCGCATTCCACGACCTTGCCGAAGACCTGAAGACTGGTCAACCGATCCATTCGCCTCTCCGATTATCCGCTCTCAGCGTATGATGCTTACGCATATACGCGGATTATCAACCGAGGAATAGCGGGGCATTTTCAGCTCAACCAAAGACAGGCCACGCGGCGCGCGGCACACCCCAGGAGAATGACCATGGTTGAACTACCCCGTAAGAATGCCTTCAAGATTTCCGACGAAGCAGAAGGCAAGATCAAGTCGATACCCGCCGCACCAACTGAAGCGCCCGCAGACGCATCGGCCGCCACAGTCAAACCCAGAAAGTCCGTCATCAAGAGAGGTGCTTTGGCCATCGTACTTCTCGCAGGCGCAGCTTACGGCGTTTACTTCGGGCACGAATACTGGACCACTGGCCGGTTTATCGTCTCCACCGACGACGCCTATGTGAAGGCCGACTACACCACCATCGCTCCGAAGGTCACCGGCTACATCAAGGATGTGCTTGTTAACGACAACGATGCGGTCAAAGCGGGGCAGGTCCTCGCGCGCATCGACAACCGCGACTTCCAGGCATCGCTCGATCAGGCTCGTGCCGACCTGAAGGCGGCCGAAGCAGCGATCGCCAATATCGACGCCCAGGTCACTTTGCAGCAGTCGGTCATAGCACAGGCCAAGGCGTCACTCGATGCCTCGAACGCTTCCCTTGTTTATGCCAAGGCAGAAGCGGAAAGAAACGCGCGGCTTATTTCAAGCGGTGCCAGTACAGAATCCAAGGCACAAGAGACGCAATCCTTGATGGACCAGGCCCGAGCCTCCGTGGAGCAAGGCCAGGCTTCGCTCACCGCTGCCGATAACAAGGTTCCGGTTCTCAAAACGCAGCGCGACCAAGCGGTTGCCCAGCGCGACGAGGCCGCCGCGGCCGCAAGACAGGCCGAACTCAATCTCTCCTACACCGATATCGTCGCTGCCGTTGACGGCACGGTCGGCGCCCGCTCGATACGCGTCGGCCAGTACGTAACGCCGGGCACGCAACTGATGGCGGTGGTTCCCTTGCATGCGGTCTACGTCGTCGCAAATTTCAAGGAAACCCAACTCACCGACATGAAGCCCGGCCAGCCGGTGGCAATCAAGGTCGACAGCTTCCCCAATCTGAAGATCCACGGCCATGTCGACAGTATTTCGCCTGCGAGTGGCCTCGAATTCTCCCTGCTGCCTCCGGACAATGCGACCGGCAATTTCACGAAGATCGTACAGCGCATCCCGGTAAAGATCGTGATCGATGACGCGGCAACCGCGGGCCTCTTGCGGTCCGGCATGTCGGTGGAACCCAATGTCGACACGAAAGCCGAGAGCCAGGCGCAAGACCGGTGAGCACTATCCGCTAGCGGCGGATAATCCTTCTCATCCCTTCACGATTATCGCGCAACCCGCGTCATGCGAGATTCCGGTCATTCCGGACGGAGAAAAGTCATGGCTATTCGGCATCCCACAGCAAGCAACAGCAACCATGCGCCACAAGCCGCGCCTGCGGCTCATTCGGAGATGAGCCCGATGCGGATGTGGATCGCGGTTATCGGCTCCACGCTCGGCGCCTTCATGGCAATTCTGAACATTCAGATTGTTAACGCATCGCTCGCCGACATCCAGGGCGCCATCGGCGCGGGAACCGATGACGGCGGCTGGATTTCGACGTCATATCTGATCGCCGAAATCGTCGTCATTCCTCTGACGGGCTGGTTGGCACGCGTTTTTTCCGTGCGGAACTACCTGCTCTTCAACGCTGCGATGTTTTTGCTCTTTTCCGTCGCCTGCGCCTTCGCGGCCAATCTGCAGCAGATGATTGTTCTTCGGGCGATCCAGGGCTTCTCCGGTGGCGTCCTGATCCCCATGGCCTTCACCATTATCATCACGCTTCTGCCAAAGGCCAAGCAGCCGATCGGCCTCTCGCTGTTCGCCTTGTCCGCGACTTTCGCGCCGGCGATTGGCCCGACCATCGGCGGATATCTGACCGAAAACTACGGTTGGGAGTTCATTTTCTACGTCAATCTGGTGCCCGGTGCGCTGATGGTTGCCATGCTGTGGGCCTCTCTCGACCGCGCACCGATCAATCTTGGCCTGCTCGCCAAGGGCGACTGGCCGGGAATCATCACTATGGCGATCGGTCTCGCCTCTCTGCAGACAGTGCTGGAAGAGGGCAACAAGGACGACTGGTTCGGCTCCCCTTTCATCGTGCGCCTGTCGGTCATCGCCGCCGTCTCCCTGGTTCTTTTCCTGATCATTGAATTGAAGACCCCACATCCGCTTCTGAACCTGCGTCTTCTGACGCGTCGGAACTTCGGTTTCGGCATTCTCGCCAACTTTCTGATGGGCATCGCGCTCTATGGCTCGGTCTTCATCCTGCCGATCTATCTGACCCGTATCCAAGGCTACAATTCCGAGCAAATCGGCGTGGTGCTCGCATGGACCGGCATTCCCCAACTTATTCTGATCCCGCTCGTTCCCTGGCTGATGAAGCGGATCGATGCCCGCCTGCTGATCGTCGCTGGGTTCGCCCTCTTTGCCGCAAGTAACTTCATGAATGTCTTCATGACGGCAGATTACGCCAGTGATCAGCTCTTCTGGCCGAATGTCGTGCGCGCAATCGGGCAGGCCCTTGCCTTCACACCGCTGACAGCCGTGGCAACCGCCGGCATCGAGGGGGAAAATGCAGGCTCCGCTTCATCGTTGTTCAACATGATGCGAAACCTCGGGGGCGCCATCGGCATCGCCATGCTGCAAACGTTCCAGCAGAAGCGAGAACAATTCCACTCGAATATTCTGACAAACGCCGTTTCCAACTTCCAAGAGGCAACACGAAATCGCATTGCCGACCTGACGGCCTACTTCCTGAACCACGGCGTCGCTGATCCCGCCATGGCACAACACAAGGCAATCGTCGCCGTCGCCGGGCGCGTCAGCGAAGAAGCGAATATCATGGCCTTCAGCGACACGTTCTTCCTGCTCGGCGTCACACTCGCCATTGCGCTGTTTGCCTCACTGCTTCTCAAGAAGCTCGGGCACGTCTCCGGCGCAGGCGCACATTGAGGATACTGACATGATCACGACAATAGACGAACCAATCTCGGGCAAAAAGGGCCACAGTCGCGCTGTCGATCCCACAGCCGTTCTCTCAATTCTGGAGTGGCTCTCCGGCGACGAATGCCATGCCATTGACGAGGCCGGCCTGATCGCCGGGCTTGGAAAGCGGCTCCGCCAGATCGGCCTTCCAGTCGATCGCCTGACGCTTCACCTGACGACGCTCCACCCGGAGATCCTCGGCAGAACTTTGGCATGGGCGCCTGCCGAGCCCATCGAAATCCATGAGCGCGAACACAGCACGATGATGGCCTATACCGCGAGCCCGCTGCGAAAGGCGATGGAGTCCCGCGAGCCGATGATCTTCAACGCCGACGACAGGACATGGCAGTGGCGAAACATCGACGTCTTCGAGAACAGGCAACTGACACAGATCATGATCGCACCACTTTGCAATGACGATGGTCCCGTCAGCGCGGCCATGTTCGGAACGAGGCGCACCTCAGGCTTTAACTGGCAAGAGGTCGAGGCGATCGAGCGGATACTGCCGGCACTGCGCAATACCTGCGAGATGCGAGCTCTCCGTCAGGCCGAATTGTCGCTGCTCGACGTCTATATCGGCCCGATCACAGCGCAGCGAATACTCGCCGGGCGCATCCGCCAGGGTGAGGTGGAGACCATGGAGGCGGCTCTGCTGCTTTGCCACTTGCGCGGCTTCACCAGGCTTTCGAACCGGCTTCCGAGCAGCAAGGTCATACAACTGCTCAACGCCTATTTCGACATCGTCACCCCCGTGATCGCCGGCCAGGGCGGAGAGGTTCTGAAGTTCATGGGGGACGCCGTACTCGCCTTCTTTCCCGCCTCCAATGCCATTCTCGCTAGCGAACAGGCGCTCACCGCAGCCGGGCGCATACTCAATGAGCTTTCAAGGTTTGAGCAGGACGGCATCCGCCTCGAGGCTGGGATCGCCCTTCACTATGGGCAGGTGAGCTACGGCAACATCGGATCGGGACGGCGGTTCGGCCTTACCGTCATCGGTCCGGACGTCAATCTTCTCAGCCGGATTCAGAAGACCTGCGACTCACTCGGCAAGTCCATTCTGATGTCGGATATCTTCCGGCAGAAGTCGGGCGCCGAAGGCGCCGTCTCCGCCAAGTTCCAGGCCCTTGAAGATTTCGAGACGCCAGTCGAGCTCTTCACGATCCCGATGGACGAACCGTCAGTCCGTCGGGCAACGATGGATCCTTTGAAGGAGCGCCGGGATGTAGAGGCCAATCAAGCCCGGGCTTGAAATGCAATATCACATCTCGGCGTCTCGCGGGTCTGATCCCGCATGTCAACCGCGGGCGAATTTGGCTTCCTGCCGGAAATATTCAATCCAGGCGGTCTTTCATTCTGTGCCAAGCATGCATCTTGTTGGCGACCTGCACCGCAACAGCGTGCATGGGGACCTGCTTCATCGAGGTGACAGGAAGCGGCATCTCGGCATCGGTCCTCTTGCCCGCAGCCCAGCGCCCGATCTCCTGGCCGAGTGACATCGACAAGGCGACGCCGCGCCCGGAATAAACGCCGCCGAAGACAAGGCCCGGCGCCAGGCGATAGAGACGCGGCTGCCGGTCGGGAACGACCGCGAACGTGCCGTGCCAGTATTCCTGGACTTCTGCCGGTCCGCCAAAGGCCTTGAATGCTCTGCCCAGAAGCTGGCTAACCTTGTCGCGCCCACGCTGGGCCTCATCGAACCAGAAGGAATGTGTGGCGCCGCTGACGAGACGATTGTCGCAGTCATAATGGAAATAGCGCAGATCGTTGCGCATGTCGGAAACGGCGGGATTGCCGACCAGAATCTGTTCGCGCAGGTCCGCCGAAAGCGGAGGAGTGGCCGCCTGGAAAACCTTGAACGGGATCAGCGTGCGCTTCAGGCCCGGCCAGATGTCGCCGGTGAGCGCATTCGTTGCCAGAATGACTTCCGGTGCCGTAACACTTCCCGATGCAGTCGAAACCTTCCAGCCGGTGTCCACCCGTTCGATTGCCGTTGCCCGCGAATTCTCGAAGATCACCACGCCCTCGCTCTCAAGGGCGGAGGCAAGTCCGATCGTCATTGCGAATGGATTGATATGGCCCGAATTGTGGACCATCCAGCCGCCGAGATAGGGGCTGCCGATACGAGCGGTGGCTTCCGCGCCGTCCAGCCAGGAGACATTGGCTCCGAATGCTTTCCATTCGTCGTGGAACTGCCGGGCCCTGGCAAGGGTCTTTTGCGTATGCGCCGGCTGGATCCAGCCCTCCTGTACCTGATGAGCATCGATATTGAACCGTTGCATCAGGCCGAAGGCTACACCGGCTGCGTCTGCCACCATGCGGTTATAGCGTTCGCCCAGTCCCTTGCCATAAGCCGCTTCGAATTCCGATGGCGAGGCTTTGGAATGGTGGGATATGACAAGGCCGTTATTACGCCCGGAGGCCGCCGAGCCGATCTCGTTGCCTTCCAGAAGCACGACATTCATGCCGCTATCGCGGGCCCCCAAGGCAGATGCGAGGCCAGTGAACCCGCCGCCAACGACAATCACATCGGTTTTCAGATCACCTGCAAGCTTCGAAGCGGCAGCCCTTTTGGCAGCCGTCTTTCGCCACAGATGCGGTGTGTGCCAATCAACTTCAAACATGGATCGTCTCCTCGGTCGCGCCGCCGAGATAATGTTCGCTGATGGCGGAATGCTCTGCCAGTTCCTGTGCCGGCCCGTGCACCCGCACGCGGCCGGTGTTCAACAGATAGGCGTAGTCTCCGCATTCCAGCGCCAGTTGCACGTTCTGTTCCACCAGCAGAATGGAGATGCCGACCTTGGAAAGATCGAGAATGATATGGAAGATCTGCTGGATGATTTTCGGCGCAAGGCCAAGCGAAGGTTCGTCCAGCATCAGCAGTTTGGGTTCGGCCATCAATGCACGGCCGATGGCCAGCATCTGCTGCTGGCCGCCCGACATTCTGCTCGCCATGCCATTGCGACGTTCCTTGAGGATGGGAAAGAGCTCGAATACCTCGTTTCTAAGTGCTTCGAAGCTTCTTCCGCCGCGTCCGATATGGGCTGCGACGAGATTTTCCTCCACCGTCAGCCTCTGGAAGATCTGCCGGCCTTCCGGGCAGTGGGCGAGGCCCATGCGGACCACCTGTTCCGGCTTTGCTCCGGTAATATCCCTTCCGTCGAATTCGATTGTCCCGGCCGTCGCACGCGCTACGCCGGAGATCGAGTTCAGCAACGTCGTCTTGCCGGCACCGTTCGGGCCAAGGATGACCACGATCTCATGCTCGTCGACCTCCAGGTCGACGTCGTTAAGAACGCCGACGCGTCCGTATCCCGAGCTGAGCCCGGCGATCTTGAGCAGCGGTCTTGATGTCGTCGATGTCATTGGCGGTTCCCAAATAGGCAAGTTGGACGTCGGAGCTGGCCTGAACTTCCGCAGGCGTTCCCTGAAACAGCAGCTGGCCGTGATGCATGACCACGATGCGGTCGCAGACAGTCATGACCAGATCCATGTCATGCTCGACGACAATGATGATGCGGCCGGCTGACTTCAGTTCCGCGAGCCGCGCGGTCAACTCGGCTGTCTCGTGATGGTTCAGGCCGGCGGCGGGCTCGTCGAGCAGAAGCACGCGCGGCTGCATCACCAGCGCGCGGGCAATTTCGAGCATGCGCTGGCGGCCATAGGGCAGGCTACCGGCTTCGGCGTCGGCATAGTTCTGCAGATTGAAGAAGGAAAGCAGTTCCATGCAGATGTCGCGACGCTCCATCCGCCGCTTCGCCGCGAAGGGCGGCCAGAGAATTTCTCGCCAGACCTGACCGACCTGCGTCGGGTAGAAACAGACCTCCAGGTTTTCAAGCGCCGTCATCTGATCGAACAGGCGGATATTCTGATAGGTACGGGCAATGCCTGAATTGGCGATCTGATATTTCTTGAGGCCACTCAACTTCTTGTCGTCGAGGAGGATCTGGCCGCCGGAAACCATGTAGGAACCGGCAGTCATATTGATCAGTGTCGACTTGCCCGCGCCATTCGGCCCGATGACGCCGTGAATGAGGCCGGGTTCGAATGTCGTGGAGACGTCATCTATCGCGACGTGGCTGCCGTATTGCTTGCGCAGCTTATCAAAGACGAGTGTCATTTCCCGAAAAGCCCCCGAATGAGTTTTTCCGGCCCGAAGCTGCGCGGCACGATCCCGGCTGGTCGGACGATGATGAGTGCGACCATCAGCAAACCGAGGAACAACACGCGCCATTCTGCGAATTCGCGCAGAACTTCCGGCAAAAGAATAAGGATGGCGGCTCCGGCGACGATCCCGAGGATATTGCCGATGCCGCCGACAACGATCATCAGAACGATCAGGACGGATTCCTGCAGGGCAAAGCTGTCCGGGCTTACGAAACGTTGGGATGCCGCGAAGATGACACCGGCAATGGAGCCGATCGTGGCAGACGTGGCAAAGGCCGCGAGCTTGGCATTGGTGGTGTTGATGCCGATGCCGCGTGCGGCATCCTGATCCTCGCGAATTGCGGCCCAGGCCTTTCCGAGGATCGATTTTTCCATGCGCCAGACGAAGGTTGCCACCATCAGCACGACGACGATCAGCAGCCAGTAGATTTCCGTCGGCCTGGCGATCTCAATGCCCGCGATCGATGCCTTGTCGAGCCTTGCAATGCCTTTCGGTCCACCGGTCAGCCAGTCGAGATTGTTCATCAGGATGCGGATGATCTCACCGAAGCCGAGCGTGACGATCGCCAGATAGTCGCCCCTGAGCTTCAGCACGGGCAGGCCGAGCAGGATGCCGGTGATCGCTCCGACGCAGGCTGCTATGACGACGATCAGGAGGAATGGCAGATGCAGCCCCAATTGAGGGCTCGCCAACAGGCCATAGGTATAGGCTCCGACGGCGTAGAAGGCGACGAAGCCGAGGTCGAGAAGCCCCGCATAGCCGATGACGATATTGAGGCCGATGCCGAGAAGAATGTAGATCAAGAGGCCATTGGCGACGCGCACGTAGTAGTTCGGCAGGAATGGTGTCACTGCGATCAGCGCCACGGCCGCAACCAGGATGAGCAGCGAGAGGGCGCGGTTGCCTCGCAGCCGGGGCTGGACGGAGGTTTCGACAGACGACATCAGAATTCCCTCTTGTACACCATGCTCTCCTCCGAAACCGGCTCGCCGAGAATACCGGCTGGCCGCACGAGGAGGACGAGGATGAGAATGACGAATGCCAGCACGTCGCGATATTCGGTGCCGAGGACACCGCCGGAAATGATGGGCAGGATGGCCGTTCCGGCAACCTCGACGAAGGCCAGGATGAACGAGCCCAGCATTGCCCCGGGGATCGAGCCGATACCACCAAGAATGGCCGCCGTGAACGCTTTCAGTCCGACGACAGCACCCATCGTGGGCGACATGATGCCATAGTAGCTCGCATAGAGGATACCGCCGGCGGCACCCAGGAGAGGGCCGAAGAAGAACACCAGCGAAATGGCCAGATTGACGTTGATGCCGAGCAATTGCGCCGTCGACCTGCTCTCGGAAACGGCCCGGACGATAATGCCGGCCCGGCTGCGGTTGACGAGAAGATAAAGCGCCGCCATCAGCACGAAGGCGGCCACCAGGATGCCGATCTGCACCAGCGTCACCGTGCCGCCCAGGATCTGCAGGCGGGTGTCAGGAAAGAAATTCGGAAACCCGATCGGCTGGGGTCCGGCCATGATCTGCACGCCCGTCACCAGCGATAGGGATACGCCGAGGGACGACAGCATCGGCGCCAGGCGGTTCGAGTTGCGCAGCGGTTTATAGGCAAGCCGTTCGATAGCGACACCAACCAGCCCTACCCCGATGACGGCCAAGGCAAAGACGATGGCGAGGACGAAAGCCCCCGTGCCACCAATCCCCCCTATGAGCAGCGTAAGGACGAGGAACGCGCCGTAAGCGCCGAGCATGAACATCTCACCATGGGCGAAGTTGATCATGCGCAAGACGCCATAGACCATGGTGTAACCGAGGGCGATGAGTGCGTAGATCGCACCGATCGTCAGGGCGTTGAAGGTTTGTTGAATGAGGATTCCGAACATGGGGGTCCTGTCCACCGGCGCCTGGGAAGGCGGATAGAGGGGACAACCGCACTCCCCGCAGGGAGCGCAGTTGCGCAGACGAAACGTCGGGTGTGAGCGTGAGCCCACACCGCTCTGCCTTGCGATTACTTCGTGGCGATCAGGACGAACTTGCCATTCTCTACCTTGTAAAGATAGGAAGGAGCCACCTTGAGTTCGCCCTTGTCGTCGAATTCCAGGTGGCCGATCGCCGTATCAGCTTTCACGTTGTGCAGGGCGTCGTTCATGTCTTCGCGGGTCAGGCCCTTGGTGCTTTTCAGCACGGCCTCCAGGATCTGCGCCTGCGCATATCCGTAAATCGAATAGGGGCCGGCATCCTGCCCGTACTTGGCCTTGTACTGGGTGGCAAAATCGGCAATCGCCGGAGTGGCATCAAGCGGCGGTGCCTGCACGGCGACCGTCGCACCCTCGACATTCGCTGCGCCGGCCTGAGAGATGAAGTCTGGCGTATAGCCGCCATCCGGCACCATCAGCGTCGCCTTGACGCCTTGCTCGTGCATCTGTTTGGCAAAAAGCGCAAGCTGAGGCATGACGGCGCCGAGATAGATGACGTCGGGATTCTTGGTCTTGATCTGGGCGAGAATTGCGCTGAAGTCGACGTCTGTCGGTGCAACCGAGAGCGTATCGAGAACCTTGCCGCCGCCAGCCGTAAAGTTCTTGGCGAAGATTTCAGAAATCCCCTGGCCGAAGACCTGCTTGTCGTTGACGATCAGCGCGGACTTGGCATGGAGCTTCTGCAGCGCATATTCGGCCGGAAGCAGCGCGCCGGCGAAATCGTTCGCGACCGGCCGGACCATGAACTTGTAACCCTGCTGGGTCAGCGACGGATTGGAGCCGAATGTCATGGTCGGCAGCGAGCAATCCTCATAGATCGGCAGGGTCGACTGCGCGACGCCGGAATTGAAGTTGACAACGCCGAGAACCACATCGTCGTTATCGCAATATTTCTGCGCAACGAGCGTTCCCTGCCGTGGGTCGGCCTGATCATCTTCCTGGTCGATCTTCACCGTCACGCCGTTGACGCCGCCTGCGGCGTTCAGCTTGTCGATGTAGAGCTTGAAACCATTATGCCATGTCGTTCCAAAATAGGCCTGGGCGCCCGTGGTGGGGCCTGAAAGGCCGATGGTGATGTCTTTTGCAAAGACAGGCCCAGCGAGCATGGCAGTCGAGAGCGTAAGCGCGGCAACTAGTTTCATGTGGTTCCCCATTGTTGCAATTCGATCGCGTACAGCAGGCCGTTCCGGTCTTCTTGCCGTTGGACGCTATGGAAGCAGACAATTAGAGACACGTCAAGAAAGTGTCGACACTATTGCGTTCAATTTTTTTCTGATTTACTCACGAACTTGAGGTTGTGAGGCCGCGACGCGTCCTCGCCCTCGGTTCATCGCGCGAATAGACCTTCAGCAGCGCATCCTTGAGGGCCTGCTGTGTGGCCGAAACTGTGAGTTCAATATGCTGGCGCAACAATTCCATTCCTTCGCCCGCCGCGCGCCTTGTGGCAGCGTCGACGATCTGCGAATGAGCCGCGACAAGGGTCTTGTCATGCGTACTGTGCTCGATCTGAATGCGTCGTATGAAGCGGATGCGCGCATTGATCGCGTTCAACTGAGCGACGATTTCAGGGTTTCCGGACAGTTCGGCAATGAGGATGTGGAACCCCTCGTCCTCGGCAAGGATGTCATCCGGGGGTTGGTCGCGGTAGCCGTCGACGATATTGGCCCAGTAGGATTGCAGCCTGCCGATGTCCTCGTCGGAAGCGCGCTCGCACATCAGCCGGAAGGCCGAACATTCGATGATAGACCGCAACTCATAGAGATCGATGAGGCCTTCCGTGCTCAGACTGCGGACAAAGAATCCGCGATTGGGTGTCAGCGAAACGAAACCCTCGGAAGCCAGACGGTTGAGCGCTTCTCTGATCGGGGTACGGGAAATCGAGAGGCTTTTGGCCAGCTGCATTTCATTGATGCGCTCTTCCGGCTTCAGCTGGAACTCCACCAGAAGTTTCCGAATGGTGTTGTAGGCGCGCTCGCTGCTGTCGGCGGCCCTCCGTGTCTCCTGTTCGGCAGCGATGTTTGAAACAGGATCATTATCGATTTGCAGTGGAGTTTTCATTGGGGGGACGATCCGAAGTCGATCTACATTGTCGACAGTTGTATATGCAGTTGATGAATTTTTTAGCGCGTTACAGATGCAATCTCAACCTCTTGGAGAGGACATAATATGGCAATAGGCATTGTTGGTGTAGGTCATCTGGCGGCTGCCATGATTGCCGGTCTCGTACGGTCAGGCGGTGATAGCAGGATATTGCTGTCGCCACGGGGCAAGGCGCGCGAGTTGGCTGGGCTCTATGGTCTGGACGTCTGCGCCGATAACCGCGAGTTGGTCGAGCGTGCCGATATCGTCATTCTGGCGGTCAGGCCGGCGGATGCGCCGGCGGCATTGGAGGGACTGCCATGGCGTGCCGGGCAGGTCGTGATTTCCGTCTGCGCCGGTGTGGCATTGTCACAGTTCCCCAAGATTGCCGCACGCATCGTCAGGGCCATGCCGCTGACGGCAACCGAGATCAATGCCAGCCCCACCGTCTTTTACCCGGATATACCCGAGGCGCGCGGTCTGATCTCGCATCTCGGCCCAGCCATAGCTCTTGGCAGTGAAGACGAGTTCGAGGTGGCAACTGTCAACGCGGCGATTTACGGCTGGGCTCAGGATATTGTACGCCAGAGCGTTATCTGGGGTCGGGACCATGGTGCCGACGAAGGAATGATGCGCCAATTGGTGGCCCGGACCTTTGTCGCCGCTGGACGCATGATTGCCGAAAGCCCGGAGCCGATGGAGCGCATCCTCAAGGATCTGGTGACGCCAGGCGGGATTACCGAGCTTGGGCTTTCAGTCCTGGATCAGCACGGACAGCCTGCGGCATGGCAGGCTGCCTGCGACGCCGTGCTCGCCCGGCTGACGACTGCGGCGAAAACCTGATATCGCTTAGAACACGTCCGGGGCCGCGGGATATATGTGTCCCCCGGCCGCCTGATCCGTCGGAGATACGATCAATTCGGCAACATCGGCATGTTGTGGCAGGTTGAGTGCGCAAACCAGCACCGAGGCCACATCTTCCGGCCGCAATGGCCGCTGATGGGCATACATACGCTCCTTCAGGCCGGCAGCGTCACCGTCAAAGGCCTTCAGATAGAACTGTGTCTCCACCCTGCCCGGTGCGATCTCGGTCAACCTCACGCCCGTGCCCGCGAGATCGTAGCGGAGAACACGGCCGGCCTGCGACAAGCCGGCCTTTGCGGCGCCGTAACCGGCCGTGCCCGGAAATACGGCGGACGCTGCCGTGCTGGTGAGATTGAAGATGTGGCCGCGCTTGCGGGAAATCATCCCGGGCAGCAGCAGGCGGATAAGCTGGAGCGGCGCCGTAAGGTTGAGCGCCACCACCTCCTCGATTTCCTCGTGCGTCTGTTCCTGCAGCGGACGGACACTGGATAGGCCGCCGGCGTTGTTCACCAGAACATCGATCTCGACGCCGGCAAGCTTCGCCGCGATGCTACCATGGTCGCGCACATCGGCGGCAAGCGGGATCAACCTCTCTCCCAGTTGCGACTTGAGTTGGGCTAACGGGCCTTCGCTGCGTCCGAGCGCGTAGACGGTAAGGCCCTCGCCCACCAATGCGGCAGCAATGGCGGCACCTATCCCCTTGGATGCGCCGGTCACCAGAGCACAGCGATATGTCATGTCCACCTCTCCTTGCAGGCGCTTAAAGCGCGCCGTGTTCCGCTACACCTCTGAGGACGGAGACCAGTCCGGCCTCACGCTCGGCTTTCAGCCGCTCCTGGCTGCGACCACTGACGGCGGCGGCCGTCGACTGGGTGACGGCCGAAATCGTTGGCTCGTCGAGCGTGGCATCCAGCAGCGTGTCCCATATTGCCTGATAGGTCGGGCCGTATTTCCGCAGGAAGTCTTCCATTCCCGTCGCATTCAGCTGATTGGAAATGAAAGAGCCCTGCAGGGTCCATTTCGGACCAGGTCCATACATGAAGGCGCGATCGACGTCCTCGACGGAAGCAACCCCGTCGCGGACAAGCGCGATCGCCTCCCGCCACATCGCGCCCATCAGGCGCAATGCCAGATGGCCGGTGATCTCCCGGTTCATCACGACGGGCTTTTTGCCGATATCCTCGTAAAGCTGTCTTGCAACCTGCACCGATGCCGGATCGGTCAGCCTGCCACCGACGATCTCGACCAGCGGCATCAGATGAGCCGGATTGAACGGATGTCCAAGCACGATACGGCCAGGCAGACGGCAGTCCGGCTGCATCTCGGAAACCAGAAGGGCGGAAGATGAAGAGGCGATGACGACGTGATCACCCACGTAGCTCTCGATTTCCGGAAGCAGCTTGCGCTTGATTTCCAGGGTCTCGGGACCGTTCTCCTGAACGAAGTCCACACCCGTCATTGCCTCTGCCAGGGATGAGAACAAGCGGATCTCTCCCAGGTCGCCGGTCGGCGGCCGAACCGCGTCGAGGTCGGCCAGCAGGCTCGGGAGCAGTTCGCGGAAGGCCGCCTCCTGATCAATGGCGCGATCATAGACACGAACGTCATGGCCGGCATGGCAGAAGGCTGCCGCCCAGCGCTGCCCGATGACGCCGAACCCGACGATCCCGATCGTTTTTTTCACCACCTATGTCCTTATTTGTCGAGTGCGCTTCGGAAGGCCTCGTTGAGGTCGTTCCATGGAATGAGCAGATCGAGCCAGGCGCCGATACGTCCGGCGACGATGATCGCTTCATCGAGCAGTGCGGCAAGAGGCAGGGGCCCTGTCATCGCCGCTTCCAGCGAAAAGAGCAGTGCCGGTGTCTCGTCCATATGGCAGAAGTCGCGCAGGCGGGTCGCCGTCTTGTTGAGCGCAAGCGCCGCCGTCTGGCGCAGCATATGGTGGTCGCGGCTGCCAAGTTCTGCACGTGCCCACCAAAGCAGCTCGTGCAATACGCGCGCTTCTCCTTCGGCGGCAAACACCGGGCCGGCCGGATGCATGATGGCACGCGATGACGTCACCTGGGCAATATCGGCGGGCATGCCGGCCCATAGTCGCTGGCGGGCCGCCACCATATCGGCGGGAAGCACGGAGGGGGAAGCCGGGTCAGGCATCTCGCAGTCGACGGATGTCAGGCTGCCGGTGATGATGCGTCGCCCCTGATCGCGCTTGAGGGTCGCCGCAAGCGAGGCGATCCCCTCGATCGGAGCATCCAGCACGCCAAGCAGGGTGACTTGCGCCGTTTCGGCCTGCAGCGGAGCGAAGGTGATTTCCAGAAACTGACGCACGGGCCAGTAGAGGAAGGCTCCCGCCGGTGCATCGAGCACATGCGTTGCGCCTTCGACGTCTTCGACGAAGGGGGCATGCCAGTAGATATGGCTGCCGGCGATTTTCGGCGTGTGCAATTGCAGCGAAAGGGGAAGGGTGCGCAGCATCGCGCTGCGCGTCCTCTCGGCGGTACCGGTCAGTTTGATCGGCCAGGTCTGGCCCTCGGCCGAAAAATGAAGATGCATATTACTTTCCAGGAATGAAGAAGGATACGGGTTTGAGAATTTGGTTGCGCATGTCGGCCAGGTAGTCGGTTTCGATCACCTTGCGACGATAGGCCTGCCATTCGGGGTCGGCTTCCATGCGGTCACGGCGCTCTTCGCGGTCCGCGAGGCTGTCGTATTTCCACAGGTGGACGGTGCGGGACAGGTCGCCGATGTGAGTTTGAAAGAAGCCAAAGGGTTCTCCGAGATAGTGCCGCTGCATCGGCAGGCCGACTTCCTCGTAAAGCTTGAGGAAACTCGGAAGCATGTTGGGCTTGGCAGTATAGGTGCGATGGTCGAAGATCATTTTGTGCTCCTTGATCTCTGCTCGTGATTGCCGGACGGAAAGGCCCGAAGGGCCTGGTTCATGCGCCAGCGCTCCTGATCGTCTCCATGATCAATCGTGCTGTGAGTGCCGGATTTTCCATCTGCGGCACATGGCCGACACCGGGGAGCAGATGGACGGCCGCAAAGCCCGGCGCCTGCAGGGCGTGCCGGGACGGGATGACCCGATCGGACTGCCCCCAGACAATCCGTGTCGGGATGTCGAGCCGCGACAATGCAGGGCCAGCGTCGAAAAGCTGCGTATCGCCGGAGAACAGATGGCTGGCCAGCGTATCGAGTGCACCCTGGTTGCCGATCTTCTCCATCTGGCGGAGCACGGCTGAAGCATAGCCTTGCGGCAGGGCTGCGGCATCCGCGAGCATGAAGGCGAGCCAGCGCTCCAGCGCCGCCGCCGTCGTGGAACGGGTCAGCCCCTGGATGAAATTTCCTGCAATCTCTGGCCCGAGGCCACCCGGCGCCAGCAGGGTCAACGAACGCACGGCGATCCGACCGATACCGGTGAGGCAAAGCGCCGTCGCACCGCCGAGCGAGTGGCCCACGAGATGCGCCTGCTCGATGCCTTCATCCTCCAGTCTCTCCGATACGAAACCGGCCAGGTCTTCGACGCTGGAGGCGCTATGTGCCGCATTGGTACCGTGTCCGGGCAGGTCGATGGTGATCGCCCTGATATCCTTGCCCAGAAGTGGCAGCACCTGTCGCCAGGCGGATTTGTCTGCGCCGAAACCATGGAGCAGCACGACGGGAATCGACGCTGCGGGCGCAATCGATGGCGAAACCACGGGCGCCGCCCGATCGGGTTTCACCGCCGCCACTGAGGACCGGTGTTCAGGGTGCCGTTCCTCACGCTGGCCTATCGCCCTGGCGATATCCCGCTGCTTGATCCGGCCGTTTGGCCCGGATCCCGCGATGGCGGCAAGGTCAAGCCCGGCTTGTGCTGCAAGGCGGCGGGCGAGCGGACTGGCGACGATCCTTGTTGCGGGTGTCGCGGAGGCCGGTCCGCCTGTTCGCGCCTCTGTTGGCGGGACGGCCGCAGCCTGCGCGGCATCTGCGATTGTGTTCGGGGCCGCAGCCTGGGGCTCGGTCTCGGAAATCGTCCCGAGGACGGCGCCGATGGGCGCCTCCTGCCCCTCCTGGTAATTGATCTCGGCCAACCATCCATCGCGATCGGCCTCGATTTCGGTAGCGGCCTTCGCCGTTTCGACGGTGACGACGAGGTCGCCAGCCTTGACCCTGTCACCCGGCCGGACCGACCAGCCGATGACGAGGACGGACTCCATGTATTCGCCGCCGGCGCTCTCGATGCTTATGGGATGATTAGTCATCGGCCATCCCTCACTTCAGTGTCGCCAGAGCAGCAGCACGGATCTTTTCGGCATTGGGCAACATGGCCGTTTCCAGCGGTTCCGAGTAGGGTATCGGCATGTCGGGCAACGTCACGCGCGCCACCGGCGCATCAAGTTCGTCGAAGGCGTGGTCCATGATGGTGGCGGACAGTTCTGCGGCGTAACCACAGAAGCGCCAGCCTTCGTTGACGACAACCGCGTGATGCGTCTTGCCGATCGAGCGAACGATCGCCCCGACATCGAGCGGACGCAGGGAGCGCAGGTCGATGACTTCGGCCGATACGCCATCCTTTTCGAGCAGGTCGGCCGCTTTGACCGCCTCCACAACCATTTTCGAAGTTGCGAAGATGGAGACGTCTGATCCTTCCCGCATCGTCGCCGCTTTGCCGAGCGGGACGATCACGTCGCCATCCGGAACCTCGCCGCGGATATTGTAGAGCAGCTTGTGTTCGAGGAAGACGACCGGCTGGTCGTCACGGATCGCGGCCTTCAGCATGCCTTTCGCATCGGCCGGCGTGGACGGCGCCACGACCTTGATGCCGGGAATATGCGCCAGCATGGAATCGAGTGCCTTGGAATGCTGGGCGCCGGCTCCAGCGCCCCCTCCCCCCTGTGTCCGAAGAACGAAAGGCATCTTCACCTGACCGTCCCAGACGTAATTGTAGATTGACGCCTGGTTGACCAATGCATCGAGCGACAGCGGGATGAAGTCGGCATACATGATTTCCAGAACAGGCCGCGTACCCGTCATCGCTGCCGTAACGGCCATGGCTGTCATCGCCTGTTCGGAGATCGGCGTATCACGCACGCGGCTTTCGCCGAACTCGTCCATCAGGCCCTTCGTCACCTTGAAGACGCCGCCATAGCGTCCAATGTCCTCTCCGAACAGGAAGACGGAAGGGTCGGCCGCCATTTCCTCGCGCAGCGCTGCATTCAAGGCTTCGGCATATCGCATCAGGGCCATGTCAGTGCGCCTCGCTATAGGGGTTGCATGCTTCGTCTATGGAAAATTGCGGCATGGGATCGGAAAGTGCCGCTTCGAAAGCCGCTTCGACCTCGGCCTTGGCCGCGGCTTCTATGGCGGCCAGCTTCGCTTCGCCGACCTCATCCAGAAGAGCTGTCCTTGATACCGTCAACGGATCGCGCATCTTCCAGGCGGCGATATCCTCAGGCTTCTGGTAGCCTCCCATGTCGGATGTCGAAAACCCTTCAACACGATAGGTCTTGCACTCGATCATGGCCGGACCTTCGCCACGACGGGCCCGATCGACCATGCCAGACACGGCGCGATAGACCGCGACGGCATCGTTGCCGTCGACGATTTCCGACGGCATGCCGTAGCCGGCCGCGCGCAGAGAAATGTCTTCGACAGATGACTGGACATTCGACGGTACGGTCAGGCCGAACTGGTTATGCTCGAGTACGAAGACCACCGGCAGCTTCCAGAGGGCGGCTATGTTCATGGCCTCGTGACAAATGCCGGTCTGGGCCGCGCCGTCGCCGAAGATGCACATGGCGACGTTCTTCTGCCCCATGACCTGCATGGACAGGGCCATGCCCGTCGCGGCCGGGATACCGGCGCCGACGATGGCATTGCCGCCGATAACGCCCTTCTCGGCATCCGCCACCAGCATGTGGCCGGCGCGGCCGCCACATGCGCCGGTCTGCCTGCCGAAGATCTCGGCGATCACCGGCCGCATGGTCATGCCCTTGCCGATATAGACGGCGTGGCCACGATGGGTCGTCGTCACCTTGTCTTCAGGCTCCAGCGTGGCCGTGGCCGCGATGCCGATCGCTTCCTGGCCATCGCAGCGGTGGATCGGACCGCGGGTCCGGCCTTCCTTGTGAAGGGCGCCGAGCCCTTCTTCCAGGTGCCGTACCATCAGCATCTTCCGATAGATTTCGAGGTGATCTTCCGTCGAGGGTGTGTTCTTCACAAGGAGCCTCCAAATGCGCTCACAAATTTAATACAAAAGTGTCGACACTTTGCAAGCCTTTCTGCAAAATAGATTCAGCCAAACTCAAAAGGAGCCTGAACAATGCGTCTGAAGGGGAAAACCGCCATCGTGACAGGAGGCGGTGCAGGGATCGGCGAGGCCACCGCCGAGCTGTTTGCGCGTGAGGGTGCACGCGTTCTTGTCGTCGACAGGGAGTTTGCGGCGGCGGAGCGTGTGGCAGCCGCCATCGGCGGAAGCGCGGCAGCAACCGATGTTTCCGATGAAGCCGCCGTGGCCGCGATGGCGCGACAGGCTGCCGATCAGTTCGGCAGCGTCGATATTCTCGTCAACAATGCGGGTTACGGCATCCGGGGGTCGGTGCTGACGATCGAAGCCGCCGACTGGGACGCGCTGATGGCCGTCAACGTCAAGGGCGTGTTTCTTTGCTCGAAGCACATCATACCCTTGATGACGGCGGGGGGCGCGATCGTGAATACCGCCTCCAACGTCGCCAATGTCGGGCTTGCCGACAGGGCAGCCTATGTCGCCTCGAAGGGCGCGGTCGCGGCCCTCACCCGGTCGATGGCGCTCGACCATGCCGGGCAGAAGGTACGGGTCAATGCGGTTGCCCCCGGCACTACATGGTCGAGCTATTTCGACAGGATCCTCGCGGAACATCCCGATCCGGACGGCTTCATCGATGCGCTCAACGCGCGGGCACCGATGAACCGCGTCGCCCGGCCGATCGAGATCGCCCAGGCGATCCTGTGGCTGGCCAGCGATGATTCCTCGTATGCCACGGGCTCCATCCTCACCGTGGATGGTGGAATGACGGCCTGGTAGGCCGTCAGACAGCCGGGATGGTGGCACGCAAAGCTGCCAGCATCTCGTCCAGATCCTGGCAGGGAAGGCAGCCTGCCGCCATGAGATCGGATCGCACATCGACCGGCAAACCGGAGTTCGAATCCTTCGGTATCTCGTTCAACCGGCCACCGACGAGAACCGGCAGATCCAGGCCATGATCTGCCATGATCGCCTTGACCGCCTTCGCATAGGAGAGCGCCACGCCGTTATAGGTGCTGATGGCGATGACGGTTGCACCGGATTCCCGCGCATGCCTGACGAGGGTTTCAGGATCGACAGCGACGCCCGCGTCGACAAGTCCGGCTCCGAGCCCTTCGAGGGCTTGTTCTACCAGATACTTGCCATGCTCATGCACATCGGTCGTGCCGATGCAGACAATCGATGTGTCCGAATTGCGCAGCGGTTGTTGGCGCTCAACCCAGTCGGCCGCCTTGTGGTTGAGCTCTCTTGCCCACTCGGCATGGATGAGCGGCAGCCTTCCACGCGGAGCCTCTGCACCCGGTCCGAACAGCAGTTCCATCCTCTTTGGGCCCATGCGGCGAATGGCGAGCATCAATGCGGCAGGATCCTTCGTATCGATCCCGCGATCAGACAGTCCCTTGAGCACGGATGCCGCAAAACGCCGACCGCCCTCGACAAGCGTGGCAGCCATCGTTTCGATCGCCTGCCAATCCAGGATGGGTGCATAGAAAGGCGCGTGATAGGCGAGCCGGTGCGCAAAGGTCTGCGCATCGATGATCTCGTCGACATCGGGAATGCGCTGGTTCTCGGTGACCGGTACCGGATTGACGGCATGGCCAGAGGGCCATCGGCCCAAGGCGAGAATATCGGCCGTCAGATAGCTGGACAGGCTTGCATAATTGCCCGCCGGCGTCGACTGATAGGCGACCGTATTGCCGAAGATCATCGTGCCGGGCGCATCATTGACCTGGACGAGCGCGGCATGAAAGGCCGCCCGCGACAGCGGGTCGCTGAAATGGTGTCCATAGCAATGCGACACGCGGGCGCCGATCAGGTCCTCGACGATATATTTCTCGATGACCACCATGCCGAGCGCGCAGGCCATATCGATGAAGAGGCCGGCAAATCCGTCGTCGAGATTCGAGTGCACAAGGATCGTCTCGTCCTGTGCCGCGATCAGTCCCAGCGCGGTGACCGTCGCCTCCGTGGTGGCCACGTCGTCGTCCCAATAGGGAAGCCGGAAGGTAAAATACTGACCCAGATTGCCGATCGCCGTCGCCCCGGCCGCGATCGCGGCACGGGTGTTCTCGATCGCGCCGGGAAGACCGAGCATGAAATCGCCGAAATGGGCTGCCGCCGGGGCCGCATTGGTGATGCGTGCAAAGTCCTCTGGTCCGTTCAGAACGATGCCCGTACCGCGCGAGGCCTTGTCGCGCATGGCTTCCGGATAGCCCATCGACCAGTCGAGCGTGATGCCGAACCGGTCGACGGTGACGCCTGACCTGGCGCAGGTCGCGTGCACGGTGCGGATGGCGTCGATCGTGCGGTTGACGTCGCGAAATCCGATATGTGCATGCTGCATCACCCGCCCTTCGGCGGCGCTGCGCAGCTTCCATTCGGCCTCCGATCCCACTCCTGTCTCGGAGAGAAACAGGCAGGTCCCCAGCCGCCAGGTGCGAGCCATATCGCGGCCCAGGCCAAGCAGGTAGCGCCCGTCGGGCAGGCGCGGATCGGTCAGAGCGGAACTAGCGGTCTCGGTCATGTCGGGACAGTTTCGATGAAGCGGCGGATGGAGGCGGAAAACTGCGCCGGCCGATCCTTCGGATGGAAATGCGCGCCGGTGAGCGAGCTCAAGATTGCGCCGGGGATTGCATCGGCGACCACCCGCGAAAGATCCGGCGGCGTCAGGATATCCTCGTCGGCAGCAATGACATGTACGGGGCGATCGATGCGCGGGAGATCATCGAGCCTGTCGTGATCCAGCAACATGCGTACCCGACCCGCCGTAACCTCAAGCGGGGCAAGCGCGGTGGGCGCGGCTTTCACGGCCGCTTCGAAACGCTCACGGTGCTCGTCCAGATAGGCGGCTTCATGGCCGAAAATATGCGTCAGGCGCTGATAGGTTTCGGCAAGCCCGCCTTCGAGCATCTCTGCCCGCGCAATGAAGAGGCTGCGGAACCGCTCGTCTGCCCTTGCCCAGGAACTGCTGATGGTGAAGCTCAGGCCGGTTCCCGGATGATCGAGTGCCAGCGTCTGGGCAATAGCGCCGCCGGTCGAATGGCCGACGATATGAAGTGGTTCACCCTGCATGGCAGCGATCGCGGCAAAGTCTGCCGAAATCTGGCCGATGGAGTAAGAACCTTCAGGCCTGTCGCTTCGGCCCGCGCCCCGATGGTCGACAACGGTCAGCCGGAAATCATTCCGCAACTCTTCGACAACGCCGTTCCAGAAGCGGCCGTCGCCGCCAAGGCCTGGGATCAGCATGATATGCGGGCCGCGGTCGCCGAATTGATCATAATGGATGCGGCATCCATCCGGAGCGACAAAGAGAGGCACTAGGGCTTCCTTCCGTTGGTGAGAATATCTCGTGCCGCTGCGGCAAGGCTGAGGCCGGTGACAGCAGAGGTCTTGGGATTGTCGGGTGATGGAGCGTTGGCGAACCGGAACCAGGCCTGGCCCGCGGCACTGGTGACTTCGATTTCGTGCATATTGCTCTCAAGCGCCGGATCGGCGATCACGGAAACCGAGATTGCCGCCGGATGCGCAACGAGTGCCGCAGTGAAGGCGGCATTCGTGTTCTTGGGAAAGAGCCTCGCGGCCTCGGCAGGGCTTCCTTCGAAAAGCACGGCCGGCTCGGTCAGGTCGCCGTAACCGCGGGCTTCGAGTTCCGCTTTCCACGCGGCCACCGGCTTGCTGAGCCGGTAGCGAACAATGGCGTCCGGCAGGCCTGAAACAGCGGCGAGATAATCGAGCCCGCCGATGGCGCCGGAGGGAATGACCAGCCTGGCGCCGGACTGCTTTCGGGCCTCTGCAATGGCCATGGCCGTCGCATCGTCGGCGAGTGCTCCGATGGACGCAACGATGACCGGCAGGCCGGCTGCGAGCAATGCCGGCACATAGGCAGGAACGCTCCCCTGCCCTGCCGCCTCGATGACCACCTGCGGGCTTGCCGCAATCAGTTGATCGACGCCGGTCACGACAAGCGCGGATGCGGGTGGAGAGGCCGAGGAGCCTTCACGGAGCAGGACGACCCATCGAACCCCCTGCCCTTCCAGGGCTGCAACGACCTCTTTGGCCAGAGCGCCGAAACCGATCAATCCGACAGTGACAGTCTCGCTGGATGCCATGGCGCTCAGCTCTGCTTCAAGGGGTCGAACTTGTCCTTCAAGTCACTGCCGAATACCGTCTGCCGCTCGATTTCAAGCACATTTTCCGGTCGCGGGAAATTCGAGGGAACGCGATCGCCGGGCTTGCGCGGCTTGCCGATCTGCCGGAAGAAATCCTCGAGACCATTCGGAACGATGAGCCAGACCCAGCGCAGACGGGTATCACCGTCATTGATGAACATATGCCGCACGTTCCTTGGAAGGAAGATAGCTGTATCCGGCACCAGGGGGAACTCTTTCCCGTCGATGACGGCTCTGCCATGCCCCTCGATGACGTAGACGGCCTCTTCGTTGCGGTCATGGGTATGCTCACGCACATAACCGCCCGGTGCCACCGACTGGGTTCCCATGCCGAACGGAAACTCCATCGGGATGATATGCGGTGCCAGTGCCACATCGACATGACCGTTGGCGGGTACCGGCTGCCAATAGCTCTCGCGCTGATCTGGACCGGATACATGGACACCGGCAGGGATGCCGGACTTTTCAGTGTCTTCCATTGCTGTTCCCTTCTATGAATACGCGTCAGTTCCAACGGTGGAACGCCAGGACATGCTGTCGGCAATCCTAGAGATTTTGCCGAAGGATCGTCTCGGCGGAAATGAACCCCCAGGTCAGATTGGGGCCGAGCGTCGTTCCCGCTCCCACGGCACGTGTTCCGATCGGATTGGCCATTGCCAGACCGGCTGCATAGAGCCCCGGAACGATCGAGCCGTCCTTGCGCAGCACCTGGCCGAATTCGTTGGTGCGGGCACCACCCTTGGTGCCGATGATCGAGCGGTTGACGGAAAGGCCGACATAAGGCGGCTTGTCGATCGGGAAGAGGCGAACCTTGCCGCCGTCCTTCTTGCGTTCCCAGGCCGGCTCGCCGCGGTGGAAATCCTCGTCCTTGCTTTTGGCGCAGAAGGAATTCCAACGGTCTATCGTTGCCCGTAACTCTTTCGCGGGAAGGCCGAGCATGCCGGCCAGTTCATCGATCGTATTGGCCTTCTTGACCCAGTCCCGCTCGTAGGACGCATACCATCGGAAGGTGAAGGAGGATTCCAGGAAGCGATGGTCGCCGACGAGATAACAGGGGAGATTTTTCGGCACGCCATCCGCATCGCGGGCATCGAGCGCTTCGCCGATGTTGAAATGCGCCTCGCTGACAAACCGCTTGCCGGACCGATTGACGACGATGGAATGCGGTTCGTAGAGGAAATTGATCGGCAGCCCGTATGGCTTGCCTTCGTATCGGGTCGGCAGGCAGACATAGACATTGGCCTGATCCATGTTGTCGAGATGCGCCCCGACGGCTTCCGCCATCTTCTGGCCATCGCCCTCATTGCTCATCGGCGTCCCGATACGGTCGATCGGACCGGGAAAATGCCGTTCCCGCATCTCCTTGTTCCACTCGAAGCCACCGGAGGCGATCACCACGCCTTTGCGTGCCGAAAGGGTTTCCTTCCGGCCGCCCCGGTCGACTTCCACACCGATAATGCGTCCGGTGTCATCCTGCACGAGGGCGACGGCCCGGGTTTCAAGCTGGAAGGTCACGCCCGCATCGAGGCATGCCCTGATGAGCCCCGTCATCAGGGCGGTGCCTTGTGCGCCTGCATTGTTGAGCCAGCGCCAGACCACTTTCGGCCACATCTTCATGATCGCCAGGAAAGGGCGATGATAGAGATCGAGATTGACGTTTTCCTGATAGGTGAAGACATGCGGCAAGGTCGATCGCCGCATCTTAGATGCATATTTCCCGACCAGCCGCCTGCTCAGGGGCATGGGGGAGAGCATGCGTCCGTATTTCTTTCCTCCCGGCGCCTCCACATAGGGATCCGGCTCGTCGATGAGGCGAAAGTCGATCGGCGTGTTGTCGGACAGAAATTTCAGCATCGTCGGCGCGTTTTCGACAAAGGCGCGATGACGGGCGCCTTCGCGTTCGGCCCAGTCATCGGGCTGGACTGCACGCAGATAATCGAGTGCCTCCTGCTTGCTGTCCGATACGCCCTGTGCCTTTGCAATATGATTGGCGGGGATCCAGACACCAGATCCGGACATGGCGGAGGTTCCGCCGAGCCGCCTGCTCTTCTCGAGCGCGAGGACCTTCAGCCCCCCTTTGGCTGCCCGCAATGCGGCCGAACACGCCGCTGAACCGGTTCCGATAACGATGACGTCATATTCGCTCAATGTCTTGTCCCCTCGGCTTTGCGACAAATATAAATCACCAAAGCGCGCTTCTGTCTACCAATGTGTCGACACTTTTGCGAACATGATCATTGCTGCCATCCGTCCTCCTCTGATTGAACGCCTGCAGTCGCAAGCGCAGGCCAGCTTGATGAGGCTCCAGCCTGGCATATCGGGTTTCAGCGGACGGCACGATCCAGAGGCGGCGCGGCCGCGGTTGGGCGGGAATTATGGCGCTACGAGCTTGCTGGCCGGCAACTCCACCTCCCCTCCCCCGGCGATCACCGGAGACCTTGAGGCAGGACCTCCAACTTCCAGAGCCGGTCCCCCTTGAAATAGTCCTTCGCGAATTCTCGCACCTGATCCGCAGTCACCTTGCCATAGCCTTCCGGACTATAGCGGATCAGGTCCAACCGCCGCGGATCTGTCTGCGCCTGCTGCAGAGACCGCGCCCAGAAATCATTGGTCTGCTCCTGATGCCTGAGTGTTTCGATTGCCGGCTCTCGGGCGCGCGACAGTTCGTCGGCGGAGACCGTGCTGGATCCGAGGTCGGCGATAACCCTGTCGAGTAGCATGTAGAAGGCGTCCACCTTCTGCGGCGTCGTCTCCAGATACAGATAGGCAAAGCCGTAGCCGCGCAAATCTCTTGAAAGCTCGGCGTCGCCTTGCAGACTATATGTCGCCCCCTGGGTAATCCTGAACTGGTCCATCAGCCTGTTCTGGATGATCTGCGTGGTAATGCTGGCGACGAAGGAGCGAGGAATATCGGAAAGCAGATCACCGACGGGCGCCCCGACTGCGATTGCCGCAGTGTCATCCCTGCCCTTGTGCACGGCAGTGACGGGTTCTGCCGTCGCCCTCGGAAACTGCACGTTATCCTCGCCGGGCCGCAATAGGGCGTCCGCCCGCGGAGGAAGAGCGCCGAAGGTGCCTGCCGTCAGGCGGATGGCGTCATCGACGGTCACATCGCCGGCGATGATGATCTCGATCGGCCCGGCGGAGACCAAAGGGCGAAACAGAGCTTCGAAATCGTCCGGCGTCGCGGCCGTTATCTCGTCCCGACCGGGGAAAGTCCAACGCGGATCGCCGGAATGTACGAGGCCGGAAAAATCCCGTCCCAGCACGCCGCCCGCCGTCGCATCATACTGGTCGAGGCTGGACAGATAGGCCTGCTGCACCCGCTTGAAGGCCTCCGGTCGATAGGCTGGATCGGATGTGTAGGCGGCCATCAATTGCAGCTGCGTTTCGAGATCCTCCGTCCGCGTCCGGCCGTCGAACCTGACTGAACTGTCGCCCACGGAGAAATCGATATCGAAGATCTTTGCGGCCAGCGCCTTCTGGATGTCCTCGAAGTCCATGGCCTTCGTTCCGGACAGAATCACGGCGGAAGATGCCCATAAAGGCAGAGAGCGGTCATGTGGCATCCCCAGTCGGCCACGCCCGATATGCTCGCGCACAACCACTTCCTTGTCGCGGAGCTTTGTCGGTTTGATGGTGAGGCGTACGCCGTTGGCGAAGCGCACCAGGGTCAGGCCGAGATCGTCGACAGTGCGGCGCTCGGCGACCACGCCCTGCTGTCCGAACGAGGTATAGGGCCAGGCGACACTTTGCGCGCTTGCGTTGGCGGAAACGCCAACGGAACGGGAGGCAGCATAAGCCTGGCGAAGCGCGTCGGCGCCCCCTTTCGGCGCCTGCCCTGCCTGAAGCAGGACCTGAGGTCCATTGCCGGCAAAGGCGGCCCGAAGCGCTTGGTCGACCTCTGCGACGGTCACCTCCGCCGTGATTTTCTCGAATAGCGAGAGATCTTCCGCCGGCGAGGTAAATACCTCATCGTTATCGACGCTTTCGGCAAGCATGGAGGCAAGCGCCGGTGTGGCCCGGGTGGCAGCCCCCGCTGCCTGCGCCTGCAAGGCCGAGTGGTATTCGACGATCTCCCGCTGGATCTCGTCCCGGGTAACGCCGAATTGCTCGATGCGGCGTTGCTCCTGATCTATCGCCGCAAGCGCTGCCTGCCATTTTTCCGGTTGCGAACTGGCCGAGACCGCTACGAGATGGGCCGATTTCAAAAGGTCCTGTCCACCCGCATTGGCACTGATAAAGGGGGCATCCGATTTGCTCGCGGCCGCACTCAGGCGGCGTTGCAGCACCATGAGACCAAGATCCTCGACAAGCTCGGCGCGTTGCTTGGCAACGGAATCGCGCGCGCCATCGAACGGACGTGTCCAGGCGATCTGCACGCGCGTCATGTTGCCAGGCACAGCAACGATGTTGAATGTTTCGCCTTCAGCCTTCAGTTTGCCGAGGTCGGGTGCCGGCGGATTGGGAGTGGTCGCCTTCCAGTCGTCGAAGCGCTGGCGGATCCCGGTTTCAATCGCCGCAGGATCGACATCGCCGACGACGATCAGTGTAGCCCGGTCGGGGCGATAATTGGCGGCATAATACTGGCGCAGAAGACCGACCGGTGCATTGCGGATGACCTCCGTCTTGCCGATCGGTGAGCGCAGCGTGACACGCTGCCCCTCGAGCAGCGTATCGAGCGTAGCCATGCCGGCCCGATATTGCGGTGTATCGCGCAGCCGCTCTTCGGAGAGAATGACGCCGCGTTCGCGGTCGAAGGCGGCGGCATCGAGCGTCAATTCGCTTGCCGTCTCGCGCATCAATTTCAGGCCGGTGGAGATCGTGTCGGCATCCACCTGCGGAAGATCAAGCGAATAGACGGTTTCGTCATAGGATGTATGGGCATTGGTATCCGGACCGAAGGCCAGGCCCTTGCGCTGGAGGATGCGCACCATCTCGTCCTCGGGGACATGCGTCGACCCACGGAAGGCCATGTGCTCGAGAAAATGCGCCAATCCCTGCTGATCATCGTTTTCCTCAAGCGAGCCGGAGCCGATGCGGAAGCGGATGGCCGCCTGCTTCGGCGGCGTGGCGTTGCGCATGATCGCAAATCGCATGCCGTTTGACAGCGTGCCGAAATGCACATCCGGATCGGCGGCAAGATCGCTCTGGGTTTGCGGCCACGGTGTGGCGGCATTCTCTGCGCGGGCCGGCGGCGATTGCATCGCGCCCAGTATAATCGTCACGAGGACAGCGAGTGCCCGGCAGGCTGAATAGGCCATGGATCTGGAAAACATCGTATTCCGGCAGGTGTTGATTCACATGCGGGAAATATCTCAGAGCGGCCCCTGTGCAGCAAGACACATGCGTTCGGATGGCTAAGCATTGAACAACGCGCTGCAATCACGCATACATGCGGACCTCACGTTGCCCGACCATCGACGCTTGACGCGGAGGCTTTCTCTCCGCCCGCTATTGGGAGCGAATGCAGGCAGATAGCGTTGAAGCGGGCGGACCGATTCGGAGAAAAAGCCGTTGACGGCGGTCAAAAGTCTCATTTTCCCCAAATAAATCTGCTGGTTAGTCGAAATGTTCCGGTTGCCGGCGATAGATGGATGCATCGACATGATTTTTCGACCCAAATCCTTGCTTATGGCGATGCTCACGGCGTTGGCCGCGCCGGCCTTCGCAGCCTACCCCGGTGACGCCACCTCGCCATGCCTGAAGCAGAGTTTCGAGAGTTCGGGATATATCGTATGTGCGGTAAAGCCCGGGGAGGTGGATCTTCGTCTGTTCTGGAAGAATGGTGAGGGAAAACCCTATCGCAGTTTCTCGACGCTGAGTGATGTGCTGCGGGCCGGCGGCAAGAACCTGATCTTCGCCATGAATGCCGGCATGTATTCCGACGATTTCATCCCTGTCGGCCTTTACGTCGAGGATGGGCGCGAACTGGTGCCGGCCAACCGGCGTGTGGTGACGGGCAAGCCCGGCGAGATCCCCAATTTCTACAAGCAGCCGAATGGCGTCTTCTTTCTCGACGGGGCCGGCGGCCATATCCTGACGACCGGGGATTATCTGGAACAGCAATCGAAATCGGGGCGGGAGGAGCCGCGCTTTGCCACCCAGTCCGGACCGATGCTGGTGATCAACAACAAGCTCAATCCGGCGCTGATCGAAGGGTCCAGCGACCGCACGCGGCGCAGCGCCGTCGGCGCCTGCGAGGACGGGGCGTTGCGGTTCGTAATCAGCGAGGACGATGTCAATTTTCATGACCTTGCCCGGTTCTTCCGCGACGAGCTGAAATGCAGCAATGCACTGTTTCTCGATGGCGGGCATGGAACCGGGCTGTTCGACCCTGCGCTCAAGCGGGCCGACTGGTCATGGCATGGCGGGTATGGGCCGATGATCGGATTGGTGGAGTGAGACGATCATCCGGGGAAGGGGAGATCCGCCACTTCGACGGTCCCGGCGCGGGATATCGCCCGATCAGTCCAACAGCATCCGCCCGGCGGCTGCGAGCGGCATGACCGACACATCGTTCTTGGCCGGATAGGTCTCGGATCCCGGATAGATGACGATCCTCTTTTCCGGCTGCAGATCCTCGCAGGCGAGATAAAAACCCTTCTCCAGCTTGGGCGCGAGGCTGCGCTTGATCTCGATTGCAAACGGCCGGCGGCCGGGGAGGGTGAGAAGAAGGTCGATCTCGGCCCCTGCCGAACTGCGATAGAAATTCGCGGTCGTCCCGGCGGGGGCTGCGGCGATCAAGGTTTCGATGACGAAGGCTTCCCAGCTGGCGCCGGCGATCGGATGGCCGAGCAACTGTTCTCCGCTTCCGATGCCTAAGAGCGCATGGGTGATCCCACTGTCCCTCACATAGATCTTCGGCGACTTGACCAGGCGTTTGCCGGCATTGGCGTGCCAGGGTTCCAGCCGGCGCACAAGAAGAAGGTCGACGAGGAGGTCAAGATAGGAGGCGACCGTCTTGCCGTCGACGCCCAGCGAGCGGGCGAGGTCGGCGGCATTGAGCAACCCCGACTGGTGATGCGCCAGCATGGTCCAGAACCGCCGCAGCGTTTCCGCCGGGATGCGTGGGCCGAGCTGGGGAATATCCCGTTCCAGATAGGTGCGGATGAAATCCTGCCGCCAGCGCAGACTGGCACGATCGTCCGCAGCAAGAAGGCTGTCGGGAAATCCGCCGCGCAGCCAAAGCGTGTCGAGCTCCTGCGGGCCGACTTCCAGTCCGTCGACCGGATGCATTTCAAGATAGGCGATGCGGCCGGCAAGCGTCTCGCCGGATTGCTTGAGGAGATCGATCGAGGCCGATCCGAGCAACAGGAACTGCCCGTTGCGGCGGCCGGCACGACGGGCACGATCAATCAGACCGCGCAGGTTCTGGAAGAGGTCCGGCAGCCTCTGCACCTCGTCTAAGATGACGAGCTTGTCCTCGTGCTGGGCAAGATAGAGTTCGGGCTCCGCAAGCTTGGCCCGATCCGCATCGGACTCTAGATCGAGATAGATGGCCGGCCGGCTTTCGGCGATCTCCAGCGCCATGGTCGTCTTGCCCACCTGTCGCGGCCCGAGAAGGGCGACAGCGGAGCTCGTATCGAGCAGTTCTGCGAGCTGGGACCGGATTCTTCGCTTGATCATCCTCGCATTTATGGACCATAATTCCACAATTGCAAGGATGATTGAGCTTCAAAGGAAGACGGCAAGTTGTTCCAGGAGCGCTGCCGCCTTCAGATTACAGGCCGGCCTCCGCCATCCAGAGTTCGGCGTCGGCTCCGCCGGGAATGTAGAGTGGCGCGGACGCATCGGTGGCGGCCCGCCAGACCGCCGCAGCGACGTCGGACGCATATGTGACCGGGCCGGTATCATCCTGGACTGCCTTCACGAATTGCTGGATCTGCGGCGCGTAGTCCGCATCGTCCATGCCGCGAAAATGGGGGCGGGCGTTTTCTCCGAACCGGGTCGTCGGCGAGCGGCCTGGTAAGACGAGATGCGCTCTTATGCCGAAAGGCTTCACTTCCATCGCAAGCGTTTCAGTGAAGGCGTTCACCGCGGCCTTGCTCGCCCGGTAGACGCCGACGATCGGCAAGGTCTTCACGGTGACGGTGGAGGTGACATTGATGATGACCCCGGACCGGCGCTGGCGCATCTGCGGCAGTACGGCCTGAACCATGGCCAATGTGCCGATCGTGTTGGTCTGAAACAGGGATTGTATCGTCTCTGGCGCGGTGAGCTCGACAGGGGAGGGGGCTCCAAAGCCGGCATTGTTGACCAGCACGTCCATCGCGCCGGCATCTTCAACGGCGCTTGCAATGCTTGCCGGATCGGTCACGTCGAGCGGCAGGATCCGCAGGCGATCGGATGTCGGCAGCAGGTCCCGATCAGGTCTGCGCATCGTGGCAATCACGTCCCATCCCCGTTCGAGAAACAGTTTGGCCGTTTCCAGGCCGAAGCCGGACGAGCAGCCGGTGATCAGTATTGTGGGCATGAGAACCTCCAGAGGAATAGGAATGATGTGATCATAGCCACGCAAGCCGAGACCATATATACGCTTCAGTCTCCATTTCTTTGGAGATAGTCCTGATCATGGCCGCTGATCCTCTCGCCGAAATCGTCACATTGCTGCAGCCCGCCGCCCGGTTCTCCAAGCTGGTCGAGTGCGCCGGCACCTGGCGGATCGAGCGAGAAGGAACAGGCGAGCCGTTCTACTGCGCCATCCTGGAAGGGTGCTGCCGCGTCACCTTCGCAGATCATCCACCCTTCATGCTTGAGGCCGGTGATTTCGTCCTGGCGCCGGCCATGTGCGACCTTGTCAACGAGAGTCTCGACGCTCCTGCCGACCTTCCGGCGATGCTTCCCACCCGGTTGGGCGAGGGCCATTTTCGCCTTGGTCGGCTGGATGGGCCCACGGATCTGAAGATGCGTATCGGGCATTGCAGTTTCGGATCGCCGGACGCGGCCCTGCTTGTGTCCCTCTTGCCTGATGTCGTGATCGTGCGTCGCGAGCCGCGGCTTGGAACCTTGATACAGCTCGTCGCGGAAGAAACGCGCGAGGGCCGTCCGGCCCGCGAGCTGGTGCTGGAACGACTGCTGGAAGTCCTTCTGATCGAGGCACTGCGATCAGGCACGCAAGCCACCGCAACATCGGGCCTCAGCCGAGGCCTTGCCGATGAACGCCTGGCGGCAGCACTCTCCGCCATCCATGCGCGACCGGCCCATGCCTGGACAGTCGCAGATCTTGCGAAAGAAGCGGCCCTTTCCAGATCTGCATTCTTCGCCCGGTTCAGCCGGATCGTCGGCCTGCCACCGATGGAATATCTGCTGGCCTGGCGTATGGCACTGGCAAAACAACTGCTGCGCAGCCGTGAAATGGGAATGGACGAGGTGGCCGAGCGGGTGGGATACGGTTCGGCAAGCACATTCAGCGTCGCCTTTGCCCGACACGCGGGCATGCCGCCCGCCCGATATGCGCGCAGAAGTCTGCAGGGCGAACTGGCAGACACGGACAGGCAATGACCGTTGTTGGCAGGGTGGGGCTTCCCTCCACCAATTTGTCACTCGGGCTTTGGCCAGGCTGCTTTGCCCCAACCATCCGTGCAAGCCGTGATCTCGAATTTCCGGCATTACAAATGAGGAACGCACCGCGCAAAAAGCCGCGCTATAGGCCCGCGGCCTTTGCGGGATTGATGCAAAGGCGATCGCTGCGGCTCGTCTCGCCCCATGCGTGGCCGAACTGCTTGCAGACACGGCGCTCGTCTGCATTGGCGGCGCTGGCGCGACCGGCGCGAATGAAGCCGCGAAAGAAATTCAGTGTGCGGTCAAGCTGCGATGAGAGTCTTTCCGCCGGTTGGGGGAGGGGGAGGGGAGGGCGAGAGAGGGGGCTGCGCCGGCAAGGCTGGCATTCCATCGGGAACTGGCCCGATCACGCCAGCAGCCATGCTATGCCTCCCATGGGTCGATCACCGCCGCATAGGTATCGGCAAATTCGACCGCGTTGCGGGTGACGAGGATCAGATCATGGACGATCGCGGTTGCCGCCATCAATCTATCGATCTCACTGCGCCGCCCGGCTCCGCCGAGCCGTCCCCATTCCACGGCGATTTCACCGGTAACCGGCAGTATCCGATCGTGGTGATCATGACGCAGCTTGCGCAGCCATTCATCAGCACGGGCGGCGACCATCGGATCGGATGCCTGTCTGAGGGCAATGCCCCGGGTGATTTCGCCAAGGGTGAGCGCGCTCAGATAGATTGTCTGCGGATCGACCTTGCGCAACCATGCAACGGCTTGCGGGTCGCCGCGGCGCGCCTGCGTGATGACGTTGGTATGGACGAGATACATCAGCTGGCGCCGCCCCTGTTCATGTCCGGCTGACAGGCGTCGACCAGATCGGCCATCTCTGCATCCCATGTCGGCTCGCCGAGAAGGTGGTCGACGATGGTCGGCCTACCGGCGAGCAGCGCATCGTAATCGGCCGTCGACAGGACCACTGCAGTGCGCTCGCCGCGCACGGTCACGGTCTGTGGACCCTCATGACGGGCCTTCTGCACGACTTTCGAGAATTGGTTCTTAGCGTCCTGTAGCTGCCATTCCATTCGCCCGCTCCAATCTAGCTAGACTGGCTAGCTATTTACAAAAAGCAGCTTTTCCAGTCAACAACGCAATGGCTTCCGATCGCGCATGGCGGTTATTGCGGCAGGTTGCTGCAACAACATCATAGTCTAGCGAAATAAAACCGGCATATAGGTTTCGTTTAAGGTACCGTTTACCATCATATCAGAGGCTTACTTTCTCGCGAAAACCGGCATGACAGCGTTGACGGGACCCGCTTTCGACGCCGCTGTTGCTCTGGCCCGTCTCGGCGAAACTTACGTCGCAAACTTTGCGGCCCGTTCGCCGGCGGCTTAATCATGCCGCAGATCTGGATCGAAGCATATCGGACATTACAAATTGCGAACCATGATCGAACTCAAAGGCGCCCACTATAAGGGCGTTGTTTTATACGCCGTGTTTTTCGACGTCCGATATGCGGCGTCCTATCGTGACCTGGAAGAGATCATGGCTGAGCGCCGCCTTGCCGTCGATAACGCGACACTCAACAGATGGGTCGTGAAATATTCGCCACTGATCGCCTGTCAGGCCCGACGTCGAAAGCCGAGACCAGCCGCTCATGGCGGATGGACGAGACCTATGCCCTTGGTCAAAAGCAGGTGGACCTGTTTCTACCGCAATATGGGCGTCCGGCAAAATCTTGGGTTTGATGCTCCGAGCATCGCGATGAGGCCGCCGCCATGCCTTCTACGCTCGTACCATCAAGAGCAATGGTTGGCCGGAAACGTCGTCCACAAGAGCGGCGCGAACCTTGCGGGATTGCAGACCATAAACCGGCTGCTGCTATTGCAAGGATGGTTCTGACTGATCGAGATTCGCCAAGTCAAATATCTCAACAACATGATCGAGCAGTATCACCGGCTCATCAAGAAGATCACCCGTTCCATGAAAGGCTTACAATCCTTCCTGCCTGCCTCGGCGACACTGGATGGGATCGAGTCGCCCACATGATCCGCAAGCGGCAGTTCTCAAACGGTGATCAATCCGCCTTACACCGATTTACTGCCCTCGCAGCATAACCTGCCTAAAGATAGCCGTGCCTGCCGCCTCCTTAAGTGTTCGCGACAGAACCCTTCATGTTGCCAATGACGAGAGATAGGATATAAGAGGAGTATATTTGTCATATTTATGCATGGTGCGTCCGCTGGCTACAAGGCACGAGGAGATCGAATCCCTTTATATCGCAGAGCGCAGCCGTCTCGAGCGGCTGGCTGGGCGGAAGGTTGGTCATGCGAACGCAGCGGATGTAGTTCAGGACGTTTTCACAAGTATTTGGTCTAAGGCAAGGGAACACGTTATCCTCACCCCCGCTTATCTGGTGCGGGCAACGGGATACGCCGCGATAAGCCAATTTCGCACCGATCGGCGCCATGAAAGAATTCTCGCTGATCTGACGGAAGAACAATATTCTCCGCCGGTTATCATGCCTGACCAAATCGTCAGCGCACGCCAAGAACTGCAACGGCTGCAGGATGCGATCGACGGCCTGCCAGAGCGAACGCGAAAGATTTTCCTGCTCAATCGTGTTCACAATTGCTCTTACGACGAAATTGCCTTTGCCCTCGACCTATCTTATAGCACCGTCGAGCGCGAAATCGCGAAGGCCATTCTGGCTTGTAAGGCCGTGGGCTGATACTTTCGTCCTCTTTGATAGCTCGCAGAGGCCCATTTGCCCGGATCTTTGCCGCACCTGAGGGCGCGGGGGTAATGTAGACGACTTGATAGCTTGAGGCTGGGGATAGATTCGCTCATCGGTGGCGCAGGCATTCTTTCATGACGGAACACCAACAGCAAACCTCCAACGCTAAACTGATCGAGCGGGAAGCGATTGCATGGTTCACTCGCATGAACGGCAAACCATCCGTGCAAGACCGTCGCGATTTCCAAGCCTGGCTGCAAACCTCCGCAGATCACCGAAGTGTATATGAGGACGTGTGTAGGCTCTGGGCGACCACGGACACTCCTGCGAAACTGGCTGAAATCGATGATCATCCGGACCTTGCGGAACCGTTGGAGAAAATCCACCGCCTCCGCACGGAGCGGCAGGGCAACAAAACAGGTCCTATCATCGTCGGCTGTCTTGCCATTCTGGTTGCCGGCATCTGGATCTGGCTTGAGCGGCCCAATCTCCTGCAAGATATGCGTGCGGATTTCGTCTCGCCCAGAGGTGAGCGAAGAGAAATAACCCTGCAGGACGGCTCGCATGTCCTGATGGACGCAGATTCCGCCCTGAGTATCTCCATGTCGGGAACGGAAAGGCGAGTACGGCTTCTGCGCGGCACGGCATTTTTCGAGGTGACGCATGTCGGAACGCCGTTCACTGTCGAGGCACAGCACGGCGCAGCGAGGGTCCTCGGAACCGAGTTCGACGTCTCGATGAAGGAGGATCGCGAAGTCACGGTCACGCTCGCGAAAGGCAGCGTCGCCGTCGGTATCGATGGCATGAGCCAGAAAGTCGTTTTGAGCCCAGGTGAGAGTGTGGACTATGGCGATGATGGTTTAGGTAGCGTCAGAAAAGCCATTCTGGATGATGAGATGGCGTGGCACAACGGGCGGTTCATATTCAACAATGCGCGCCTTGCAGACGTCCTTGCCCAGATCGAACGCTATCGGGCCGGCCGTATAGTCGTCGTCGGCCACGGGCTCGGCGAATTGAGGGTGAGCGGCAATATTGCGCTCGACAACACGGATAAGGCGCTTGCCGCTGTACAATCATCCGTTGGTTTCCGCATGCACAGCCTCGGCAAGCTGACTATCGTTGGCCCCTGAGACTACAGAAACGCCCTTCGTCAATTTTTTTGCCGAAAAGATGAGGGTGCCGGCCTCGCTCGCGCGATTGAGAAGATGAGAGGGTGGCAATGCAGAGAGCACCGCCTTCGCTTCAATCTCTGAAGGGCAGGGGCGTTACATGAGGGGCAAGACTTTCACATGCAGGACGGTTGTTCTGTTGGCTGCGACGGCGATGACGGCAATCGTCGGGGATGCAATCGCCATCCGCCCGGCGCTGGCGCAAGCGACTGGCGAGCGGCTGCGCAATTTCGACATTCCGGTAAAACCTATTCGGCAAGGCATGAATGACATTGTTCGTGCCACTGGAATTAATGTCGTTTTTCCCGAGACACCTGCAGCGTCGAGCCCTGGCAAGGCCGTTCACGGTTCGATGAGCACAGCGAAAGCGATCGAGTCGCTTTTGCTCGGCTCCGGTCTGCAATTCAGCTTCACCAATTCAAACACGGTGACCATCACCACGGCGTCACAGGAGGCGGAGAGGGGCGCTTCGGACGCCACCACGCTTGCTCCCATTGTCCTTAAGGCGGACGCCAACTCCACCATGACACCAATGCCAGCCTACGCTGGCGGACAGGTAGCCACCGGTGGGCAGATAGGCCTTCTTGGCAATCGCAACGTCATGGACACACCCTTCAATATTACGAGCTACACCGGTGATCTGATCAAGGATCAGCAGGCTCTGTCTGTGTCCGATGTCCTTGCCAATAACGCAGCCGCCCGCATCTTCTATCCTGATAACGACGGTTCGACGGACTTTCTCCTCCGCGGAAACAAGGTCTCTCAGCTCGATATTGCCTATGACGGTCTTTACGGAATCGGAACGCCGGGTATCGAATCGATCGAACGTGTCGATCTGCTCGTGGGTGCGAACGCCTTGCTGAACGGCCTTGGCCCGATCGGCGGGGTCGGTGGAATGATCAACCAGGTGCCGAAGCGGGCGCTGGATACCCCGCTTACCGAAGTCACGACGGGATATTATGGCGGCCAGTTCGGTGGAGGCATAGATGTCAGCCGTCGCTACGGTGCTGATGGCGAATTCGGCATCCGCTTCAACGGTGCTTATCGCGATGGCGACACGGGGGTCGACCATCAATCCCGCAAGGTAGGTACCGCAACCGCTGCGCTGGACTGGCACGATCCGGATAACGATGCGCGCGTCTCCGTCAATCTCGGCTATCGGGCCAACGAGAACGACGCTCCAAACCGTACCACCTATTTGCTTTCCAGCACCTTCCGGATCCCCGGCCCGCCCAGCGACCCAACGTCCAACTGGCAAAATCCCTGGTCATACGACAACACTTACACGAAGTTCGGAACGGCTCGGGTTGAGTACGACATTACGCCCGATGTAACGGCCTATGCAGCAGTCGGAGGCTCTCGCTTCACCGAAGAGCAATTGTTTGCAAATACTTTCCTGATGGATAACAGCGGCACCCTGGGACAACGGCAGGTCTATTGGCCGCTCTACCGCAACAGCGTGACGGCTGAGGCAGGGCTACGCGGCGAGTTCGAGACCGGGCCTGTCACGCATCGCTGGTCGTTGGCTGCTTCGGGCATGTCGATCAACAACGGTATCGCGCTTAACACGCTCGCAACGACATATTCCAACCTCTATGATCCCGTCTTCATCACCGAGCCCAGCATCGCAGGACTGGCCGATGCAGAAAACGTTCCGAGGACAGCAAGCACCAGGCTGTCCGGCGTGGCGTTAGCGGATACCCTCTCCGTACTGGATGATCGCATTCAATTCACGCTTGGCATACGCGACCAAGACGTGAACGCGAAGAATTACGACCCGGCAACAGGCGACGTCACTTCTATTTACGACAAGAATGCCTGGACGCCAGCCTATGCACTCGTCGTCAAGCCATGGGAGAAGCTGTCGCTTTACGCGAATTACATCGAGGGGCTTCAGCAAGGTGGTATGATCCCCGCCGGATACGCGGATGCAGGCCATAGTCTGGCTCCCTTCATCACCAAGCAATATGAAATCGGAGCCAAGTACGACTTCGGCGACTTTCTTGTTTCGCTCGGCGGCTATCAGGTGACGACACCAAACGCGATCGCCAGTGGCCTATCCTATGGGGTAGATGGAGAACAGAGGACACGAGGCCTCGAATTCAATGCGCAGGGAGAAATCGCGTCCGGAGTTCGCTTGCTCGGCGGGATCGCGCTGATCAATGCCCGACAGACGCGCACCGCCGGTGGAACCAATGACGGAAAGAAGGTGAATGGTGCAGCCGACATCCAGGTCAATGTCGGTGCGGAATGGGACCCCGCGTTTCTCCCCGGATGGACGGTCAGCGGGCGCGCCATTTATACCGGATCCGCTTATATCGACGCCGGCAATCAGCAATCCATTCCTGACTGGACACGCCTCGACGCCGGTCTCCGCTACCAGACGAAACTCGCCGGTCACGAGACTTCGTTTCGTTTCAACGTCGAGAATATTGCCAACAAGAGTTACTGGATTGCTGGAAATGGTTTCGTGATGAACGCAAGACCTCGAACTTTCGTGCTGTCGGCGAGCATGAAATTCTGACGCGGCACAAGGGCATGGCGCCGAACCCTGTGATGAAAACAAGCCGTAGAGAGTTTCTCGCCCAAGTAGGTGCCTGGAACGTCCTGGCGGGAGGGGCAGGGGTGAGATCCGCCGTTGCGCGGGAATTCTCACTGCGTCCCGCGACGATAGAATGGGCCGCGGCGGAGACGATCGTTGCCATTGGTGGAATGCCGGTCGCGACTGCCAGCCCCTATGACGGGCAGACAGGTGTCACCGACACCTTCGCCAACGTTCAGCAGATTGGGTCGATCTTTGCTCCTGATCTTGAGAATCTCCAGGCATTGACGCCGGATCTCATCTTCTGCGCCAATTGGCAACAAAGCCTGGTGCCTATGCTCCAGCGGATCGCGCCGGTTCATGTCTTCGATCTTCGAAGTTCGCCCGAACTGGTCGATAATACGTTTCGCCTGGTCGACGATATTGGACAAATCATCGACCGGCAGGAGGGCGCGCGCAACTATCGACGGAAGGGACAAATGGAACTGGATGCCATGCGCGAACGCCTTCTTCCTCTTGATATGCCTCCCATTTTGCTCGGAGCACTGGTACCGGACGGACGGCATATCTCCGTCTTCGGGTCTGGTAGCTTGTTCGACGGCGTGCTGCAGCAGCTTGGGCTGAAGAACGCATGGACTGGCCCCATGAACGCCTGGGGTAACATCACTCAGGGCATCGAGGTCCTGGCTGATTATCCGGACGTTCTGTTTCTCTACCTCGATGCTGGTTCATCTACCGTCGCTGCACGGCTTGCCTTGGGGTCGAGCTCGTTGTGGAATGCCTTGCCATCGGTCAGGAACGGCAATGTCAGACCGCTCCCGTTTGCCTGGCTCTATGGCGGATTACCGACGGTACTTGGCTTCGGCCGATCTCTCGTCGCCGCGTTGGCATAAGTTGGCCACAGCGATGGTTGATATCTCTGATAGGCGATGGATGGTCGGATCGGCGACCTTGTTAATCTTGGCGGCGTTCATCGCGTTGATCACCTGCCGGGCCTCCGATTTGCTGCCACCGAGACTTTGGCTCGACGCGATGCTATCGTCTGATCCGGAACCGCGAGAGCTGCTATTTCGAGACAGTTTCCTTCCAAGGATCGTGATTGCCTTGATGGCCGGAGGCGGACTGGCCCTCGCAGGAACGATCTTTCAGCAAGTGCTTCGCAATCCGCTGGCCGAAGCGACAACCCTAGGCGTTTCCGCAGGCGCGCAACTCGCACTTGCCATCTGCATGCTCTGGTGGCCTTCGCTTTACGGAGCAGCACAGGGATGGATCGCACTTGCTGGCGCTGTCGTTGCATTCGCATTCGTAATCTGGATGGCGGCGTCCCTCGGTTTCTCACCCTCCAGTCTCATCGTCTCCGGCATGATGGTCAGTCTCATCTCCGGTTCGCTTTCCGGGCTTTTGATTATCCTCAACCACGATTATCTCTCTGCCCTGTTCATCTGGCAGAGCGGATCGCTGGCGCAGAACGATTGGGCCGCGGCGATGCGGCTTCTGGCCGAGACCGTTCCGTTGGCAATCCTGTGCATACTGCTTGCCCGCCCGCTCGAAATAATGGGATTGGGAGATGGCGAAGCCAAAAGCCTCGGCATCCCGGTTTGGCCTTTCCGTCTTCTCTTTCTGGCCATGGCGGTCTGCCTTGGGGCAAGCGTTACCAGCGCCGTGGGCGTAATCGGGTTCATCGGCCTTGCGTCACCTGCATTGGTTCGCCTGCTGGGGGCACGAACGCTTCGCGAGCGCCTGGCATACGGCTCCCTGCTCGGCTCGGCGCTTCTATTGTTGACGGATCAGATCGTCCAGTTGAAATGGTTCACAGCGCAGGAGATTCCGACTGGCGCCGCAACCGGCCTGTTGGCGGCTCCTCTTCTGATCTGGCTCATGTCGAGAGCAAGAAGCCATCTGGGATCGCATCATACAACGGAACAGATAGCACCGCGCCTCGAAGACGGGGCATCCCGTCGACTGCTGGCGGGAGCGGCACTAGTCCTGGTGGCCGGGCTCGTCCTCGCGTTAATGGTCGGTAAAACGCCGGCCGGATGGCATCTTGCATCATGGCGCGAATTTGATCTTCTCTGGCCGTGGCGGTCTCCCCGCGTCTTCGGGGCGCTGGGATGTGGTGCACTGCTTGCCGTTGCCGGCCTTTTACTGCAGAGAATGACGGGCAATGCCATGGCGAGCCCGGAAGTCCTCGGCGTTTCGTCGGGCGCGACCGTGGCGGTCTTACTATGCCTTATGGTCATTCCCGGTTTCGATCCGACCTGGGTTTTGCCGGTTGCCGGTGCAGGGGCGATGGCGACAGTTGTGCTCTTGCTCGCGATATCTGGGCGATCTTCGTTTTCGTCGGACAGGCAGATATTCGTCGGGATTGCCCTCGCATCCTCTATGACAGCCGTTTCCTCCATCGCCCTGACAAGCGGCGATCCTCGGACGAGTCTTCTCCTGTCCTGGATGTCGGGCTCGACCTACGGGCTTACCTCTGTGCAAGCTGCTTTCACCTGCTTGACGGCCGCGGTGATCTTGGTTGCCACATCTTTCTGCGCGCGCTGGCTGGATGTGCTTCCACTTGGCGAGCCCACCTCACAGGCGCTTGGCCTGAGCAGCCGCCGTACACGTCTTATCCTCCTGGTGCTGGCCTGCGCGGCAACGGCCATAGCAACCCTGGTTGTTGGGCCGCTGAGTTTCGTCGGGCTGATGGCGCCCCATATGGCCCGGATGTTCGGACTGCAGCGGCCAGTACCCCAGCTTCTTGGTGCGGCAATTTTCGGCGCATTGATCATGGTGGTCGCCGATTGGTTCGGGCGCAGCATCCTGTCGCCGTGGCAATTGCCGGCAGGGCTCGTTGCATCCCTGGTTGGAGCCCCCTATTTTCTCTGGTGCATGCATAGCCGAAAAAAGCCGAGCTGATGCTGCAACCGGTGTTGGCGCGGAGGCCGCGGCCACGCCCATGCGTGTTCGATATCTGCCGTGGGCTCTTGAACTCGCATATTCGGTCTTATCATCCTCGATAAGGATTGGTAGCGACATGATCGTCGTGTCGCGTGGATTGCCTACCCGGCAAAAGAGAGCCGGCATATCGCGCATGCCGGCCACTCGAAAACGATGACAATCTATCGTTTCGTTGCAAGAAGGGCCGCTTCCTCTTCATCCCGCTGCCGCCCCCCGAGGGCCGCCGCGGCAGAGGCAATGAAGGCGCCGACGAGCAGGGAAAGAGCACCGAGCATTGCCGTCGTCGAGGCGGACTTTCGGGCTTTGTCTGCTGTTTGCTGTGCGGCGACCTTGGCCTCGTCTATCCGCTGAAGTACGGTGTCGACGCGCGCTGTTGCCTCTTCGGGAGTAAGACCGGTGCGAGACGCGACGACCGCAGACAAATAGGTCTTGTCTTCGTCAGTCATCGCACCCGCTGCAGCGGATTTGATGAGAATACGGGAAATCTCTGAGGCGGCAGCGGCGTCATCCGACGGGGCGCGATTGCGCAGATCCTGACGACGGAGCAAAGCATCGGTGAAGTAACCGGTTGCGAGGTCGGGGCTCGCGCTGTCACTGTTTCCAGCGGAGACGGCGCCCGCGGTGGCCGCAGTCGAAGTGGCAGATGTAAGTGCTTGAATTCCACCGCCCACCAGGCTGGTGAATGCCGACCCGGCAAGTCCCGCTACGACCACTGTCGCGAGAGCCCAACTCAGGAAACCGTGCGCGGTATCACGGAAGAATACTTCATCGGTGTGGATACCTGCCCATTTCGTGCGAAGCCTGCCGGTGAGATAGCCGCCGAGGGCAGACGAGAGCCATTGGACGACGACAAACCAGATCGCTGCCGTGATGCTGACAGTGGTGAATGAGGCACTTTCTCCAGCCCATGGAGAGACCATGGTCAGGCCGACGCCGGCGCCGAGGAGAAGAAGGATGAGCGCTGTCGCCGACGCGGCGACGGCGCCACCTATAACTGGCCCCCAACTGAGAGCCGGGACAGAGGATTCGACACCGATATCGGATACGCCAGATTGGTAGATAGGCATGTCACTCTCCTAACGCATGAAGAGGACGAGTAGGATGACGATCGGCAATGGCACGCCGAGAAGCCAAAGAAGAATACCGCGACCCATGGGAAACCTCCGAAAACTGAATTGTTGTTGGCTCCGCCTGAACGTTCCTGAATCCTTCCAGTTCCCGGCAATATCCTTTGGTACGGTTGTCTAAGGTCTTTTGCTCTCTGGTCGATCTCGAGTTCACCAAGCTTTTCGGTCACACGGGTAGGCCTTGACGATTGAGCAAGGAAAACCGCCCGCCTCACATGCGAAGTGGCTTGATGACATCGATCCTCACGTGGCCTTCAAGCAGGCCCCGCTTGAGATTGTGCCGTCCATGTTCAACCTCGATGACCGTGTAAAGCTTCTCATCTCGAAAAGCGCTCGCGTTCCGTGTGGACACGTCATCCGCAGGCGCAGCATCGATTTCCATAAAGTCGAGTTCCTGTGCCGCCGCCACCACCCTCGCATCGCCAGCGGTTCTTGCCGCTACGAGTACGACGCCATGCCCCGGCTTGATTTCCCAGCCTGGATCATCGCTCGGAGCACTTGGTTCCAGCCGATAGATATTGAGGACTTCTCCGGCATCGGCGGTTTGCGTCTTGGAATCGGCGATCTGGCTTCTGCTCTCTGTGGACCGGCCAAAAGTTGTGTCGCTCGTAGAACTGCCGGCAAGCTCTGGATGTGTGTCTGTGAATTGGGACATTTTCATACCTCCGATTACAGAAACAACAATCTCGGTCCGGTCGGTGTTCCGTTTCATTGCCGTTTCGACCTGTTGTGTACGGTTGTCGCTCTTCCAGATTCTTCTACTGCGCCTATCTCCGTTCGGAGATATGGGAGGAAGCCGCGTGAATATCATGATCGTAGAGGATCAATTGCTGGTGGCGTTCGAGCTGGAGCGAATTGTCGAGGGCGCGGGACACGATGTTGTCGCGATCGTGGCGACTGTCGATCAGGCTTTGGCTTATGCGGCCAAAGCAGACATCGCGTTCGTCGACATTCGGCTGGCAGGCGGCGATAACGGCGCGCTGCTCGCCCGCCGGCTGATAGACCGCTTTCATATCAAGGTGATTTTCGTCACTGCCAATCCCGGCGAAATTGGCCATGGACTGGAAGGAGCTGTCGATCTCATTTCAAAGCCTTTTACCGACCAGCGTGTTTTGCAAGGACTTTCCAAGGCCGTAGAGACTGGACGCGAGACACACAAGCTCAACCCGAGGAAGGCGACAGGTTCATAGGGGTAGCTGAACAAAAGGACGGAAAGAGCGCACCCCTCTCAAAAACCTCCTCTGGGCCAATCGCGAGGGGCTCGAAGATAACACGTCCTTTTCCGAGGTTGAGAGCGGATTTGATGGGGTGGGAGTGGCCTGCTCTTAGCCTGCTCCATGTTGTTCAAATCTGCCGACGCGGCAATCACTGCTTTCCTGTAATTTGGATGGCTCAGGATTTCGGATTTACCACTTCCGATGCAGGTGCGTTTTTGGTTTCCCCAGGAGTTTTTCCAAAGACGTAATAGCCTGCTAGAACGAGGCCAACCACGAATATCGCACTGACAAAAACATACATCCTCGACCGGGCCCTGCTACCAGTGCTCATCATCTATCCTTCTCTATCTCTTGCGTGCTTGCCGAATGAGCGCGTGCCATAAGATGGCGGGAAATATCGCCGCCACATGCCGCTTCGAGCGACTCGGCCGTGAATCCGGCCATCTGCGCTTCAGCTCTTAAAATACCCGCCATCATCGCGAATTCCGCCACCTCATCGGTTGGAAAAGTATCGATATGTGCAAAAGAAACTGCGTTATCGAGCCAATGCATGATTTCCATGAGACCATTCCCCACTGCGGTGATCTCGATAATGGTCCGCATCCGCTTTGGTTCCCCTCGGCCTTATGCTTGGATGTTTGCGGCATTCCCAACCCGCCTCGCGCAGCACGCTCGCAACGCTCCGGGAACGGTTGTGCTGGTTGATTGTTAGCCAAGCCTTCGGTTATTGCCTGGGAGCAGCATCGGATAAAATGGCAGCAAAACTTACATCGCGTCGGGAGGGGTCGGTGAAAAGCCGTGTAGACATTTCCACGGTGTGTGCCGATTACGTGAACCTGCTGTTTCGGGACGAGGACACCAGAAACATTTCATGCCCGGCCGAAATGACGCGGATCGCATTTTCGAAGGATGCGCCCGCGCCATGCCAGGTTTCTATCTAGCTACCCTGCGGCAGGGCGTAGGCGATGACGTAGTCGCCTGGTGGTGTTTCCATGAAGTGATGGCCGCCGGCAGTGATCACGAGATATTCGTGGCCCTTGTAGCCGTAGATCATCGGGTTGGCCTGGCCGCCGGCGGGGAGCTTGGCGGTCCAGACGGTCTTACCGGTACGGTTGTCAATGCCGCGGATAAGCCCGTCGGTCGCTGCGGCAATGAAGGTCAGGCCTGAGGCGGTCACGACCGATCCACCATTGTTCGGCGTCCCGATGGTGAAATTCAGTCCGGTCGGCAGACCGAAGGGACCATTGTTTCTGGCCGTGCCCAGCGGGCGATCCCAGAGGGTCTTGCCGGTCTTGATGTCTATGGCACGGATACCGCCATAGGGTGGCTCCTTGCACAGGAGGCCGGTGAACGGCATCCGCCATCCGGCATTGACGTTGACGGCATAGGGTACGCCGATCTGCGGATCGCCTGCGCCCTCCGCCTTGGAAGGGGCGTTCGGGTCGATCTGATCGCGCGGTATCCAGCCCATTGCATTGGCCTTGTCGCGCGGAACGAGGATATTGTAGTTCGGCATGTCATTGTAATTGGCAACGATGATGCCGCGCGACGGATCGACCGCGACACTGCCCCAGTCGGATCCGCCATTATAGCCGGGATATTCGATCGAGTGGCGGCTAGCTTCCGGCGGAGTGTACTGGCCCTTGTAGCTCGCCTGGGCGAATTGCGCACGGCAGACGATCTGATCGAACGGCGTCATGCCCCACATGTCGGCAGGCGTGAGATCCGGCTTGCTCAGGTGGTTGAACAACGAATAGGGCTGGGTCTTGGATCGCTGATCCGGTTCCACGCCGCCACCGGGGACAGGACGTTCCTCGACACCGAAGAGCGGCTTGCCGGTGCGGCGATCGAGAATGTAGGTCTCTCCCTGTTTGGTGGGAAAGACGATCGCAGGCGTTGGGCCCTGAGGGCCGGGGAAACTGATGAGGCTCGGCTGCGAACCGGGATCATAGTCCCATACATCGTCATGCACGTTCTGGAATTTCCAGACTGGAAGGCCTGTCTCGACGTTCAGCGCCGTCAAAGTCGTTCCATATTCCTTCTCCTCGGGTGTGCGCTGGCCGCTGTAATAGTCGCCCGAGGGATTGCCGACGGGCAGATAGACCATGCCGAGCTTGTCGTCGCCGGTAAAATTCGTCCAGACATCCGGCGAGCCCGGCTCGTAGGACGCATCGCCCGTCAACGGCGTCGCCGTGTTGGGATGCGCCGGATCCCAGGCCCACTTCAACTGGCCGGTCCGGACATCAAACGCTTCGATGACGCCGGAAGGGCCATAGGCACGCTGCCCATCGAGAACCTCGTGGCCGACGATGATGGTATCGCGGACGACAACCGGCGCCGAGACGATGGCGACATAACCCGGCCAGTTCGGTCCGATATGGTCCTCGATGCTGACTGCGCCATTCTGGCCGAACCCCTGGCAGGCCTTGCCCGTCTTGGCATCCACTGCAACGACCCTGCCATCGAGCGTTCCTTCGATAATGCGGGCTGCACAATCGCCAACTGGAACGGCCGGTGCGGGGGTAGGCGTTGCTTGGATGTCCGAATTGGTCTTGTCATCGAAATAAGCAAGCCCGCGGCAAGCAGCCGTATAGGGGATCGCCTTGTCGGAGACATGCGGATCGAAGCGCCAGCGCTCTTTCCCATCTGCGGCATCGAGGGCGATGATGACGTTATGCGGGGTGCAGGTGTAAACAGAATCGCCGATCTTGATCGGCGTGTTCTCGAGCCCATAGCCCTTCTTCGGCGTATCGCCGGTCTCATAGGTCCAGGCCACCTTCAGCTTCGACGCGTTTTCCGGGGTGATCTCGGAAAGCGGCGAGAAACGCTGCGCGGCAAGGGAGCGGCCATAGGCATACCAGTCATCGTCGACAGGTTTCGAGGCTCCGCCATTGCCTGTATCCGCCGCATAGTTGGCCTGACCGGGCTCCGGTACCTGTCCATCTCGCGTGAAGCCATGCGGCGCAAAGGCCAGCCCGGCGCCTGCGCAGATGACGACCGCAAGAACGGTGGCCAGACTATAGGAAATCTTCCTCGAGAAGTTCAGGCGCGGCATCAGCAGAGCAAGCACGAAGCCTGCGATCAGCACCACGTCGAAGCGCGGGATCCAACCCCAGTAATCGGAACCCGATTCAAACGCCGTCCAGATGACCGTACCGATGAAGACGATAGCGTAGAGATAGGCTGCAGAACGCTTCCGACGCATCCATTGTATGCCTGAAATGACCATGCCGATGCCGGCAAGGGCATAGTACCAGTTACCACCGACCGCGATCAGCCAGCCGCCTTCGATCGTCAATATGGCGCCGACAAGCGTCAGTAATCCTCCAAAAAAAAGCAACAGCCAGTCGCCTTGCTTCTCCGTGCTGCCAGAAGCCATCTGCAATCTCCTCAATGTATCACTCAATGCCCGGCACGAACTGGTCAGGCGGGGGATGGTTCCACTGCAGACCCGAGCCGCGCACCTCACGCGCTGGTATTGTCGGACCTGCTGGGCGCGATGCGTCGCGCAATATGCGGACAGAGAGGAAAACTCAGGTGATCCGCGTTACCAGCACCCTGTCCGGCACCGACGGGAACTCCCTGATCCGGATGCCAGCCTCTCATGAAAGGGGATATTGAGCAGCAGCAGGCTGAGACAAGCAGGCAAGCGGACGAATTGTCGCAATTCACGAAATCGTAAACCGAAACTCGTTTTCCAATATGCGGAACATTGGGGCCCTGAGCCGGGCACCACTCAGCAACGATCGTATGCCGAACAGCTGGCATGTGACTTGCTGTCACTGCCAGCTGCATTATCGATCAGGCCCTATCGCGAAAAGAAGTTCGACCTCGTCACGTCGATCAATTCGTCTCCGCGACCGCTCATGACTGCCTTCGCTGCCCACAGGCTGATGCCCATTACCTGGGCCGCCTTTATCTTGGGCGGGATGGAAAGCTCCTGCGGGTTGGTGACGACGTCCAGCAGTGCCGGTCCGGGATGGCGCAGGACGGCCTCGATGCCTCGCTCCAGTTCCGCCGGATCCTCGACGCGCACCGCGTGGATGCCGGCTGCACGTGCCACGGCCGCAAAGTCTGGATTTTCGAGGTCGGTTCCGGTTTCCAGATAGCCTGCGGCCTTCATTTCCATGGCAACAAAGCCGAGGGAAGAATTGTTGAACACGATCACTTTCACCGGAAGGTTTTCCTGTTTCAAGGTCAGGAAATCACCCATCAACATGGTGAAGCCACCATCGCCCGACATGCTGATGACCTGGCGGTTCTTCTCGGCTACCTGGGCTCCGATCGCCTGCGGCAGGGCGTTGGCCATGGAGCCATGAACCAGTGATCCGATGAGCCGCCGTTTCCCGTTCATCTTGAGGTACCGCGCGGCCCAGACCGTCGGAGTACCGACATCGAATGCAAATATGGCATCTTCGGAAGCCTGCTCACTGAGCAGCTTCGCGACATATTGGGGATGGATGGTGCCACCTGCCTTGCCGGTCGCAAGATCATCCAATCCTTCCCGCGCTTTCTCATAGGCGGCAAGGCAACGTTCCAGGTGCTTGCCGTCCGACCGATCCTCCAGCCGAGGCAGGAGCGCGCCGAGCGTCGACTTGACATCTCCGACGATCGCAAGATCAAGCGGTGTCCGCCGGCCAAGGTGCTCGGGGCGGATATCGATCTGCACGACCTTCGCATCGGTCGGATAGAACTGGCGATAGGGGAAATCGGTTCCGAGCATGATCAGTGTGTCGCATTCCAGCATCGCCTTGTAGCCGGAAGAGAAGCCGATCAGGCCGGTCATGCCGACGTCAAAGGGGTTGTCCCACTCCACATATTCCTTGCCGCCGAGCGCGTGAACGACAGGCGCCTTCAGCCTTGATGCGAGTGCCACGACCTCGTCGTGTGCGCCCTGGCAGCCACGGCCGCACAGGAGCGTGATCCTTGAACTTTCCTCCAGAAGTGCCCGCAGGCTATCCAGCTGATCCTCAGCCGGAACAACGCGCGGCGTGGCGAGCCGGAGCGCGGCCGGAGAGGAAATTTTTGTCGAGAGTTCCGCAAGAGCGACATCGCCCGGTATGACGATGACTGCGACGCCGCGCTTGCCGATAGCGGTTCTGATGGCAGCCTCCAGAACGCCCGGCAATTGTTCCGGCTGGCTGACAAGCTCGCAATAGTGGCTGCATTCGCGGAAAAGCTGATCGGGATGGGTTTCCTGGAAATACCCCCTGCCGATCTCCTCCGACGGTATCTGTGCCGCGATCGCCAGAACCGGGACACCCGATCGGTGGCAGTCGAACAACCCATTGATGAGGTGCAGGTTGCCGGGACCGCAACTTCCCGCGCAAACGGCCAACTCGCCGGTAATGTGCGCTTCGGCACCGGCGGCAAAAGCGGCAGTCTCTTCATGACGCGTATGGACCCAATCGATATCGCCGCGTCCGCGCAGGGATTCAGTCAATCCATTGAGGCTGTCGCCGACGACGCCATAGATCCTCTTGACACCTGCCGAATGCAGGATCTCGGTCATCACATCGGCAACCTTGGACTTCATCAGGATACTCCTTGGAGATTAGTGTGTCGGTGGCGTCATAGAAACACCTAGTCTCCAAGGTCCATGTGCCAACCCTTTTCCTCGCTGAACATTCCCCTGGGACAGCGGAATTGCGGGGTTTTGTCCCAATTTCCGGTAGACGCGTACCATCACACCTCCTCTCAATCGGTTGGCCGACGAATTTTCAGCCTATTTTCCCGGACGAATGGAACCAGATTTTGATGGCCAGCTCGTTCAGACATGAACGTGCGATCGAAAAGCATCGATGATTTTACTGATGATAATCTCCATCTGAGAGATCAGATTATTCATGCGCTTTATCTGAAATTGCAGTCCGAGCGGGACACGCGCGAAATCTTATTGGATGCCATTCAGTCGGGTGCCGCTCCTGAAGTCTTGGAGGCTATCACGTCCGATCCGGTCCCCGAGAACCGCTTCAGATTGTCGACCGTGATGGCGGCATGTCGGCGAGTTAGATCAGTATGCCAACATGGTCCATGGCTCCAGGGATGTTAAGACCGGTAATCGGCGAGCTCGACATGCCGGGCTTGGCGGATTGATCGGGAAGCTCCAGTTTGTTGCTCATTGCAACGCTCTCGAATTCTGTCTCCACTAACCCTGCCCGTTCATCAGGCTTCAGGTCGAATTCGCAGTCCGTCCATGATCAGGCGCACAATTCTATGCGCACGGTCACGCCAATCGGGTGTGTCCGGGATCGCGTAGATTCCGAATAGTGTGTAAAGAACATCAGACGTTCCGATGTCGTTTTTTATTGTGCCCGCTTCGGCTGCCGTGCGCATGAGCTTGTCAAATGTGGCGTTCATGAGCGTCGAACCCTCCGTGAAAAGGGCGGCGTTTGATGTGAACAGCAGTTTCAGACTGCTCGCCATGCCTCGTTTGGCGGCCATGTAGCTGACGAAGCGGTGCATCCATTCTTCAAGCGCTATATCGGGCGTCTTTTCTACCATGAGTTCCGTGGCGGCGGTGGCCAGCAATTCCAATTCGCGCCGATAGACGACCTCGACAAGATGCTCGCGGGTCGGAAAGTGCCGATATAGCGTGCCGATACCGACGCCCGCGTGCCGGGCGATCTCTTCAAGGGAAGCATCCGCGCCATGTGCGGCAAAGGCGTCAGCAGCAACTTCGACCAGCTTCACGCGATTGCGCTGTGCATCGGCGCGTAACCTCGGCCGCTTCTGCGGTTGCGATGCCTGCTCCTTGGTCACAAAAATTCCACCCCACACAAGGGCTTGACGAAAACTCGCCAGGCACTAAGTTTAAACGGAGGCGCCTCCGATTATGCGGAGTGCCATCCAACTTGTAATCAGGAAAGTGGTGGATGTCATGCCCAAAACCCTGAAGCAGCACCCAAAGGCAATCCGCCTCGATCGCTCATACCAGGCGATCTCGATTTTCGAACTCACCATTGCTGCGATCCGCAGGAGCACGTGATGACGATATCGGCGCATCCAAGTCTTGAAAACACAGAGCATCCGATCACGTTCCCTGACCGGGCAAACAATTTCGAACCGGATGCCACCAATCTGGATACCGCCGGGATTTTTCCGGCGCCCGCCAAGGCCGTTTCGACAGACTCCGCAGTCGACGTACTGAATTTTGCCATTCAGGCTGTGGAGGCAGGTCGACAGGTGGCGCTCTGTACGCTGGTCGAAATCCGTGGCGGTTCATCGCGGTCACTGGGCGCGCATATGACCGTCGCCGATGACGGGCTTTATTGCGGTTATGTCTCGGGCGGCTGTACCGAGGCGGCTGTTGCCGCAGAAGCAATACAGGCAATCTCGAAAGGACATGATCGGTTCGTCATGCTGGGCGAAGGGTCGCCTTTTTTTGATATCGTCTTGCCATGTGGAGGCGGGGTGACGGTTGCGGTTCACATTCTGCGCGAAATTCGGCCTATTCGACAAGTGATGCAAGGCCTGCACTGTCGCCGCAGAACCGGCCTATCTTACAATCCCGGCAGCCAATCGCTTTCCTTCGTTTCAGGAAAGGCGGATGCCGGCTGGAATGGTGAGGTCTTTCTGACCTCTTACCGTCCGGCCGTAAGGATCCTTCTTTCCGGTCGCACGTTGGAAGTCGAGATTGCTGCCAAAGTGGCGCAGGCAGCGGGTTATGAAATTCTCCGTTATGACGCAGCGGTTGGTGAGGTGACAGACGAGACGCTGATTGACGCCGATACGGCGGTGGCACTTCTGCAGCACGATCTGGAGCTTGAAATACCTGTGCTTGATGCGGCTTTGCGTGCTCACCCGTTTTATCTGGGCGCGCTGGGCAGCACCCGAACCCATGAAAAGCGAATGCAACGTCTTCGTGATCTTGGACATTCACAGGCGCTCATCGACAGCATCAAGGCACCGATCGGCCTGTTCGGCCATACGCGTGATGCCCGGTCGCTGGCGCTCTCGGTGATTGCCGATATTGCCGCCTGTCGTCAGGCCGCGCTGTCGGCGGGCTGAGCACACATCATACCCGCCGCGGCTTATGCATCGCGACCACTCAATATCCGCAGGGGGCAGAAATATAACCTCACGTGGATCATCCAGCCGCAGACCTTCGTTTCATCGCTGCGGTCCATCATCGCCAACGCTTTCAAGCCAAAGGAGATGTCCTTATGCAATTTACCATCAACGGGGAGGTTATCGAGGTCGAAGCGGATATCCGCACGTCGTTGCTCGATCTCCTACGCAACTATCTCGGTTTTACGGGAACCAAGAAAGGGTGCGATCAGGGAGCGTGCGGTGCCTGCACCGTGCTGGTGGACGGCGAGCGTATCAATTCCTGTCTGGCTCTGGCGGTCCAATATCAGGGCAGCCGCATCACCACGGTCGAAGGACTTGCCGCCCATGGCAACCTCCATCCACTACAGCAGGCTTTTATCGAACATGACGGCTTTCAATGTGGATATTGCACACCGGGACAACTCTGTTCCGCCATCGGGATGGCCGGCGAAATCGAGCGCCACATCCCGAGCGTTGTCACCCATAATCTTGCCGCCGTTGATATCCCGATCGACGAGCGTGAAATCCGCGAACGCATGAGCGGCAATCTCTGCCGATGCGGGGCTTATAACGGCATCGTCGAGGCCATTTCCGAAACGCTGGCGCAGCGCCCGGCAGCATCGAGCGAGGAAAGGGTACGGGCATGAACATCTTTTCCTATCAGCAGGCATCGGACGCCGCTTCAGCGATAAGCCTGAAGAGAGCCGGTCCCGCCGCGAAATATCTCGGCGGAGGTACGAACCTCGTCGATCTCATGCGCGAGACCGTGGAGCAGCCGGAAACACTTATCGACGTCACGCATCTGCCCGGCGAGATCGAACAGCGTGCCGATGGCAGCCTGCTGATCGGTGCGGCGGCAAAGAACACAGCGCTGGCTGCGCATACGGCTGTGCGGTCCGACTTTCCGTTATTGTCACGCTCGATTCTGGCCGGCGCAAGTGCACAAATCCGCAATGTCGCGACAGTTGGCGGCAATATCCTGCAACGCACCCGCTGTCGGTATTTCTATGACGATGCAGCTCGCTGCAACAAGCGTCAGCCGCAAACCGCCTGCGATGCTCTTGAAGGCTTCAATCGCTACCACGCCATTCTGGGCGCATCCAATGCTTGTGTGGCAACCCATCCGTCAGACATGTGCGTCGCGCTTGTCGCGCTCGATGCGATGGTCCACCTGCAGGGGCCGACTGGAACCCGCAGCATACCGTTGAACGAACTGCATCGCCTGCCGGGTAATCGCCCCGAGGTCGAAACGGAACTGCATCCGGACGAACTGATCACGGCAATCGAAATCCCGCCGCTCGGCTTTGCGCGCCGCTCGACCTACAGGAAGGTTCGCGATCGCGCCAGCTACGCCTTTGCGCTCATATCGGTCGCGGCCGCTGTCGATATCGACGATGCCGGCATCGTGCGTGATGTGCGACTTGGGCTCGGCGGCGTCGCTCACAAGCCATGGCGCGCAGTGAAGGCGGAAGCCGCACTGATCGGGCAGATGGCGAGCGTGGAAAGCTTCCGGGCTGCGGCCGAAGCCGAACTCGCCGATGCCGTCGCTCTCAGCGAAAACGCATTCAAGATCGAACTGGCGAAACGCACGATCGTGGCCGTCCTCGACGAACTGAAGGGAGAAAACGCATGAGCGTCCAACCTCAAGCCGAAGCCAACAAGCCGGGCCGCTGGCAGCCGGCCCTCACGCCTGATCCGATGCTGCGCAAACATGGCGTTCTCGGGCAGCCCGTCTCGCGTATCGACGGGCCTTTGAAAGTACAGGGAAAGGCGCGGTTTGCCGCGGAGTTTCCGTATGAGAACATCAGTTATGCGGCACTCGCCTTCAGCCGCATCGCGCGCGGAAAAATCACCGAACTCGACGTGGCGGCTGCAGAATCGGCGCCCGGCGTCGTCCTCGTCATGACCTATCGCAACGCGCCGCGCATGAAAGCGCCATCGTTGATGATGTCGTCGCCAACCGCCGCCGGCGCCAGTGACCTGCCGGTGATGCAGAATGACGAGATCCATTGGAATGGCCAACCGATCGCACTCGTTCTGGCCGAAACACAGGAACAGGCGGACTATGCCGCCTCCCTGATCAAGGCGCGCTACGCCAGCCTGCCGGCTGTCACTGTTTTCGAAGAGGCGAAAAAGACGCCGCGACAACTGGAAACTCTGCTCGGCCAGCCCCCCGTGCTGGAGATCGGCGATGCCGAGACGGCGCTCGCCAATGCCGAGGTCAAGGTGGATCTTACCTACCGGACGCCGCGTCACAACCACAACGCCATCGAACTGCACGCAGCAACGGTGGCCTGGAATGGTGACGAACTACTCTTGCACGATGCCAGCCAGTTGCTCGATCTGACCGCTGGGCAACTCGGCGACATTTTTGGCCTGGAACCTGGCAAGGTGCGCGTGACCTCGCCTTATGTCGGAGGCGGTTTTGGCGGCAAGTGTCTTTGGGATCATCAGATCCTTGCCATTGCGGCCTCGAAACTGGCCGAGCGGCCGGTGCGCATCATGTTGTCGCGCGAAGGCGTGTTCCGCATCGTTGGCGGTCGAACGGTGACGGAACAGCGGGTGGCGCTCGGGGCACGGGCCGATGGTACGCTGGATGCTCTCATCCATACCGGTACGGCGGCCATGACACTGCACAATTCCTGTCCGGAGCAGTTTACCTTCCCGGCGCGGCATCTTTATGCGGCCAGGGCGTTCAAGCTGGCGCAGGAGGTCGCCGACATGGACATGCTCGCCAACACTTTTATGCGAGCACCGGGGGAATCCGTTGGCACATTCGCGCTCGAATGTGCGCTGGATGAATTGGCGGAGAAACTTGACCTCGATCCGATCGAACTGCGCCGCCGCATCGAGCCCAAAAAGGACCCGACCACAGGCAAGCCCTTCTCGTCGCGTTACCTGATTGAGGCCTACGAGGTCGGCGCGGATCGTTTTGGCTGGCAGAACCGCAGCCGGATGCCGCGGCAGAACCGCGAGGGAGAATGGCTCATTGGCATGGGCTGCGCCACCGCAACCTATCCCTACCATCGCTTTCCGGGTGGTGCGGCCAAGATCCGGCTGACGGCCGATGGTCACGTGACCGTGTCGACTGCCGTGCACGACATGGGCATGGGTACGGCGACGGCCCAGGCTCAGCATATTGCTGCCCGGCTCGGCGTGCCGATGGAGAACGTCACCTTTGAATATGGTGATAGCAGCCTGCCGCGCGGTGTGATCGCCGGCGGCTCGACCCAGACGGCGTCGATCGGCGGCGCGGTGATCGCGGCGACGGAAGTGTTTGTCGAGGAGTTGATCAAGCTCGCCGGCAACGATTCGCCACTCGCGGGTCTGTCGCTTGGCGAGGTCGAACCACGGGATGGGGGCCTCGGTCATCGCGACGATCCCGATCGCTTCGAAAGCTATCAGTCCATTCTCGCCCGTGCGGGCCGCGAAGAGCTGGTCTGTCAGGCCGACGCGCCGGCGCCTGCAGAAATGGAAGCGTTCTCCATGCATTCCTACGGTGCGCAGTTCTGTGAGGTGCGGGTGAGCGCGTTGACCGGTGAAATCCGTGTGTCGCGTTTTCTCGGGTCCTTCGATGCCGGCCAGATCCTCAATGCAAAAATGGCGACCAGCCAGTTCAAGGGCGGTATCGTCATGGGCATCGGTCTTGCTCTCACCGAGGAAACCAATTTCGACGGGCGCACCGGCCGTATCGTGAACGCATCGCTCGCCGAATATCACGTGCCGGTGCAGATGGATGTTCCGAAAATCGATATCCTCTATACCAACACACCCGATCCGCAGGCACCAATGGGCGCGCGCGGCATTGGCGAAATCGGTATTACCGGTGTTGGAGCAGCGGTTGCCAACGCCGTCCACAACGCCACCGGCATTCGCGTTCGCGACCTTCCGATCACGCTGGACAAGATGATGTCGAACGCGCCGGCCAGCATGTAACGAGGCGCAGGGTCCTGCCTTGTTTCGATGATAACAAAATACAGGCAGCGCACTTCTTGTCGCTGCCTGTCCGCGCGACGAAAATCTTGCTCTTTGGCCTGGATCAGAAGATCCTGCTCTCCAACCGCATGTCGCGGTAGACCGTCTTAGGCCCGCTTTGAACCGCCTCAGTTCGCCGGAGGCCGATTGGTTTGAGTTATGCGGCCATGGCTGGTTCGTCCAGCATCGCGTAGTAGCGTTCTTCAGCTTCGGCTGGCGGTATGTTTCCGATGGGCTCCAGAAGTCGTCGGTGGTTGAACCAGTCGACCCATTCCAGAGTGGCGAATTCCAGTGCTTCGAAGTTCCTCCATGGCCCGCACCGATGAATGACCTCGGCCTTGTAGAGACCGTTGATCGCTATGGCGAGGACATTGTCATCACCATCGCCGACATTTCCGACAGAAGGCTCTATGCCAGCTTCTGACAGCCGCTCGGAGTACCGGATGGGCACGTGTTGAACGCCCCTGTCCGAACGGTGCATGAGCCCGCCGCCAAGAGCGGGACACCGATCATGAAGTGCCTACTGTTGGGTGCTGGGGCTTTGAACCGGCGGTTTACCCGGTCGAGCGGGCTCGGGGCTGCCTTGTCCGAGAATGTCGTGCGGACCGGCTTTTCCCGAATGATCCCCTGCAGGCCCATCGACCGCATAAGCCGTGCGACCGTGCCGCGGACGATGTCCGTCGCCTTCTCGCTGCAACTGCCGCCAGACTTTGCGCCTGCCATAGACCTGGAAGTTCTCGTCGAGCTCTGCCATCGGCCAAAAAGCTGTTGACTAAATATCTGATGCGTAATACGTGATGCATCACAGACGTTGGTGATGCATCTCAGGGAGGAGGCTGCATGACAGATCAGATGCGCCTTGAAGTTTCGGGTCTCACGAAAATCTTCGGAACGACAACGGTCGTGGATAATGTGAGCCTCGACCTGCGCCCCGGCGAAGTCCTTGCCCTGGTGGGCGAGAATGGTGCCGGAAAGTCCACCCTCACCAAGATGATCGCCGGTGTGTACCGGCCTGATGGCGGCACGATCCGGCTCGACGGCAAGGAGGTTTCCTTCCGCACGCCGAGCGAGGCGATCCATGCCGGCGTCAGCACCGTCTATCAGGAACTCAACCTCATTCCCGAGCTCGATTGCGCCAGCAACATCGCGCTCGGTTCGGAACCGACCAGCGGCGGCTTCATGCGCCGCGGCGAAATCTACAAGCGGGCGGCCGATGCCATGATCGAGGTCGGCACCCGCACTCGCCCGACCACATTGATCGGCGACATGCCGACCGGCGAGTGCCAGCTCATCGAGATCGCCAAGGCGCTCGCCAGCAATGCCCGCATCGTCATCATGGACGAGCCGACGGCCGCCCTGTCATCGGGCGAGATCGCCGGCCTGCACGCCGCCGTCCGCCGGCTCACCGCCAAGGGCATCTCGGTCATCTACATCACCCACAAAATGTCGGAAATCTTTGCCCTCTCCGACCGGATCACGGTGATGCGCGACGGGCGCTACGTAACGACGGTCAAGACATCCGATACCAGCCGCGAACAGCTTCTCGTCTCCATGCTGGGCAGGGCACTCGATCAGTTTGGAACGGCTGGCCCGGACACCGCGCCGGACACCGAAAAGCCCGCCAAGCTGTCGATCCGCAATCTTTCGACGGACGGATTGGTGCGGGAATTCTCGCTCGATGTCGGTGCTGGCGAGATCGTCGGCATGGCGGGTCTGGTCGGTGCCGGCCGGACGGAAGCCGTCAATGCATTGTCCGGCGTCGTCACGATCACCGGCGGCGAGATCAAGCTGAACGGTCGCACGGTGAACCCGCGCAGCCCCAGCCAGACGCAAGCACTCGGCATCGTCGTGGTCCCCGAGGATCGCAAGACCGAAGGGCTGATGCTGGACCAGTCGGTGCAGGACAATGTCATGCTGCCGCATATCGCTTCTCTCACCCGCTTCGGCATCATCAACGATGCGGCCGTCAGGCGCATGGCGAAGGAATGCGTCGAGCGTTTCGACGTCAGGCCGCGCCGCACGGACATTGCCATCGGCCTTCTCAGCGGCGGCAACCAGCAGAAGGTGCTGATCGGCCGCTGGCTCCTGAAGGATTATGAAGTGGTCGTGTTCGACGAACCCTCCAAGGGGGTCGATGTCGGCGCCCGCGAAGGGATCTGGGACATGATCCGCCAGACCGCCGCGCGAGGCGCGGCCGTGATCGTCGTGTCGTCCGAGACGGAGGAGTTGATCGCTCTCAGCGACCGGATCGTCGTCATGCGACAGGGGCGCATCAGCGCGGCGCTCAAGAACACGAACCTGACCGAGGAAAGGGTTATGGAACATGCCTTCTGAAAATGCTCATTACTCACAGTCGCTTGCCGCGGCTGCCACGCCGGGTGATGGCGGTACGGAACGCAGATCCACGGGTGCGCAACTGCTGTCCATCATCGAAAAGGGCCGCTCCGTCATCGGCCTGCTGATCGTCTGCGTCGTCTTCGGCATTCTCGCCGATGGCTTCGTCTCGCAGTACAATTTCTTCAACATCCTGCGGCAGAGCTCGGTCACGGCGATCCTCGCAGCCGGCATGGTCTTCGTCATCGTCACCGCCGGCATCGACCTGTCGGTCGGCTCGGTCGTCGCTGTGGCCGGGATCGTCACAGCGGGTGTCCTCAGTTCCGGGTCTCCGGCGGTCGTCGGCATCCTGGCCGGCCTGGCTGTCGGTGGCGTTTTCGGCCTCGTCAACGGTTTCGTCGTCTCCTACATCCGCATCCCGCCCTTCATCGCCACGCTCGGCACGATGACGATCGGCTCCAGCCTGGCGCTGGCCTATAGTGGCGGCCTGCCGATCAGCGGCCTGCCGAAGAGCTTCACCTGGATCGGCCAGGGCATGGTCGGCACCATTCCGGTGCCCGTCATCATCGCCGCCATCGTCGTCGTCGTCGCCGCCATCGTCCTGCACAAGACCCTGATCGGACGCTATGCCACGGCCATCGGCAGCAACGAGCATGTCGCCTACCTGTCGGGCATCAATACCCGCCGCTGGAAGATGATCGTCTATAGCGTCAACGGCCTGCTTGCCGGCATGGGCGGCGTGGTGCTCACCGCGCGCCAGAATTCCGGAGAACCCACGGCCGGCCTCGGCATCGAACTGACCGTCATCGCCGCCGTCGTCATCGGGGGTACGAGCCTCAGCGGCGGCAAGGGCGCAATGATCGGTGCCGTGATCGGCACCCTGCTGATGACCGTCATCAACAACGGTCTCAACCTCATGAACGTCTCCCCCTACTACCAGGGACTTTTCGTCGGGGGACTCATTCTTGCTGCTGTCGCTTTGGATAGGAGGAAAACCAAATGACAAGCACTACCGTAAGCACCATTCCGAATTACAAGCGCGGATGGCGACATGCCCTGCGCGCCGGGATGGCCACGTCCTGCCTCGTGTCGGCGCTCGTCGCCGGTCTCGCCGGAACGGCCGATGCCGCCGACAAGATCAAGATCGCGCAGAGCATCCCGACCCTCAATAATCCCTGGTACGCATCCTTTGCGAAGGGCTCCAAGGACATGGCAGCGGCCCTCGGCGTGGATCTGACGCTGGTCACCAATCCGGCCTCGACACCCTTTGCTCCGAGCGCCCAGATCAATGCAATCGAGAACCTGATCGCCCGCCAGCCGAAGGTCATCCAGATCGATCCGACCAGCACGGACGGCATCAACACGGCGATTGAGGAAGCTCGTAACCAGGGCATCAAGGTCGTCACCGACGGCATCAATGTCAGCACCGATGTCGATGCCTCGGTCATTGCCGACAACAAGCAGGGTGGCGAACTGGCGGGAGCCTATGTCGCCAAGGCGCTGTCGGGTGGCGGCTCGGTCGCCATGCTGCAGGGCCCTCCCGGCCGCGACATCATCACCATGCGGCATGACGGTTTCCGTCAGGGGCTGAGCGCCAACCCGCAGGCAAAGATCGTCGCATCGCAGAACGCCGACCTCGACCGCTCCAAGGGCCAGACGGTCACCGAGAACGTCCTCGAGGCGCATCAGGACCTGAAGGCGATCTGGGGTGCATCCGACACGATGGCGCTCGGCGCACTGGAAGCCCTGAAGGCGCGGAACCTCGCCGGCAAGGTCCTGCTCGGCGGTTTCGATGGCACGCCGGACGCCTTCCAGGCGATCAAGGACGGCCAGATGAGCTTCACCATCGACCAGGTGCCTTATGAAATGGGCGCCACGGCGATTGCACTCTCCTACAAGCTCGCCACCGGCCAGGCGCCTGCCGAGCCCCACACGGTGCTGGAGACGACGCTCGTCGACAAGTCGAACGTTGCCGCCTACCTCGACCAGTCCGCCGACCGCGAGAAGAAGACGTTGGCTGCGGTCCTCGCCAAGTATCAGCTGAAGGCTCAGAGCGAGTAAGGCCCAGAGCCCAAGGTCAGGATGTTTCGTGGCATCGCGCCGGACATCCGGGCGGCCCCCCGATAATCCGCTTCGCTCTTCGGGGCGAGGCGTCCGCAACAAAGAGGACGTCGGGCCTGCCCGCGCCAACACCAGAACGACGAGGAATTGAAATGACCAAGCTTATGAAGGGCGTCTTCTTTCCGGGAAGCATGACCTGCACCGTCGAGGATGTCGAAGTGCCGACCCCGGGCATGGGCGAGGTTCTCCTCGAAATGCGCGCCTCCGGCATGTGCGGCAGCGACCTCGAATATATCTACAAGGTGCCGAAGGAAAAGCGCGGCCAGCCGATCCTCGGCGTTGCCACCGATCCATCGACCATCACCGGACACGAGCCGGCCGGCGTTGTCACGGCTGTCGGTCCGGGCGTCCGCCACCTGAAGGTCGGCGATCGTGTTGCCGTCTATCACATCAACGGCTGCGGCTTCTGCAAGGATTGCCGCAGCGGCTGGCACATCACCTGCACCGAGGTGCATGAGACCTATGGTTTCGACCGCCACGGCGGCAATGCCCAGTTCATGGTTGCAGACGAACGCGACTGCGTCATTCTCCCGAACAATGTTTCCTTCGATGCCGGCGCCTTTGTTGCCTGCGGTGCCGGCACGGGCTTTTCCGTTACCCGCCGCCTCGGCATTTCCGGCATGGACGACTATCTCATCTTCGGTGCCGGCCCGGTCGGCCTGTCGGCTGCCATGTTCGGCAAGCACATGGGCGCCCGCGTCATGGTCGTCGACATGAACGAGACGCGCCTCGACATGGCCCGCGCTCTCGGCGTGGCGCGCACCATCAATCCGGCCAAGCAGGATGTCCGCGACGAGGTTCTGAGCTTCACCAACGGCGTTGGCGCATCGGCTGCCGTCGATTGCTCGGCCAATCCGAGAGCCCGGTCGATGATGTTCGATTGCGTCAAGACCTGGGGCCGCGCTGCCTTTGTCGGCGAAGGCCATGATGTCCATCTCGATGTCAGCCCGCAGATCATCCACCGCCAGATCACCCTGATCGGCTCGTGGGTCTACAGCACGCCGATGATGATGGAACTCCTCGAAACGATTTCGCGTCATGGCCTGCCGCTCGGCGAGCTTCTCGTCTCCGATCGGTTCAGCCTCAAGGATGCACCGAAGGCCTTCGAGCGTTTCGCCGCCGGCGAGACAGCCGGAAAGTGCGTCTTCGTCGACTTCTGATCCATGCCGGCGGAGCTTTGCGCTCCGCCGCACGCCGGACAAGGATATGACCATGCTGAAAACCATCGACCCACGGCTCTCGCCGGATGTCCTGCATCTGCTGGCCACCATGGGCCACGGCGACAGCCTTGCGCTCGTCGACGCCAATTTCCCGGTGGCATCCGCCGCCGCCAGGACCGTCTATGGCAAGCCGCTTTCGCTGGCGAACCTGACGCTCGGCGAAGCCGCGGAGGCCGTGCTGTCGCTGATGCCGCTCGACGATCTGGGCGCAGCTGCGGCCTGCCGCATGCATCCGGACGGCGAGCCGGATACGATACCGCCCGCACAGGCCGAGGTGCAGGCTGCCATCGACGCGGCCGAGACGGCAACGTTTTTGCTCCATCCCATGGAGCGGAACGAGTTCTACGCGCATGTCCGCAATTGCTTCGCGGTGATCCAAACCGGCGAGCGTCGGTTCTACGGCTGCGTCACGCTGCGAAAAGGCGTCATCGCACCTCCCAGCCTGATCGATTGAACCGGAACCGAGAGACATCCCCGAGACCCGCCATGATCGATGAAAGCAAGCCCCGACTGATACTGGATTGCAGGAACAATCTCGGCGAGAGCATCGTCTGGGACGAGCTGTCCGCGCGCCTGTGGTGGGCCAACATCCACGAGGGCGAAATCTGGTCCTGGGATCCGGAAGGGACCGATAGCCCGAAGACATGGTCGCTCGGTGTCCGTATCTGCGCCCTCGGGCTGTCGAGCGGCGACCGGCTCATCGTCGCCCTTGAAAAAGGTTTTGCCCGTTTCGATCCGTCGATCGGCCGGTTGGAGCCGATTGCGGAGGTCGAGCAGGATCTGCCGACGACGCGGCTCAACGACGGTCGGGTCGATCCGGCGGGCCGTTTCATCTGCGGGGGCATGGACGAGGCGGCGCCCCAGAAGGCCCTGTCGTCCCTCTACGCCCTTGATGGCAAAGGACAACCGCGCCATCTTCTCGGTGATATAAGCTGCACCAACTCGCTTTGCTGGAGCCCTGACGGTGCGACGATGTATTTCGCCGACATGCCAAAGGGTACGATCGAGGCCTTCGACTACGACACGGTGTCCGGCGCCATGAAGAATCGCCGGGTCTTTGCCGATCTCTCCGGCGAGCCGGGCCTTCCCGATGGCTCGACCGTCGATGCCGACGGCTACCTGTGGAACGCACAATGGGGGGGCGACAAGCTGGTGCGCTATGCGCCGTCGGGCGCGGTCGATCTGGAGGTCGCCATGCCGGTCAGCAACCCCACCTGCCTCTGCTTCGGCGGGCGCAATCTGGATACGCTCTTCATCACATCCGCATGGTTCGGGCTCGATGACGCTGCCAGTGCCGGACAGCCGCATGCAGGTGGTCTCTTCGCGCTCAAGCCTGGCGCAAGGGGGCAGCTGGAACACCGGTACGCCGGGTAAGTTGCTCCGGTTCGACGGAAAAGGGGAAGACATGATCAACAAGCTTTCACTGAGTGAACAGGTCGAAGAGGCCCTACGGCAGGAAATCACCGAGGGGCGCGTCCTTCCGGGGCAGCGCGTCACGCTCGCCGATTACCAGGAGAAGTGGAACGTCAGTTCCACGCCTTTTCGCGATGCCATCCGGGCCCTGGAAGTCCAGGGCTTCGTCACCGTCGAACCGCGCAAGGGCGTCTATGTCGCACCGATGAATGAGGAGACCGTCAAGGAGATCTTCGATGTCCGGATCGGGCTCGAATGTCTGGCTGTCGAACTGGCCACGCCGCTCATTCCGCTCGATGTCGCCCAGAAGGCCCAGGCAGGCTATCTCGCGCTGAAATCGGTGCTGGACACGGAAGACAAGAGTGCGCTCGGCGACCGCGACCGCCGCGTCCACGATCTCGCGCGGGATTATTGCGGCAGTCGGCGCCTGCGCAGGCTGCTCATGAGCCAGATGGGCCAGTTCCGCTGGGTTCAGAACGCCATCATTCAGAACCTGCCGCGCTCCTATGAGGTCGCGCTTCCCGAGCATATCGAGATCATGAAAGCGATCTGCGAACGGGATGCCACCGGTGCAGCGGCGGCCATGCGCAAGCATCTCGATAATTCACGCCACAGACTGCTTTCCCATCTCGATACGTTCCACCAACCAATGGCGAAATAGCGAATGAAAATACGATCGATCACTTCACACCAGCTTCGTGTTCCGCTTGGTGACAAGACCTTTTACTCCTCCCAGGCTGCATTCCCGGAACGCAACAGCTACCTCGTCCGCATCGAGACCGACAGCGGCTTCGTCGGCTGGGGTGAGGGGGGGCAATATGGTCCGGCCGAGCCGGTCGCGGCCTGCGTCGATTCCGTTCTCGCGCCGCGCCTGATCGGCCGCGATCCGACCGAACCGGTGCGGATATGGGAAGAGCTCTATGCCTTCTCGCGCGACTTCGGCCAGCGCGGCCCCTATATCGAGGCAATGTCGGCAATCGACATCGCGCTCTGGGATATCGCCGGCCAGGCGGCCGGTCTGCCGGTGTGGAAAATGCTCGGCGGCCGGTTCCGTGACAAGATCACGGCCTATGCAACTGGCTGCTACTATCCCGAAAAGTTCGACGATCTCGGCTCCATCCTCAAGGCGCTGGAGGTCGAGGCTTCGGGCTACACCAATTCCGGCTTCGGGCTGCTCAAGGTCAAGATCGGCCTCCTGTCGCTGAAGGACGATCTCGAACGGCTGAAGGTCATCCGTAAGACGGTCGGTCCCGATATCGGTATCATGGTCGACGCCAACCACGGCTACAACGCGGCCTCGGCCGTGCGCATGGGCCGGATGATGGAAGACCTCGACATCCTCTTCTTCGAGGAACCGGTGCCGCCGGAGGACCGTGAGGGTTATCGCAAGGTCAGGGCCGAAAACCCGATCCCCGTCGCCGGCGGCGAGTGCGAATACACCCGCTACGGCTTCCGCGATTTCATCGCCGGCGGATGCGTCGACGTCGTTCAGCCGGATCTCGCGGTCTGCGGTGGCCTGACGGCCTTCACCCATGTGCTCGGCTTTGCCAATGCCTATGGCGTGGCGACCATCCCACACGTCTGGGGATCGGGCATTGCCGTCGCCGCCGCGCTGCATGCGGTGTCGACCATCCCGTCCTTCCCGCATACCGCCAATCCGATCGCACTCTTGAACCAACCGGTGATCGAGTTCGACCGCAAGCACAATCCCCTGCGCGACGACCTTCTGGAGGAACGTTTCGCGCTGGAGGACGGCTGCCTTCCTGTTCCCGACAAGCCGGGCCTCGGCGTCACCGTCAGGGAAGACATCCTGAGACAGTATTCGAAGTAAGGAGGACTACCATGCGCTTTCAGAACAAGAACGTGATCATCACGGGTGCGGCCGCAGGACTTGGCCGCACCATCGCCACGAGCTTTGCCAGGGAGGGCGCCGACGTCGCCGTCATCGATTTCGGCGATGCCTCGCAGACACGTTCAGCCATTCTGGCGGAAGGCCGCCGCTGCGAGATTTTCAAGGCGGATGTGCGCGACAAGGATCAGGTGACGGCGGCCGTCGCCGGCGCGGCCGACTTCTTCGACAGCCGCGTCGACGTATTGATCAGCAATGCCGGCTTCAACGGCCATTACAGCCTGATCAAGGACATGCCTCTCGACCATTGGCGCGAGACGCTCGACATCAACCTGACTGGCACGATGCTTGTGACGCAGGCCGTCATCCCGTTGATGATCGCCCGCAAGGAAGGCGTGATCGGCATCACCGCCTCCAACGTCGCCCGCCGCGGTCTGCCCTATCGCGGCGACTATGTCTGCTCGAAATGGGCGATCCTCGGTCTAAACCAGACGCTGGCGCTGGAACTTGCCCAGTACAACATCCGCGTCAATGCCGTTTGCCCGGGCCCGATCGAAGGCGACCGGATCGAGGACGTCATGGCCAAGCAGGGCGCAGTGGAAGGAAAATCCGTCGCCCAGATGCGCAAGGAATGGGAAAGTGCCGCTCCGATGAACCGCTTCGTAACGCCCGAGGAAGTGACCTCGGCGCTGATGTTCCTGATGAGCGACGGCGCGAGTGGCATGACCGGTCAGGCCCTGAACGTCACCGGCGGCTTTCTGATGACGTAACGCCGTCTCGGGTATGATCAGACCTCGGGCCGATCTGTAGAGGAACGGCCCGAGGCAAGGACAAAAGTTCCGAAAGCCGATCCTCCGAACGGGTTTCGGACAGTTTTTCGATCCGCTTCGGAATTGATGGCTTAAACTTAGGCTATCTTCCCTGTCGACTTGCAAAAGACACATAGCTGAGCTGCGGCCATACCGCTAACGTGATGCGGCAGTTAGTGTAAAAGGGATGTCAACAAAGCGACGCACCTCCTCCCGCGTAGCTTTGTTTTTCGGGCAGCCCACTCCTCCTCCCAAGGGCAGCCTGAAGGGACAGCGGCACCCCTCCTCCCAGCCGATGTCCAATCATTTCGAGAAGCCTGCGCACTCCTCCCGCGCAGGCTTTTTCGTTTCTATCTACATGCCGAAATCCAGCTGAGGCTGATCCTCGCAGCCGTCTTCACCCTGATCGTGGGTGAGCGAAGACAAAGTCACGCCCAGCAGGCGGATGGATCGTTTGAACGGATGGACTGTAGCGAGCAGACCGGACGCCGCTTCAAGAATTGCAGTACAGTCAGCAAAGGGTTGCGCGGCCGTCTTGCTGCGCGTCGCCTGCGTGAAGTCGGAATACTTGATTTTCACCGTCACGGTTTTGCCGCTGAAACCCTTGGCCACGCAGTAAGCCCAGACCTTTTCGACCAGAGGCTTCAACTCGTGTGTCGCCAGATCCAGGGCGTCAATGTCCTGCATGAATGTATCTTCGGCGCCGACAGATTTTCGCACGCGGTCGGGCCGAACCTGACGGTTGTCGACGCCGCGGGCGATGCCATAGAAATAGGGACCGGACTTGCCGAAATGCTCGGTAAGGAAGGGCAGCGACTGCGCCTTGAGATCCGCGCCCGTCTCGATCCCGAGCCGATGCATCTTCTCTGCCGTGGCCGGCCCGACACCATGGAATTTCTTGACGGCCAGTCCCTCGACGAAAGCCGGTCCGTTCTTTGGCGTAATCACCGCCTGGCCATTCGGTTTGTTGAGGTCGGACGCCATCTTGGCAAGGAACTTGTTGTAGGAAATACCCGCGGACGCGTTGAGGCCGGTCACCTCCTTAATCTTCGCCCGGATTTCCTGCGCGATCTCCGTGGCGATCGGCATACCCTTCAGGTTTTCCGTGACGTCGAGATAGGCCTCATCCAGCGATAACGGCTCGATCAGGGGCGTATACTCCGCAAATATCTCACGGATCTGCTGCGAGATGGCCCGATAGACCTCAAACCTCGGCTTCACGAAAATCAGATCCGGGCATTTGCGTGCGGCAGTCACCGAGGGCATGGCGGAATGGACCCCGAACTTGCGCGCCTCATAGCTTGCCACCGCCACCACGCCGCGTGCCGCCGCACCGCCGACAGCCAGCGGCTTGCCACGCAGCTCCGGATTGTCCCGCTGCTCGACCGACGCGTAAAAGGCATCCATGTCCACATGGATGATTTTACGAAGGTTTTCTGCGACCGGAGGACTATCGGTCATGGCGCTACCGGGAAGTCCGGAGTGGGGTTCAGCGGATATGAACATAAAGTGAACATATCATCATTTTTGCCGGTCGCAAAGCACCGTTTCAGCCGGCGAAGTCCTTGGCTTCCCTCTCACAGTGCCCGCATCCAGATTTCCGTTTCTTCCGTCATCATGAGCAAAGCCGCATTGCGGTCTCATGGATTGGACTGGTCAGATCTCCGGTCTCACCAGGAACCGGATAGCGTATTGCCGATCAGCGGCACGGTCCTTGCATTACCATCGCCTTCTTCGATCGAGATCGAACTGGGCATCTGCTTGGGTGACTTGCGAAACCATTTTGCGGCAACACTTGCCATGTCACCGATCATCGCATGCTTTTGCCAGTCTGAAAAATTGCGCGCCATCGCCTCCTGTTCATGCTTGCAGAAGAAGTCGCCCGACTTATCAAGATGATTGATCGATGACGCCATCCCGGACATCGGCTTTTGAAGCATACGCGAGGGCAGGGCGATATTGCCTGCGGCTTGCGGCAGTGCCGGTGCCATGAAATCGATCATCCAGCCTTCGGCCTCGACCCAGCAATGAAAGTTTTCGCCGGTTCCGGTGACATATCCGTCCTCACGATGATCAGCAAAAAGGATCGTCGTGTCGCCAAGCCTGTAGGCTGCCAGCCCGCCTTTCGGCGCTGCGTCAAGCTTGTAATGCTGTTTGAGGATGAAGGCACCGAATGTCGAGAAATACATCGAGGCTGTTGCCGGGTCGGCATTCGCAGCAACAAGCAGGCTGTTGATGACCCGATAGATCCGGTGATAGTCGCTCTGCTTGATCAGCATGGTCTTCGCTCGCAGTTGTCTTGAGGCCCGTCCGTCATCACGCGACGGTAGCGGTGATCTAGACTGTCCGAAGAGATTGGGCAACGAAACTCGCCATCACACTGTGGGACCAACTGCCTGGCCCGTTGATTTGTCGGGAGAGCGCCCCCGCTCAGCGGTTCGTGTTTCGTCACGGACCGTGCCCGGCTACGGATCAGTGACAGCCAACCTTATATGGAGCGTCTATGCATGATCCAGAGGAAGAAAGGGGCACCGATCAGTGAGGCCATGAGACCAGCCGGCATCTCATAGGGAAACAGCAGGGTTCGGCCGATCAGATCGGCTGCGACAACGATGAGCGCGCCTGTGACACCCGCTGCGATGCATTGCGGTATCGCACGTGCCACTCCCGCCATGCGCACGATATGCGGCGCCATGAGGCCGACAAAACTCAATGGCCCGACAAGCATCGTCGGCGCTGCCATCATGACAGCGATGATGACAAACAGCGACAAGCGAGACTGCCTGCGGTTGACGCCGACCGCCTGGGCGGTGATCTCTCCCATAGGCCAGATATCGAGCCAGCGCCGCAGCAGCGGAAGAAGGATTGTCGCAAACACTGCGATCGCGAAGGCGATGCCCGCATCGGTCGGCGTCGCCCGGGATACGGAACCGGCCATCCAGCCGATGAAGACGCGCATGCGCGGATCTCCCGTGGCGAGCAGAAAGGTGACCAGCCCGCTGAACAGCGTGCTGACTGAAATACCGGCAAGCAGCATGCGTTCGGGTGAAAACTGCCCCCGCCTGGCAAAGCCGAAGACGGCCGCGAGAGTCAACAGGGCCCCGAGCGCCGCAAAGGTGACCAGTGTTGCCTTGTCTGGTTGCGCTATCACCAGGATCGACACCAATGCGCCGACCGCGGCCCCGGACGAAATCCCCAGCGCTTCCGGCGAGGCCAGCGGATTGCCCGTGATGCGCTGCATCAGCGTACCGGCCACGCCCAGCAAAAAGCCGGCGCTCGCCGCCGCAAGTGTCCTCGCACCTCTCCAGGACAGCGCGCTTTCCATTTGCGCGAGACCAGCCAAATGCCAGTGAATTCCATCATGCGTCAGCATCACTGCCGGCCAGAGCAGAGCGATCAGGGCGACAATCGGCAGGATGATCGCCAGCCGGTGATCGCCCCTGCGTTGGCTTATGCCAAGTCCGCTCCGATCTCCTTCGGGCGGAGAGGTGAGCCTCGGCAAAAGCCATAACATCAGTGGCGCGCCGAGCAATGCCGTGAGGCTGCCCGCCGGGATTTCACCGAACGCACCCGTCAGCAATTGCAGCCCCTGATCCACCGTGGCCAGCATCACCGCGCCGATCGCTGCCGAAGCGATCAGGCGGCCGGCAAATGATCGTATGCCCAAGGCACTCGCGATGGTGGATGAGGCCAGCCCCAGAAAGCCCACGACACCGATTGCACTGGCCACGGACGCAGTCGTCAGCACTGTCCCGATCAATGCCGCCAGTCGGATATGGAATAAGGAGAGCCCGAGGCTGCGGGCGCTGTCATCTTCCAGATGCAGCACGGTCAGCACCCGTGAAAGAAGCAGGAAGAAAACCAGAGCCGCGCCGGCTTCGGTTGCGAGCCATTTCGCGGCATGCCAGTCGTTCTGCACCAGTGACCCGGCATTCCAGATGAAGATGCCCTGCAATGTATCGTGGTGCAGCAGCACGAGGAGGGCGTTAACGCTACCACAGAGCAGACTGACGACAAGACCGCCGAGAATGAGGCGGAGCGGTGAGAGCGTACGCCCGAAAGCCAGCCCCAGAACCATGAGCAGCGCCAGGCCTGCGCCGGCAAAAGCAATGCCGGAGCGGTAACCGTCGAGCACAGCCGGTGCCCAGAGCGATGCGGCCGTCATGGCCAGTGACGCACCGCCCGACATGCCAAGCGTCGCCGGTTCCGCGATCGGATTGCGCAGCACGACCTGCAGGACGGTGCTGACAAGTCCGAGGCACGCGCCGGCGAGCAATGCGATGGCGAGCCGCGGAAGCGCAGAATAATAGAGGATTGCGACCTGCATGTTTCCCGCCGGCGTGCCGGAGAGAAGTTCCCACCAGTTGGCGCCGGTGAAGCTGCGGCTAAAATGCAGGGCCGTGACCGCGATGCACAGGAGCAAAGGCAGGAGAATGGCGGCACGCTGGATCCACCGGCGACGATGGTGCACCGGGACAGGTTCGGCAAGCATCATCCCGCAATCCCCGTCAGTTGTGCGGTGATCAGTCTAGCAAAGCGCTCGGCGGTCGGCAGTGCGCCAAACCCCCAGACCAGCGGCAATTGGCGGACGGCGCCATTCGCCACCTGCGGAAGCTGCCTCCATAGGTCACTTTTGAAAAGTGCCTGGGAGGTACCTCCATCGGGCGATGCCATCCAGACGATGTCCGCATCCGGATAGTCGGCCAGGGCATCCACGCCAATCTGGGTGCTTCCCCATAGCAAGGTCGGTGGACGGGACCATGCATTTGTAAGGCCGATACGCTTCATCACGCTGTCGAACAGGCTGCCGCCGGTGAAGACGACGAGATTGGTCGGTGACAGGGCCTGCACCAGCAGAACCGCACGATCGCCATTCCGGTTCAGCCGTGTTGCACAATCGCGGAAGATAGTGTCCGTCCCGATGAGCAGGGCTTCGCCCTTGTCCGGGCAACCGGCCAGTGCCGAGATCCGTGTGGCGGCCTCGCGTGCGGCATCGACGGGATCGCCCTGGCCGCGGTTATAGATCGAGAAGCTCTCGACGCGGGCAAACCGCTCCAGAGCCGGGCGTGCCATGGCCTGCCAGGACTGGATAAGGATGAGGTCAGGTTTCAGGCTGGACAGGAATTCGAGATTGGGATCGCCTTGGAACCCGACATCCGGCACACCTTCAGGTGTCGCAGGATAGCCGACGAGCCGGTCATAGCCGTTGATTTCGGCGGCGCAAACCGGCTTTATGCCCAGGGCATAGAGGGTTTCGCTCATGGCCCAGTTGAGCGAGGCGATACGGGTTGCCGCCTCCCCTTGCTGCGGCGCTGCCCTTGCGGACAGCGCCGATCCGAGCCAGAAAGCAGGCAGAGCCAGCAACACGGACCTTCGGCTTGTGCCTGAAGGCCTTGCTGCAGAATACCTCCCATGACCAGCATTCGACATGGTCAGTGCCCGGTTACCATGTGTAATGCAGGCTGGCGAAGACACTGCGTCCATCACCATAGGTGCAATAGACGAGCGTCGTGCAGGTTGCGTAGGTCTTGTCGAAAAGATTGGTGACGTTGAGCGATGCCGTCAGGCCCTTCGCGCTCGGCATGACTTTCGAGAAGTCATATTGAATGCCGGCATCAAACAGCGTGTAGGACGGCACCTTGAAGCTGTTGGCAGGGTCGCCATAGCTCTTGCCCACGAAGCGCGTGCCGCCCATGACCTTCAGGCCCGGAACCATGGTGTCGGGCATGTCGTAGGAGAGCCATAGCGACGCCATGTTGGAGGGGATGCCCGCCGGCGCATTGTCCTGAATCGATGCCGTGGCACGCGTGTTCTTGACGTCGTTATAGGTGTAGCTGGCAATCGCCTGCAGGTCATCGGTCAGGAAGGCATGCGCCTCGAATTCGAAGCCGCGCGAGCGGATCTCGCCCGTCTGCGTCACCGAGCCGGGATAAAGAGAGTTCGATACGGTGACGTTCGTCTGGCGCAGGTCGAACAGCGATCCCGTGACATAGCTGTCCCATCCCGTCGGCTGATACTTGAGACCGACTTCGATCTGCTTGCCTTTTGTCGGGTTGAGCGCCGCTCCGGTGTCCGTCGTGCCGGATTGCGGCTGGAACGAGGTTGAGTAGCTGATATAGGGCGCGAGGCCGTTTTCGAAATTGTAGATCAGGCCGACACGGCCGGTCAGCGCATCGGCGTCCTGGTCGGTGACGCTTCCATCCTTGTAGGACACGATGTTCGTCTGCGCCCAGTCCTGCCGCAAGCTGCCGACGAGGGTCGCGTTACCGAGCTTGACCTGATCCTGCGCATAAAGGCCTTCCTGCTCGGTGCGCGTCTTGTTCGAGGTGCCCAGCATGAAGGTCGGTGTCGGGATGGGCTGATAATATTCAGGGTCGGTGATGCTGAGCGGTGGCGATGCCGGATCGGTAATGCCACCGTAATAGAGGTGGTGATTGTACTGGATGTACTGGTAGTCGAAGCCGAAGAGGGCCTGATGGCTCAAAGGCCCGGTGTCGAAGGTGGCGATTGCCTGGTTGTCGACCGTATAGGCGTTGACCGTGCCGAAATTGTTGTAGGCGACCCGATTGAGCTCTGTGCCGGTGGAATCGTAACTCGATCCGTCGCCGACATGGCGGATGTTCTGGTCGTTGTAGAGGTAGCGGAAATTCTGTTTCACCTGCCACACGTCGTTGAAACGATGCTCGAAGGCATAGCCGATCGATGCCTCGGTCTTGCTGTAGGAATCATAGCCCGGATCGCCAGTGTTGAACGACCTTGGAATGGAAACCACGCCGGGAAGCACGGTGCCCACGGCTGGAACATAATTGAAGGCGCCGGCGTTGGGATCCCGCTGGTAGTTTGCGGTGACGGTCAGCTTGGTATCTTCGTCCGGTTTCAGCGTGAACGAAGGGGCGATGGCGAAACGCTTCTGATCGACGAAATCGGTCTGCGTATGGGTCGTCAGACCCGTTGCAACGAGGCGATAATAGAGATCGTCGGTCCCCGCGACCGGCCCGCCGAAGTCGAAGCCGCTCTGCAACCGGTCATGGTTGCCGGTCTCGACGAAGACGTCATGGTAAGGCGTATCGAGCGGCTGTTTGGTGCGCACGTCGACAATGCCGCCGGGCGGGGTCTGACCGTAAAGTACGGAGGCCGGACCGCGGATGCTTTCGATACTGTCGATAAGATAGGCGTCCCGCGTCGTGATATTGAAGCCAGTGAAAGGGATCAGCAGGCCGTCGAGATAGGTGTTTGCCTGGAACCCCCGGCTATAGAGATATTCAAGGGAATCTTCGTTGACGCCGCGCTGTTCCGCGACGATGCCGGGCGTATAGCGGAGCGCCTGGGAGATGCTCTTGGCGGCCTGGTCGGTGATCTGCTGGCGCGTGACGACCGAGACCGAAGCGGGCGTTTCGATCAGTGGCGTATCGGTCTTCATACCGCCCATGGAGCGGGTCGCGACATAGCCTGTCGTGCCATCTTTCGCGGTCGTGATTGTGATCGGCGCAAGCGTGGTTGCCGGGTCAGTGCCGCTCGCATCCGCCGACTTGCCGACTGGGGCGAGGGTCACCGTATTGGCGTTGGAGAAGCTGAAGGACAGGCCCGTCCCCGACAGAAGATGGCTCAAGGCCTCCGCCGGCGTGTAACTTCCAGAAAGGCCCTGTGTCGTCTTCCCCTCGACGAGGGCAGCCCGATAAAGAACCTGAACACCAGCCTGATCGCCAAACCGGATGATGGCCGAACCCAGTGGCCCGGCCGCAATCGTATAGTGGAGGGTAGCCGAGCGCTCGCTCTTGGCCGCCGGTTGCTGTGCTTCAGCCGGCGTAAAAGACGCTGACGCCATCAGCAACGCCACCAAACCGAACGCAGTGGACCTGCCTTTGAAGGAAAACTCGACTATACTCGCCATTGCCCCACCAGAACTCCGTCATGATCTTTTGAAGGTGCGCTCGACACCCGTTCGAGGTCATGACGATTCTCGAGGCGAGGTTCCTCACCCATTGTTGAAAAAAATAATCAACTTTCTTCCGGCTGGTCATGCCGCAAGTAGAAGCACGACGTATTTCGTCAGGCGGACCGGGCGGACGGGCAGTGCACTGGTAATAGCGTCCAGCACCCCATCGGGATGGTTGATGTCGAAGATGCCGCTGATGCGCATGGTCCGCAGTTTCGCATCCATGATCCTGATCATGCCGGACCGGTATCGATTGACATCGGAGACGACCTGGCCGAGCGGCCGGTTCTGGAAAATCAGTTTTCCCCGCCGCCAGGCGGTATCGGCATCGAGATCGGCGGTTTCGAGCGCACTCACGCCGCCGCCCAGGGCATAGGAGATATCCTGGCCTTGGTGGACAACCGCCTGCGACCTGTCCGGCGCGACGACGGCAACCGCGCTTTCTTCGACCGATACCGTAACGCTGTCATCCCATTGGTGGACGAGAAAACGTGTTCCAAGCGCGGTCGTGCGGCCATCCTTGGCATGCACGACGAATGGGCGGCTGCTGTCCTTGGCAACATCGAAATAGGCGCGTCCACGGATTAGCCTGATCGAGCGCTGGCGATCGGTGAAGTCGAGCGAAATCGATGTATCCGCATCGAGGCTCGCGGTCGAACCATCAGCCAGCTGGACCGTCTTCTGTTCGCCCGTGCCGGTGGAATAGTCGCTGAGCCAGGCGCCCAGGGGCAGCTGATAGCCCACAATACCGAGGGCGGCCGCGCTCGCGCCACCTGCCAGGATCGCCCGGCGGCTCAATCGAGGCCTGCCGGCCATGGGGCGGTTCCTTTTCCGTGGATCGCCCAAGGCATCCATATCCGACCAGATCGAGCCGAGCCGCATATAGGCCTGCAGGTGCGAGGCATCGACAGATATCCACTTGGCGTGCTCGGCACGGTCGTGATCCGTCGCATGGCCGGAATGGAGCAGCACGAACCACCTCAGTGCTTCGTCATCGATGCTCTCGCTGATCTGATCTTTCCTGCCTGTCATCTGATCCACCGACGAATCCGGCTGAAATACGCCGACCGTACTGCCATAAAGACGAAATCCAGGCGACATCGCCTCACCATGATCTGCAAATTTCCGTCAATCAATGAGATCGTCCATCTTCTGTCGGCAGGTCGAGAGCGCTTTCATGATGAGTTTCTCAACCCCGCTCCTGGAAATGCCGAGCTCGCGCGCGATCTCGGCATGGCTCATGCCATCGAACTTATGCATGAGAAAGACCTGCCGCTGGCGTGCGGGCAAGCCGTCAATGATGACCTCAAGCCTTTTGAGGCGCTGCCGGTAGTCGACAATCTGTTCGGCGGTGGCGATATCGGCGGGCGCCTCCGGAATATCATCGGTCGAAAGGTAGCGTCTTTGAGCGACCCGTCTCCGCAGGCGATCCATCGCAACATTTTCCGCTATGCGGAATACATAAGCGCGCGGGTTCGCGATTTCCGGCGTAGAGACAATACCCTGGGCTTTCAGAAAAGTGTCCTGAAAGGCGTCTTCCGCTTCCGAACGACCGCCGAGCCGCAGCGTCAGATAGCTTACCAGTTCGCCATAGCTCTCGCTCAAGACCTGGATCAGGCTAGGTGGCTTGCTCGTCATGGCGGAAAGATTGATGGCTTTACAGTGAAGGTGTCGTCGGGCGGGAAAGGTGTCCGGCACCATATACATAAAATATGACAGCGGAAATCATATTTTCGCGCGGATGACGGGTCTCGTGATAAGCCGGCAAAGATAGCATCACATAGCTATGTCACTTTGCCGGCAGCGTCTTTGAACATCAATTATTGCAACAGCTTGCGAACGCCATAAACGGGGAGAGCAGGGCTTGAAGATAGGACCAATGTCGATCTTCAAGCCCTGCCCACACCGCTATCCGGCCAGCCGGGTTCCATTGCCATTGGCCCGCATCAGTGCCATCAGCATCGGACCGAGCGAGAATTCGCCGCGCCGCGCCTTCGATGTCAGATCGCGCAGATAGCCGCCGGGCGAATTGATGTGTCCCGCCCGCTCCAGGATGCAAGCCATCGCAACCGCCGCATTTTCAGGCCCCATGATCTCGCAGGCATCCTGATAGGCCGACGGGCTAACGCCCAGCACCGATCGAACGACAACGGCGGCCGCCATGAATTCGCGCCAATGGGAAATCGCGCCGCCCACCGCATAATCACCGATCTGCGGGCAGGCCCTCAGCACCATGCTGAGCGGAAATGCCTTCAGCGTCTCGCTCTGCAGCACCTTGGTTGGCTCTGGTTTCGCCTCCTGCTCTTTTTCGGAGCTGGGTTCAAGATCATGGATGGATTCGGGATTTGAATTCTGTATGTGACGCCCATTTTGGCCATCATTGCCGTCTGTTTTTTGTGTTTTTACCTGCATTTCCAATCGATTGACGATCTCTTCGCGCAGCATCGCCATTTCGTCGAGTGTCGCTTCGACATTTTCACGGCTTGGCGCGCGTGGCAGGCGGGCGATCAGCGACACATAGATCTCTTCCATCTGGCCCCAATCTCCCTCGGCGCCCTCTTCCATGGCGGCCGTCAGCAACTTGCGAATATCGCGGCGGCACAGAGTGAGTGCTTCCTTGGCCCGCTTGAACCGGATCCGCTCGGCCGCCACCTGCTGGGCAAGGGCTGCCAGTTCCGCAGCGCGCAGCAATAGCGGTTCAAGATCGAAACCGAACGCATCCTCGATCTCGCCGCCCTGTCCGCGATGGGCATAGCGCTTGCCGTTCGGGCTATCGCGGCGATGGATCAGCCCCGCCTCGACCAGTGCTGCGAGGTGGCGCCGCAGCGTCGTGCCGGCAATGCCATGGGCACGCACGGAAAGCTGCGCGTTCGACGGAAACACCACCAGCTTGTCTTCTGATGACAATTCATTACTCGGATAGAAGGTCAGGAGCGCGTCGAGAACCGCAAGCGCACGGTCTTGAAGACCAAGCAGCTGACGCGCTTCCGCGATATCGCGGAACACTTTCCATTTCTCGACGGGACGGCTCGCCTGGCCGGCAGGCGTTTGAAGCTGCCCTTTGACCAGGGCAAGCGTCATCGGCCGCCGCCCGAAAGGCGTCGTGACTTGTCCAGTTCGCATCGTTCCCTTCACCTTTCTTCAGGCAAAAGAAATCCACTCACCAAAACGGTGCCAAAATGACTTGACTGGGATTCGTGGAAATGCGATTCTACAGGTGCTTAATCAGAGAGAAGCTTCCACGACGGAAACGTTTTGGGGGCTTTTTTCTTTTGGTGGCTTCTATTCCTTGCTGTTGACGCGACGATATGCGGCATAAAGGTCGTCGAGGTTTTCGGCGATGAATTCTCCGAAGCCGACAGCCTCCTTGGCCTTGAGGGCCAGCGTATAATTCTTGCCGTCATTGCGGATCTCTGCCGAAACCCTCTTGTCCTTCGGTGCCCATTTCGATTTCTTCGGCGACTTCAGGTAGCCGACGATCTTCTTGCGGGTGAGGGCATCCATGACGAAGGCAAAGCGCGCGTCGCCATTGATGCCATCGAGATCGGTCGCCGCCAATACTTCGCGTAGTTTCGCCAGGTTGGCGGGCTTTTCGAGAAGCCCCTTCAGCTCGTACCAGCGGTCTCGGCCTGGCGACTTCGCACCGCCGATCGCCTCGAGAATGTCATAGGGCATGTTGGCGACCGACAGCATCTTCGACAGCGTTGCCTTGTCGATCGACAGGGCAGCCATCACGGTAGTGCTGTCGCTGTCATATTGCAGTTCAGTGAGCCTGCGGGCGAAGGTTGCCTTTTCGATGAAGGACAGGTCGGCGCGGGCGGAATTCTCCTGCCCCTGGGCAATGACATGTTCCCGGTCGGAGATCGGCTTGACGACGGCGCGAACATTTCGGCCGAGTGTCCGCGCCACCTTGAGGCGGCGATGGCCGAAGACGACCATGTAGCGGCCATCTTGCTGCGGGTGGGGGCGCACCAGGATCGGGCTCGTCTGGCCCTGTTCGCGGATGGCGGCAACCAGATCCTCGAACTCCTGCCTATCCTCTTCCAGACGGTCGCGAATGAAGGACACGTCGATATCGGCAGGAGACAGTTCGACGACCGTCTCGCCCTCCAGCATCTTGTCGGCGCGCTCCGCCAGTTCGTCGATTGTCGAGATGATCGAGCGCGACGCTCCCTTGACCGTATAGTCGAGCGCGACGCCGTTATCCGGCCGGTCGTCGTTCATCAGGTTGGCAAACGGGTTTTTACGCGCCACGGGCAGCCTCCTTCATTCTCTCCAGCCCGCTGCGGGCATTGAGAAAACTCCGCGTTTTGACGGCGGTCAACGGCATCACATTCTCCCCCAGGCACGATGAATGAGCCCCTGGATCTCGAAATTGACGCCATCCATGCATTCGATGGCCCGGTCATAGGTGCCGCGGATGAAATTGTTGCGGTCGACCTCGTAAAGCGTCTGCTTGGTGAGGCCGGCATCGGAGATCGCCGTCGACTTGACCATCTGGTTCTTGAGGATTTCTTCCGCCAGCATCGATTGCATGAAGCCGAGCATCTGGGCCTGCGGCACGTCGGTAGGCTCGTATCTGGTAATCAGATACCGCAACCAGTCCATCTCGACATTGGCACCGGCACGCTTGATCGTCCTGGTGATGTTGCCGAGCATCAGCAGGAACTGGCTCATAGACATCAGGTCGAGCATCTGCGGATGGACGGTGATCAGAACCGAGGTCGCGGCCGTCAGAGCTGTCAGCGTCAGGTAGCCGAGCTGCGGCGGGCAATCGATCACCACGACATCATAACGGTCATCGACATCCTGCAGCGGCTTGCCGAGACGTGTAAAGAAACGCTTGCCCTCGTTCGAGGTCTGCATGGCGAGCGGCGTGTCGTATTCATATTCCTGCAGCTCGAGATTGGCCGGGATGATGTCGAGGTCCGGAAAATTCGTCTGCTGGATGATCTCGCCAATCGGCTTGCGCTCGCTGTCGTAGCGGATTGCGTCATAGAGCGACGAGTTCTTGTCGAGCTCCGGCTGAAAGCCGTGCAAGGCCGACAGCGATGCCTGCGGATCGAGATCGATCGCCAGAACCCGGTGACCGGTCAGCGCCAGATGCTGGGCGAGGTGGGCGGCCGTGGTCGTCTTGCCGGAGCCGCCCTTGAAGTTGACGACGGCAATGACCTGCAGCTTGTCACCCGGCTTGCGATGGGGGACGTATTTCTTGGCGTCGGACTTTCCGGTCTTGTCGAGATAGAAGCGCAATTCGCGCATCTGCTCGCCGGTATAGAACCGCCGGCCGCCGGCCGCAGTGGTCGGGATCGGGCCCTTGCCTTCCAAATGCAGGCGCTTCAAATTATTGGGGCTGACGCCGAGATAATGCGCGACTTCAGCCATGGAGAACATCCGCAGCGTCTTTTTCGCATTCGGTGGAAATTTCTCCATCCGCAGCTGGTCGAGCCGACGGGAGATCTCTGCGCCCTGCAGCAGAATCTTCTCGTCGAATTCGAAGGACGGCAATTTCGAATGGGCGTTCAT